>NZ_JARVSL010000030.1:0-86510 GCF_030209215.1 Pseudomonas sp. efr-133-TYG-23 | reverse complement strand
TGCCCAGGTACGGCACGTCTTCCATAAACTTGCCCTTGGCGTCGACGAAACGGTCGTCCACCGCCATGACTTTCATATCGTTGAGCTTGGCCTTGGCCACAATCGCCGGGCCGAGGGACACATCCGGCGGGCAGATCACAAAACCCTTGGCGCCGTTGGCGGCCAGGCTGTCGATGGCCGAGAGGGTTTTCTCGCCGTCGGGCACGGCGATCTTGATCAACTCAAACCCCTTGTCCTTGGCGGCTTTTTCAGCGAAGGCCCACTCGGTCTGGAACCAGGGTTCTTCGGCTTGTTTGACCAGGAAGCCGATTTTGACTGTATCCGCAGCCAGGGCGAAGGAGCTGAGGCTGCTGAACGCCACGGCGGTAGCGAGAACACGTAAGGCTTTTTTCATGAACGGCACCTCTTGTTGTTATTGGAGAGCGGCAGGTTCTAGTCGTGGTACATCACAGACCGCCCGCCATCGATCATCAGGCAGGTGGCATTGATAAAAGGCGCTTCGTCGGTGGCCAGGAACAGCGCCGTCATCGCCACCTCGACCGGTTGGCCGATGCGCTTGGGCGGGTGCAGGTCGAAGGCGCGCTGGCGTTCGGCGTGGGGGTCGGGGAAACCGTTCCAGTAATCGACATTCAGCTGGGTTTCGATATAGCCCGGCGCAATCGCATTCACGCGGATGCCTTTGGGCGCGTATTCGATGCCCAGCGCGCGGGTCAGGCCGAGCAGGCCATGTTTGGCTACCGGGTACGGAAAGCACCCGGGAATGATGTGGCTGGAATGGGTGGAGGCGATGTTGATGATATTGCCGATGCCCCGCTCGATCATGTGCGGCAACACCGTGCGACAGCCGAACCAGGCACCGTCGAGATCGATGGCGAAGCAGCGGCGCCAGTCTTCGTCGGTCATTTCCAGCGGGTCGCGGAACACATTGACCCCTGCGCAATTGACCAGCACATCCACACGCCCGAAGCGCTCGATGGCCAGGTTGACCAGCGCCTGCCACTGTTCCTTGGCGGTGATATCGATAGGGAGTGCATGGATCTGGGCGCCGCGTTCGCGCCAGTGAGCGGCAACGGCCTCGACCTTGTCGCCCTGGATATCGCCGATCACCAACTGCGCCTGCTGGGCTTGAAAGCACGCGACGATCGCCTCGCCAATGCCTTGGGCGGCACCGGTGATCACGACCACCTTGCCTTTGAGACGCTCGCCGTAAGTAGGCTCGGGCACCCTGGGCAACGACAACGGATGTGCCTGCATCGCTTCACCTGTTTTATTTTTGGTAGTGAGTGCTGATGCCGCCGACTATAAACCTAGAACCTGAAACATCTCAATATATAAATTTACATCCCATATTGTGAGAAAAAATGTAAAAAAACCGGCACATCCATGCCGGTAATTGATCAAGTAATAGAACGACTTTCAGCCTCAACCCAAGGCGAAGTCACGCAACGCATCGCCTTCCATGCGGTACCGCACCCACTCTTCCTGCGGCTGTGCGCCAATGGATTTGTAGAAGGCAATCGCCGGCTCGTTCCAGTCCAGCACGCTCCACTCAAAGCGCCCGCAGCCATTGTCGAACGCGATCTTGGCCAAATGGCGCAACAACTTCTTGCCCGCCCCGCCGCCACGTTGTTCCGGGTTGATGTAGAGGTCTTCGAGGTACAGGCAGTTACTGCCCAGCCAGGTGGAGTAGCTGAAGAAGAACACTGCAAAACCGATGGGCACGCCGTCCCGCAAGCAAATCAGACCATGGGCGGTGGCGCCCTCGCTGAACAGGCTACGTTCAATGTCCACCACACTGGCGATCACTTCATGCCGGGCTTTTTCGTACTCCGCAAGCTCGGTGATAAAAGTCAGGATCTGCGCAGCGTCACTGGGCACGGCGGGACGAATCTCGATGGTCATGGGCGAGCCTTGGCAATGTCAAAGCCCACATACTAAGGCGCTTTGATGACTGATTGCAGCGCAATTTTATGGGCTACGAGGTGGCGTCGATGTGGCCCAATGCGCTGACACACAAATTTTTACAGGCAACTTGATACCGTTCGTCGCCATCGAGGCACGATCAATAAACGTCGGCTGACCAACAAAGGGTAAGGACATTAATCATAAGGAGACACCCTCATGAACCATTCCAAATGTGCTGCCCTCGCCCTCGCCGGTCTGCTGTCCGCGGTTTCCCTGAGCAGCTTCGCCGCGACCTCATCCACCGGCCCGACCAACCCGGACGCCACCACCGAGTCGCAGAAGTCCATGGGCACGGGCCTGGACACCAATGGCGGCGCGGTGATCGATAACACCAACGCCGCCGACCCGCACACTCAAGGCCATGACACCCAACGCCAGGCACCGGCTGCGGTGGGTAACGGCAAGATGGGCCCGTCGGTGAACGAGCCGAAGATCAACAAAGGCGACGACTCGAACCTGCCGGGTGCGCCGAAGCAACCTGCACCTTGATTCATCGCACGCGAGACGAACACCCGATCATTTCCCCATGAAGAGGTACGCATGAACGTCGATAAGAACCTTGAGAGAGAAGTCCTCACCCGCCTGTTGCACGCCCATCCCCATGGTTTGGGCAAGGAGGTGCTCGACAACTACCGCGGCGAGAAAGTAGTCGCCAGTGCCTTGGCGTTCCTTCAAGACCGTGGACTTATCAAGGACGGTCACGTGACCACCGACGCTGCCGGTGAATATGCCTTGAACCTGCCGATCAAGCTGACCGCGTCGGGTGTCGATGAGGCGCGCAAGCTGGAAAGTGCCGACCTTCAGTAATTCATTTTGTCTGGTCTGGCCCTGGCGACAGGGCCAGTAGGAGTATCGCAATGCCTCTTGGAAGCAAAGCCAAATACACCGCCGCACAGAAGCGTAAAGCCTCCCGTATCGAACAGAGTTACGAGGACAAAGGCGTGCCCAAATCCGAAGCCGAAGCCCGTGCGTGGGCCACCGTCAACAAGCAGTCTGGCGGGGGCGAAAAGGCCGGCGGCTCGGGTCAGCGCAAGGCACCGGCGAAGAATGCCCAGGATCGTCATGACTCGGCCAAGCGGGCTGCCGCCAGCCGTGAAGGGCATCCGCGCAACAGCCGCGTGTCCTTAAGCACCCAGACCAAGGAAAGCCTGCTCAAAGAAGCCCGGGCGAAAGATATCCGCGGGCGTTCGAGCATGCGTAAGGATCAGCTGATCGAAGCGTTGAAGAAGGCAGGTTGACCCTGCCTTGGCAGCGGTGGGAGGACGTCCGCGTCCTGCCACCGTTGGTTGTCATGGTTTGAAGAAGGCGTCGACTTCAGCACCGGTCGGCGCAGTGGCCGGGCCCCAGCGCGTCACCGCCAACGCCGCCGCCGCATTTGCACGGCGCGCCGATTCCACCGGTTCGAGGCCTTGGGCCAGACCGGCAATCATCACCCCCGCGTGCGCGTCCCCAGCGCCATTGCTATCCACCGCCTGCACCATGAACCCAGGCACATGTTCGATCTGAGCCCCACGCCCTACCCAGCAGCCATTCGGACCATCCCGTACCACCAACAGCGTGTCAGCGGGTAAGTGCAGAGCGAGGTCGGTCAACGCCTGCGCAATATCCGCCGCCCCGGTGAATGCCAGTGCTTCTGGCCCGTTGCTGGTCCAGATATCGATGCGCGGCAGCAAGGCAACCATCAGTGCCGAATTCGGCCCCTTGGCCAGCGGCCCCGGATCGAACACCACCGCGATGGTCCGCGGTAAGGCCAGCAGCCAGTCGATCAGCGGCTGGGCCTTGCCTTCCAGCAGCAGGCTGTAGCCGCTGACATACACGTAGTCATCGGCAAATGGCACCACGCTGGCCAAATCTTCGGCGCTCAGTTCCCCCTCTGCCCCAAGGCGCGAGATAAAAGTGCGCTCCGTGGACGCCTCGGTCAGGGCCACGCATAGGCCTGTGTCCTTGCCACTGCTCGGTGCCAGGGCCATGTCGATGCCGTCCGCCTGCATCGCCGCACGGGCCAGATCGCCGAAGCGCCCGGTGCCATGGCGCCCCAAGTACACCACCGGCATGCCGTTGCGTCGCGCGGCGGCCATCACATTGAAGCCGCCGCCGGTTTCGAAACTGGCCGATTGGGCCAGTACGTCGCCCCCCGTGGCAGGCAATGTATCGAGGGCCATGACCAGGTCGACGATGACCTGCCCCGTGTGCAGCAATCTAGACATGCGCGCCCTCAACCAGCGCCGGGCGTCGATCAGATGCACCACCCAGCACGGCGTAGATCCCACCCGCGACCAAGAACGTGACAATCCAACCCAGGCCGTTATGGCCCAGCCAGGAGTCGGACAACGGCCCGGCAAACCATATGTTGTCAGCGGTAGTGCCGATGGTGGTAAAGCTGAAACCCAGCACGATCGCCACGGCCCACGCGCCGAATGCGCGCCATTCCACACCGCCGCGATACCAGTAGGCGCTGCTGGGGCTGACGTCCAGCAGATCCTGGGCGCTGTAGTAGTGACGGTGGATCAAGTCGACCACGAAGATGCCGACCCAGGCGGTAATCGGCACCGCCAGCAGCGAAATGAAGGTAATAAACGGGCCGTAGAAACTGTCGGCAATCAGCATGAAGTAAATCGAACCGGCAAAGATCGCCACGATATCGACGATCACCGCATGTACGCGCTTGACCTTCAAACCGAGGGTCAGGGTGGTCAGCCCCGCCGAATACACCGACAGGTTATTCGACAGCAACAGCCCCCCGAACGCCGTGATCAGGTACGGCACCGCCATCCAGGTGGGCAGCATGTCGCGGATCGCGATGATCGGGTCCGTGGCCGCCGCCAGGTCGTTATTGCCCACCGACAACAGGCCGCCCAGGGTGATCAACAGCACCAGCGGAATGCCCGCGCCAAAGGCGGCGGACGCAACCAGTCGCGCGGCCTTGACGCTGCGGTGCTGGTAACGCGACATATCGGCACCGGCGTTGGCCCAGCCGATACCGGTACCGGCCGCCATGGTGCCAATGCCGATGATCATCGCGCTCAGGGGTGCCGGCGTGGCATTGAACACGGCGTTCCAGTCGATGGTGGCGCAGAGAAAACCACCCACTAGGATATTCAGCGCGCCAAACACGTAAGTGGCCCATTTCTGGATCACCAACAAAGTGGCATGGCCCAGACCGGAGACCGCCAGGGTCAGCAGCACGAAAATGCCGATAAAGATCAGGGTCAGCACCGGCGCGCTTTTGGCCTCGACCGCCGAGCCGAACAGGATTGAGCACAGCGACAGCAGCACAAACGCAGCGGTAGTGGTGTTGACGGTTTCCCAGCCCAGGCGCGACATCAGCGAAACCAAAGTCGGACCGATATTACCGCGCACGCCGAAGATGGCGCGCGACAGCGTCAGGCTGGGGGCGCGGCCGCGTCGGCCGGCGATGGAGATGATGCCCACCACAGCAAAGGAACCGGCGGCGCCGAGGATCGCCACGATCACCGCCTGCCAGATCGCCAAGCCGCGAAACGCCACCAACGTGGCACCCAGCGGCAGGCCGAGGATGCTGATATTGGCGGCAAACCACACCCAGAACAGCTGCAGCGGGTGACCATTGCACTCCGCTTCGGGGACCGGTTCGATACCGCGTGTTTCCAATTGCCCGGCGTTTTGGCCGGCAGACGTGCTGCTCATGGTGCTGCTCCTGATGCCTGTATTTGTTGTGGTGATGGCAAATAGTTAAAGGGTTAACCCGTCATCCTGACTGTGTTCAGCAACGCACGTCGCAACGCGCGCTTAACGCAAGGCGAGCAGCCCCTGGACCAAGGGTTGCAAATCCAGCCCATTGACCCGTTTGACCTGCTCGATCATCGCTGGTGGCCAGCACTGCATGCCCAAACAAGCGCCAAGCATGGCGCCCAGCATCGCTGCGATGGTGTCGGTATCGCCGCCGAGGCTGGCGGCCAGGCACAACGCGTCCAGCGCCGTCAGCTCACCCACCGCCACCCGCTGCGCCAGGGCGAACGACACCACCACCGACTCCTGGGAGGCCACGGAGGTGCCGATCAACTCATACAACAGGTCAGCGAACAGCGCGGTATCGCCGCTGCCAACGCTCAAGGTGCGGGCCCAACTGATGCGCGTGGAAATCCGCCCACCCGCCACCCAATGGCCATGGCTCTCGGTTTGTTGGGCAATCTGGGTGCCGATGCTTAACGCTTCGCCTAGATCCACGCCGTTGATACCGGCCGAAACCACCGCCGCCACCGCTGCCGCGCTGGAGATGCCCAGGGTCGTGTTGTGGGTGACTTGGCACGCCTGGATCACCGACTGGACAAATCGAACCGAATCGTTGACATCGGCGGCAATGCCCACCGGCGTGATACGCATGGCCGCGCCGTTGGTGGTGCCATAACGCCCGGATTCCTCTGGAGTATGGCCGGCGAGGATCATGTCGATCGCGCGCTTGGTGGAGGGACCGAGCAAGTCCTGGGAGCCCTTGGCGCGCATGCTCGCTTCCCAGTCGATCAGGCGCTGGGCGAGGACCGCAGGCTCGATCGTGCCCTGGCCTTGCACCAACAACTCGCCCACCAGAATCGCTTGCTCGGTGTCGTCGGTCACCGAGCCGGCGGGCATGTTGGGGGCGATGGGTTGGTCGGCGTGGGCATCGACCAGCGTTGTGATCGCGCCGAACCGCGCGCGTACCTGCTCGCGGTTGAGGGATTGGGTCGGCATGCCGAGGGCATCGCCCAGGGCCAAGCCGTAAAAGGCGCCGAGGGCGCGATTATGCGGGGTCATTTGGCGGTTCCGAATTGCAGGTGCAGGCGAAAGTGCACAGGGTCAAGCACGCTTTCGACGTACTCCATAAAACGTCCGCGACGGTCGAAAGTGGTTCGCGACGCCTTCAAAAACACCGTGCCGACTGGGCGCCCCAGCAGCTCGGCGTCTTCGTCGCTCAATGGCTCGGCACCGATCCACTGGTCGCCATCAGCGCCGACATAGCCATAGGCCGCCAGGGTAATGGTCAGAGAATTGTCGATCAGGCCGACCCGGGGCAGGCTCTCAAGACTGCCAGCGGCGGGCATCAACGAGCGTTCCAGGGACACGGCAGTGCCATCGGTGGTCCGACGGCGCCGGTCGAGGGCGATGAACTGATCGCTGCCGAAGCGGTTGAGCAAGTCCGGGCGGGTTACCGCTTCCAGGCGCAGGACGTCAGTGGTGATCAACGCCCCCGTATCGGCCAAGGCCTGCGCCCAGCCGCTGGCTTGATCGAGCACCATGCCGTCAAAGGTGACAATGGAGCCGACCCCGCTCTGGGTGGCGATGTAGTTGCGGCGCTTCAGCTCGGCCAGAGCCTCGCGCAAGGTGCCTCGGCTGACCCCGAACTCTTCGGCCAATTGGTGCTCGCCCGGCAGCAGGAAACCGTCGGCCATCATGCCACCTTCAATGCGGCGGATGAGTTCGTCGACGACGCGTTTTTTCTTATCGAATCGCACATGTCTAATCATGTACAAATTGATAACCGAAAGGCCCGGTGAGCGGCAAGCGAATTATGTCAGGGCCTGGTAAAAACCGGCCTCAGGGCTCCAGGCCAATCGGGAAAAACTCCCCGCCGCTCCATACACCCAGCCAATTTCGCCCGTTGATCGGACGACTCACCGCCAACTCGACCAGTTGATAGAACACGTTGCGATGCACCAGGGCTTCGAGGTTGGCGCGCACGCGCAGATAAGGCGATGGCTCTTCGGTGACCGGGTCAATCACCACCCGTAGGGGATGTTCGAGACCCGCCTCGATCTGCTCGTCGACGTTGGTGGTCAAGCGCAGCCGCTGACTTTCGCCCTCGCCTTCCACCTCCAATGTCACCGCAACGAACGGCGCGTCGTCGACCACGATCCCGACCTTTTCCACCGGGGTAACCAGAAAGTAATCATCGCCATCGCGGCGAATGATATTGGAGAACAATTTGACCATCGGCTTTCGCCCGATCGGCGTGCCTTGGTAAAACCAAGTGCCGTCGCGGGCGATGCGCATATCGATATTGCCGCAGAAATCCGGGTTCCACAGATGCACCGGTGCCGGGCCCTTGCCTTTGGGCAGTTGCGCCAACAGATCGTTGGCCTTGGCGGAATCGGTCATGGGTTCTCCCTTGAGGATGCGCCGGACCTATTGATCACTCATACCCAGCAAGCTGCGTGCGTACTGCGCCAGGGGACGGGCAATCAGGTCTTGTGGCTTATTGTCGTGGAATGTCAGTAAACCGCCACGACTGCGAATACGTGCAGTATCAATCAAATACTGGGTGCTGGTCTCGATCAACATGATCTGAATAACGCCGCTGTCCAGGCCAACGCGGTCGAGCGCCTCTTGATCGGCCCATTCATCGGCGTTACCGATACGGTCGTCGGCCTTGGCGAAGCGGCAGTACAGCAGGTAATGAGCGCCCGCCGCACGGGCTTCGGCCATGGCTTGCTCAAGGCCTTCAGGTTGCCGGGCGCGACGTACCATGGGGAAATATTCGACGAAACCATTGAAGGCTTCCTCAGCCACCACGTTCGGACGCGGATAGGCACTGCCCGGCGGCACAAACGCGCCCTGGGCGATAAAAATAAAGGAATCCGGCTGCACACGAATCGACGCCGTGCGGCGAGTGTCGCTGTGATCCAGCAACCCGGCGTCACTCATCTGATAGCGGGTGCCTTCGGCCATATCGCTGACGGTCATGCAACCACTCAGCGTCAACGACGCCAGCAACAAAACCAGACTACGCATCCTATTCCTCCAGAAGCCGGTGACGGAAAACCGGCGAATGGGCACGAGATGCAGAATCTGGGCCAGGGCAGCTGCACACATGCGGCGTTAGCCGCCGATGATTTTCATGATGGTTGCGCCGCCGGAGAATGCCACTTCCTGCTTATCACCCAGGGCTTTCATCAACAAACCCTGCAAGGCCGGCAGCGCCTGATGACGGGGCTTGTCGAGCAAGTCGCCGACATAGTGGCGGTTGCTCGACGATAGACAGCCATGCAACCAACCGGTGGACGACAGCCGCAACCGCGAGCAAGTACGGCAGAACGGCACGCTTTCGTTGGCGATCACGCCGAAATGGCCTTTGCCCGGCACTTCATAGCGCACCGCCGTGGCGTCCACGGGGGCATTGGCCTGCAAGTATTCGTAGCGTTCGCCGATCAGGCTCAACAGTTGTTGCAGGCTGACGAACTGCTGCAGAAAGGCATTGGAATCCTTGGCCAGGTGGCCCATGCGCATCAACTCGATAAAGCGCAACTCGTAGCCGCGCTCCAGACAGTAATCGAGCAGCGGCATCACCTGATCCAGGTTCTGGCCGCGCAATGGCACCATATTGACCTTGATCTTGAGCCCGGCGGCGCGAGCCTGATCCATGCCATCGAGCACGGTGGCCAGGTCGCCGCCACGGGCAATGCTGCGGAACGCGCCGGCGTCCAGGGTATCGAGGGAGACGTTGATACGCCGGATGCCGGCATCCACCAGCAGCGGCAATTTGCGAGCAAGCAGTTGGCCATTGGTGGTCAGGCTGATATCGCTCAGCCCAAGCTGGCCCACGGCACCGAGGAACACTTCCAGCTTGGGACTGACCAGCGGCTCACCGCCAGTGATGCGTAAACGCTCGATGCCGGCCGCTTCAATCAGGTACGCCACGCCACGGGCCATGGCCTCGGCCGAGAGTTCGTCCTGGGCAGCCACCAGCCGCTTGCCATCAGGCACGCAGTAGGTACACGCGTAATTGCAGGCTGAGGTCAGGCTGATCCGCAAATTGCGAAAACGCCTGCCTTGACGATCAACGATCATGGAACACTCCGGCAGAGGATAATTCGGGCGCACTAAAAGCTGACCTATAAATCAGCTTTTAGCAAGATCCTTGCCTGAGTATATTCCTGGGTTACTGCGCCTGGCAGCTAATCTTGAGTGGCGGGCGTGGCTTCAAGCGCCGGTTCGGCACTGTGCTTGCGCTTGTTGCCCATACGCACACCGATATCCATCAGGAACTGGAAGAACCCTTCCTGATCTTCCAGCACATTGCTCCAGAACGGCGAGTGATACAGCGCCACGGCGCCATGCACCAACGCCCAGGCGGCGCAATAGTGGAAATACGGCGGTACATCCTCCAGCTTGCCTTCGCTGATACGGCCTTTGATAAGCAGAGTCAGGCGTTCGAAGTTCGAGGCGCGGATCTTATGCAGCTCCTCGACCATTTCCGGGACCTGATGGCCTTTGACCACCTTCTCTTCCAGTCGGTCGAACAGGCGGTAGCGCTGGGGGTCACGCATACGGAATTCGAAGTAGGCGCGGGACAGGGCTTCCTTGTCCTTGTCCACGTCGGCCGAATGCAGCAACTCGTTCAAATCGCGCTCGTAGTCGAGCATCAGGCGCAGGTAGATCTCGGCCTTGGATTTGAAATGTTTGTAGATGGTGCCTTTGCCGATACCCACGGCATCCGCAATCATCTCGACGGTGACGCTGTCTTCACCTTGTTCGAGGAACAACTTGAGCGCGGTGTCGAGAATTTCCTGCTCTCGGCGGCGAAACTCACGGACCTTACGGGGTTCTTTGTGCATGAGGAAGAGGTCTGCAGAGGTCGGTAGAGGGAGGGCCATGCAAGGCCACGGATACGTGGCGATACGATTTACCCGATGCGAGGGATTATCCCGACTGAACGGTCGTTGGGCAACGCCTATGTGAACCCACCCTGCACTTTAATGACAACATGCCAACGAATCAGCGGTTATCAGTCAGAAATAATACGCAACATCCACCCATGCCCATGGCGTCGGTGAGAACTCAACTGAAGCGCACGTATTCCAAATCTGTTTAAAAAACGATCAGGGGCGACTGGACTGAATCGGATACTGATCAATACTTCAACTGTCGGCGTGACATCTCCCCCAAGTGAAACGCCGATCTGGGTACCGACGGACTGCGTACTCTTGTTTACTCCTAATGGTCTTAGCCCGGATTCACCCCCCAGAACCCGGGTTTTTTTTGCCTGGGATTTGGTCCCTCAAGCGGCGACATGAGCCAACGGGAACAGGCGTTTGAAGTTCTCGGTGGTCTGCTCGGCGAACCGCTCGTAGGGCACGCCGCGCAGCATTGCCAGGTAATCCGCCACATCGCGTACGTACTCCGGCAGGTTCGGCTTGCCGCGATGGGGGATAGGGGCCAGATATGGCGAGTCGGTTTCCACCAGCAGACGGTCGGCCGGTACTTGTCGCGCCACGTCGCGCAGGGCATCGGCATTGCGGAACGTGACAATCCCCGACAAGGAGATATAGAAACCCAGGTCCAGGGCGGCCTTGGCCATGTCCCAGTCCTCTGTGAAGCAATGCAGCACACCGGCCTGGGGCAAGGCGGCCTCGCGCAGCAGCGTCAATGTGTCGGCACGGGCGCCACGGGTATGGACGATCACCGGTTTACCGGTCTGCTGGGCGGCTTGCAGGTGCAGACGGAAGGACGCCTGCTGCAACTCGGCGGCTTCGGGCTCGTAGTGGTAATCCAGGCCGGTCTCGCCAATGGCCACCACGCGTGGGTGATTGAGCTCAGCCAGCAGCCAATCGAGCGCTGGCGCTTCACCAGGCTGGAGGTCCAGCGGGTGGATACCCACCGAACAATCCACATCGGCGTAGCGCTCGGCGAGGGCTTTGACATCAGCGGCGTTTTCGGCGCTGACGCCGATGCACAGGAAATGCCCTACCCCGCGCTGGCGCGCCGCTTCAAGCGCAGCGTCAAGGGACCCGGCGTGCTGGGCGAGATCAAGGCGGTCAAGGTGGCAATGGGAATCTACGAGCATAAGAAGGTACGACTTAAGTCACGGTAAATGTCTGACCAACGATACACTCGTCGGCCATCGAAGGATCAACGGCGCCCGAGCAGGCCAACCCATTGCACCAGCAGCGCTTCAAGCAGCAGCACACGGTTGAGGTTGGCTTTGCCGAGGACTTTCTGGCGCTGGGCAAGGATCCAGTCTTGGATAGTCA
Organism: Pseudomonas sp. efr-133-TYG-23; assembly: GCF_030209215.1. Classification (NCBI taxonomy): domain Bacteria; kingdom Pseudomonadati; phylum Pseudomonadota; class Gammaproteobacteria; order Pseudomonadales; family Pseudomonadaceae; genus Pseudomonas; species Pseudomonas sp. efr-133-TYG-23. The sequence continues at coordinate 74,562 of NZ_JARVSL010000030.1, read as the reverse complement.
GCACCTTGGCCTGGGGGCTTTTCTGCGCGAGGTACTGCACCACTTTGCGCATATCCGGCAGACCCAGGCCGGTTTCGTCCTGGGTCAGTTGGTAGCGCAGGATCAGGCTGGACCAGTCGCAGAACCAGTCGAACAACAGCAGCAGAGGGATATCCTTCCAGGCCGTCTCGGCCAACTGAGTGGCGGACAGCTCCTGCTTGAGCAGTTTCTTCACTCCATCGACCACCAGGGCCCGCTGCTCACGCACGCCTTGGGCCTGCAGCTTGACGGCCGCCAGTGGCGAGCCGGCCGCCAGGGTCAGCAACTCCACGCGCTCCTCAGCGGAGCAATCCGGCAGGGCCTGCGCCAGCCATTGCACACTCATCGCCTCGCTTGGCAGAGGGCAAGCCTGCTGCACGCAACGGCTGCGAATGGTGGGCAACAAGCGGCTGGACTGGTGACTCACCAACAACAGAACAGTGTCGCCGGAAGGCTCTTCGAGGCTTTTGAGCAGGGCGTTGGCGGCATTGATGTTCATCGCCTCCACCGGCTCGATCAGCACCACTTTGCGCCCGCCCATCTGCGCGGTCTGCACCACGAAGCTGACCAGATCGCGCACCTGATCGACCTTGATCGCCTTGTCGGCCTCTTCCGGTTCGAGCAGGTAGTTATCCGGATGGCTGCCCGCCTTGAGCAACAAGCAGGATTTGCATTCGCCGCAAGCCTCCAGGTTGACCGGCCGTTGGCACAACAGACTGGCCATCAAGCGCTCGGCCAGATGGCGCTTACCGATGCCTGCCGGCCCATGCAGCAAATAGGCATGGGCATGCTGGGCACGTCCGGCCAACTGCTGCCAAAGGCTGTCCTGCCAGGGGTAGGCTTCAGCCACGGGCGCGCTCCAGCAGCGCGGGCAACAGCGCATCGATGGCCTGTTGCACATTGGCCAACGGTTGCGCCGCATCCAGCAGGTGATAGCGCGCAGGTTCAGCCTTGGCGCGCGCGAGGAAAGCGCGACGCACGGCGTCGAAGAACACCTGGCCTTCCAGCTCGAAACGGTCCAGACGGCCACGGGCACTGGCGCGCGCCATGCCCACTTCCACCGGCAGATCGAACAACAGGGTCAGGTCCGGGCGCAGGCTGCCCTGTACAAAGGTTTCCAGCGTGGCGATGCGCTCCAGGGGTAAGCCGCGTCCCCCGCCCTGGTAGGCGTAGGTCGAATCGGTGAAACGATCGCAGATCACCACGGCGCCGCGGGCCAGGGCCGGACGGATCACTTCGGCAAGGTGCTGGGCGCGGGCGGCGAACACCAGCAGCAGCTCGGTGTCCGGATTCATCTGTTCTTCGCCCGGGGCCAACAGCACTTCACGGATGCGTTCGGCCAGAGGCGTACCGCCAGGCTCACGGGTCAACACCACCTCGATGCCTTCGGCGCGCAAGCGCTCGGCCAAGTAGTCGCGGTTGGTGCTTTTGCCGGCGCCTTCCGGGCCTTCCAGGGTAATAAACAAGCCAGTCACAGGCGGTCCTTAGTCAGAGTCATTGCGGGCTTTGAGGCGCGGCGGTATCCGGCACCGCCTCGGCCGGAGGCGCTGCCTCTTCCGGCGACTTCACCACCGGTGCCGGGCTGGAGCGGTAATCGGCCCGACGCTTGAGCTGAAACTCGCGCACGGCCGCATTATGCGCATCCAGATCATCCGAGAAAATATGGCTGCCATCGCCACGCGCGACAAAATACAGGCTGCTGCCCGGTGCGGGGTTCAACGCCGCATGGATCGCCTCACGACCGACCATGGCGATCGGTGTCGGCGGCAACCCGGCCACCATGTAAGTGTTGTACGGGTTGGCTTCCTTGAGATGGGCGCGGGTCAATTTGCCGTTGTAGCGCTCGCCCAGGCCATAGATCACCGTGGGATCGGTCTGCAGCAACATGCCGATCTTCAAGCGGCGCACAAACACACCGGCAATCTGACCGCGCTCTTCCGGTATGCCGGTTTCCTTCTCCACCAAAGACGCCATGATCAGCGCCTGGTAAGGATCGGTGTATGGCGCATCGGCGGCGCGCTTGCTCCACTCCTGAGCCAGGACATCGTCCAAGCGGTTATAGGCTTTTTTCAGGAATTCGACGTCAGTCATGCCCCGCACAAAGCGGTAGGTATCGGGAAAGAATCGCCCTTCGGGGAACACACCAGGATGACCGAGCTTATCCATGACATCGCTGTCAGGCAGGCCCGCCAAGGTCTGCACGATTTTTTCGTGCTTGGCCAACGCCGCCCGCACCTGGCGAAAGTTCCAGCCTTCCACCAACGTGAGGCTGTATTGCACCACTTCGCCACGCTGCCACAAACCGATCAGCCCCTGGGCAGTCATGCCGGGGGTCATGCGATATTCACCGCTGTGCAGCGGTTGGCCATCCAGGTTCAAGCGCCAGTAAAGGCGCAACCAGAAGGCGTCGTCGAGCACGCCGTCGGCTTCGAGGCGATTGAAGGTACCGGTGGGGGTTGCCCCGGCCGGTACATCAAGCAATTGCTCCTGGGTCAGCTTCAAGGGCTGCTTGAGGGCAGAGTCGAGTTTCCAGGCAGAAAAGCCCAACAGCAAACCGGCGGAAAACAGACCGATCAGCAGCAGTACAACCAGTTTTCGTATCAACTCAAATATCCAATAAGGCGCGAACAATGCCCTGCAGTTTACGGGTGAGCGGGCCAACCGACCAGCTCATCGCCGCGCACTCACGCACCGGCCAAATGCCATAAACGCTGTTGCAGACAAAGACTTCGTCCGCCTGCCGTAACTGCTCGACATTGATGTCGGCCACGGCCACCGGGACGCCCAGCGCTTCGGCCTGAGCCAGAATCTCAGCACGCATGACGCCAGCAACCCCGCAACGCTTCAGATCGGCGGTTAGTAACAAACCGTTGCTTACGATAAATAAATTACTGAACACGCCTTCGATGACACGTTCGGACATATCCAGCATCAAGCCTTCGGCATGCTCGACGTCCTGCCACTCGGCACGGGCAATCACCTGTTCCAGCCGATTGAGGTGTTTGAGCCCGGCCAACAGCGGTTGCTCGGCCAGACGGGTGGCACACGGAAACAGACGAATGCCGTCGATTCCGTGGGCCAGGGGATAGGAGGCGGGCGGGCTGCCCTGCACAATGCGACGCACCGCTGCGTCGGGGTTCATGCCGTAACCGCGCAGGCTGTCGCCACGGGTGAGAATCAACTTGAGAACGCCTTCGCCGAGGCCGGCGGCGTAGGCCAGCACTTCATTGCGCACAAGGCGGTGGTCGACCTTTAAAGCGAGGCGCCGGCAACCCTCTTCCAGGCGCTGCAGATGTCGGTCGAGCAACACGGGCCGCCCGGCCTTGACGGCAATGGTCTCGAATAGACCATCGCCGTATGCCAGGCCCCGGTCTTTCAGGGGCACGGTGTCCGCTGGCTGACCGTCGACCCAGCAATGCATCACTCGGCGAACCGGCGGAACACCAGGGAGCCGTTGGTGCCACCAAAGCCAAACGAGTTGGAGATGGCCACATCGATCGGCATCGGCTGGGCTTCGTGAGGCACGAAGTTCAGGTCGCAGCCTTCGTCCGGCTCATCCAGGTTGATGGTCGGCGGTGCGACCTGATCCTTGATGGCCATCACGCTGAAGATCGCCTCAACCGCGCCCGCCGCACCCAAGAGGTGACCGGTCATGGACTTGGTGGAGCTGACCGCCAGCTTATAGGCGTGCTCGCCGAACACCGACTTGATGGCCTCGGCTTCCGCCAGGTCGCCGGTCGGGGTCGAGGTACCATGAGCATTGATGTACTGCACCTGGTCGGCATTGACCTTTGCATCACGCAACGCATTGGTGATGCAGCGCGCGGCGCCAGCACCATCGGACGGTGGCGAAGTCATGTGGTAGGCGTCACCACTCATGCCAAAGCCAATCAGTTCGGCATAGATGGTGGCACCACGCGCCTTGGCGTGTTCCAACTCTTCCAATACCAAGGCACCGGCACCGTCGGACAGCACGAAGCCATCACGGCCCTTGTCCCAGGGACGGCTGGCGCGGGTCGGCTCGTCGTTGCGGGTCGACAGCGCACGAGAGGCACCGAAGCCACCCATGCCAAGGCCGCAGGCGGCCATTTCGGCGCCGCCGGCAATCATCACGTCCGCCTCGTCATAGGCAATGTTGCGCGCAGCCATGCCGATGCAGTGGGTGCCCGTGGTGCAGGCCGTGGCAATTGCGTAGTTGGGTCCCTGTGCGCCCAGGTGGATGGACAGGAAGCCGGAAATCATATTGATGATCGAGCCTGGCACGAAGAACGGCGAAATCCGACGTGGGCCCGTCTCATGCAGCGTGCGGCTGGTTTCTTCGATATTGGTCAAACCGCCAATGCCCGAACCCATGGCTACGCCGATACGCTCACGGTTGGCGTCAGTGACTTCCAAGCCAGCATTACGCACTGCCTGAAAACCAGCAGCCAAACCGTATTGAATGAACAGGTCGAGTTTGCGGGACTCTTTGATCGAGAGATATTCCTCGACATTGAACCCCTTTACCGAGCCGCCAAAACGGGTGGAATAGGCAGAAAGGTCTGTGTGTTCGATCAGACCAATACCACTGCGGCCAGCCAGAATGCCCTGCCAACTGCTCGGCACATCTGTACCCAGTGGCGACAACATACCCATACCGGTGACTACGACGCGTCTACGCGACACAGCACTCTCCTTTTTCTTGATGACGACACTTTGCTTCAGCGCTCACTTTTCATTGGAGCTAAAGAAAAAACCGCACGCCGTTACAGCAGTGCGGTTTTTCCCTGACAGCAAGCGACGACTACAAACTATTACGCCTGGTGGGCAGTAACGTAGTCGATAGCAGCTTGAACAGTAGTGATTTTTTCAGCTTCTTCGTCCGGGATTTCGGTCTCGAATTCCTCTTCCAGAGCCATCACCAGCTCAACGGTGTCAAGGGAGTCGGCACCCAGGTCTTCAACGAAGGAAGCGCTGTTGGTCACTTCTTCTTCTTTAACACCCAGTTGCTCGGCAACGATTTTCTTGACGCGCTCTTCGATGGTGCTCATACCTTGTTTTCACTCCTAATGGACAAATTCAGGCAGCTGGCCAGTGGGTAAGTGTATAGAAAGCCTTTTCAGCTTTTCAACTGAAAGCTTCACCCTGTACCCCGAACGACCCTCTGCCTATAAATTAAGTTGCAGCTTTATAACGGATTTTAGACAGCTCGTATGACATTTTTTTGAAGCGATCCGTCACAATTTAACTCATGTACATCCCGCCGTTCACCGGGATTGTAGCCCCAGTCACGTATGCCGCACCGTCAGATGCCAGGAAAGTGACCACATTCGCGATCTCTTGAGCCTGGCCCAGACGGCCCAGCGGAATCTGCGTCAGCAAGGCTTCACGCTGTGCTTCCGGCAGTTCGCGTGTCATATCGGTGTCGATGAACCCTGGGGCCACCGAGTTGACCGTAATCGAGCGCGAACCGACTTCACGCGCCAGTGCGCGGCTGAAACCTTCCAGGCCGGCCTTGGCGGCTGCGTAGTTTACTTGGCCTGCGTTGCCCATGGCACCCACTACGGAGCCAATATTGATAATTCGGCCCCAGCGCGCCTTGGTCATGCCGCGCAAAACGCCCTTGGACAGGCGGAACAGACTGTTCAAGTTGGTATCGACCACGTCGTACCACTCGTCGTCTTTCATGCGCATCATCAGGTTGTCGCGGGTGATACCGGCGTTGTTTACCAGGATCGACGGGGCGCCGAACTGTGCAGTGATCTCGGCCAATACGGCAGCCACGGACTCATCGCTGGTCACGTTCAGTTCAAGGCCAGTGCCCTGAACGCCGTTTTCCTTCAGGGTCGCGGCAATACGCTCGGCGCCCGAAGCGGAAGTGGCGGTGCCGATCACGACGGCGCCCTGACGGCCCAGTTCCAGGGCGATCGCCTGACCAATGCCACGGCTTGCGCCGGTAACCAGTGCAACTTTACCTTGCAGACTCATGCAGGCTTCTCCTAAGTTCGGAATTCAGGGTTCAGGCCAGTGCCGCGCGAGCGGCAGCGAAGGCATCCGGGGTATTGAGGTTGGATGTCGAGACCCCATCGGCGCAGCGCTTGTTCAGGCCAGCCAGGACCTTGCCCGGACCGCACTCAACCAGCTCGGTGGCGCCGTTGGCGGCCAGGGTCTGGACCGACTCAACCCAACGCACCGGCTTGTAGAGCTGCTCCAGCAGGTCGCGCTTGAGGGTGTCGAGGTCGGCCACTACCGCTGCGCTGACGTTCTGTACCAACGGGATCTGCGGCGCCTGCCAGTTGATCGCAGCGATGGACTCGGCAAAACGCTCGGCCGCCGGGCGCATCAGCTCGCAATGGGACGGCACGCTCACCGGCAACGGCAGCGCACGCTTGGCACCACGCGCCTTGCAACCCTCAATGGCGCGCTCGACGGCGGCCTTGGCACCGGCAATCACCACCTGGCCTGGGGAATTGAAGTTGACAGCGCTGACCACTTCGCCCTGAGCGGCTTCGGCGCAGGCTTCGATCACCACCGCGTCGTCCAGACCCAGGATAGCGGCCATGCCGCCCTGCCCGGCCGGAACGGCGTCTTGCATCAGTTGACCACGGCGCTCGACCAGCTTGACCGCTTCACCCAGGGTCAGGCTACCCGCCGCGACCAGAGCGCTGTATTCGCCCAAGCTATGACCTGCAACAAACGCTGGACGTGCGCCGCCCTCTGCCAGCCACAAGCGCCACAGGGCAACCGAGGCAGTCAGGATCGCCGGTTGGGTTTTATCAGTTTGATTGAGTTGCTCCTCCGGCCCCTGTTGGGTCAGTGCCCAGAGGTCGTAACCCAAGGCATCGGAAGCTTCCTTGAAAGTATCCAGGATCAGCGGGTATTGCGCGCCCAGCTCGGCCAACATGCCGAGGGACTGCGAGCCCTGCCCTGGAAAGACGAATGCGAGGGATGTAGACATGTAACAAGCCCCTAATGATCTGGTCGTCGGAAATGGGCGCCCCTACGGTGGGAGCGCACGAAACTGACAGATTGGATGGTCAATTGAACTGGCCGGTCACATTTAAGCATTCCTGGGCCAATTCGCCTAAGGCAACAGGTCCTCGAGACGGCCATGCAGGCGTTGGGGCAGGTTTTCCTGGAGCTCGATCACCGCGCGGGCAATCGCACTCTGAAAACCTTCCACGCCCGCCGAACCGTGACTTTTCACCACAATGCCCTGCAAGCCTAGAAAACTCGCCCCGTTATGCCGCGCCGGCGCCAGATCAGCCTGCAGACGACGCATCAATGGCAGCGCCAGAGCACCTACCAGACGCGAGACCAGGCTCTGCCTGAACAACGACTCGATGCGCGTGGCAATCATGGTCGCCAGGCCTTCGCTGGATTTAAGCAGGATATTGCCCACAAAGCCGTCGCACACCACCACGTCCGCTTCGCCACGATACAAACCGTCACCTTCGACGAAGCCGATGTAATTCAAGCCTCGCGCGCCTTGCAACAGCGTCGCGGCGAGCTTGACCTGCTGGTTGCCCTTGATGTCTTCGGTGCCGATGTTCAACAGCGCCACGCGCGGGCGGGCCACGCCCAAGGCTTGCGCCGCCACCGAGCCCATCACAGCGAACTGGAACAGGTGCTCGGCACTGCAATCCACGTTCGCCCCGAGGTCCAGCAACTGGCAATAGCCTGTCTGCGTGGGAATCGCCGCCACCATGGCCGGCCGGTCGATTCCGGGCAAGGTCTTGAGCACATGCCGCGACAACGCCATCAAGGCCCCGGTATTGCCGGCGCTGACACAGGCTTGCACCTTGCCGTCGCGCAACAGTTCCAGGGCCACCCGCATCGAAGAGTCAGGTTTACCGCGCAGGGCCGCCGCCGGCTTTTCATCCATCGTGATGGTTTCGCTGGCCGGCACAATGCTCAGGCGCGCGCGATCCACCGCCGGATGGCTGGCAATCAGTTCTTCAAGAAGGGAGGGTTGACCGACAAGGGTCAGGTGCAGCGAGGGTGTTGCAGACAGGCTGGCAACGCAGGCCTGAACAATGCTGCGGGGACCGAAGTCCCCGCCCATTGCGTCAATCGCGATGACGAGAGCAGACAAGTGATTACTCGTCAGCGCCCTTGTCGATCACTTTACGACCACGGTATACGCCTTCTGGCGATACGTGGTGACGCAGGTGAACTTCACCAGTGGTCTTTTCCACGGACAGAGTGCTTGCCTCGAGAGCGTCGTGCGAACGGCGCATGTCACGGGCGGAGCGGGATTTTTTGTTCTGCTGAACAGCCATAATTGATTAACTCCTAAACGTTTGGGTCACGCTTTAACTGCGCCAATACACTGAACGGGTTGGACCGCGTTACCTCGTCCTCGCTCGGTTCGGGCTCGTCATCGAGGCCCGCCGGCTGCTGGCATTCTTCCGGATGATGAGCAGGCACAATGGGCAAGGCGAGCAGAAGCTCCTCCTCGATCAGTGCATGCAGATCCAAAGGATCTTCGCCCAGTTCCAGCACGTCATAACCTTTCGGCAACGACTGGGTATTCGCACCCTCCTTCACCACGGCGTAACTGCATTCGCTGTGGATCGGCAGGGTGACCAGCTCAAGACAACGCTGGCAAACCATTTTGACTTCGGTGTCGATAAAGCTGTGAATGACCACAGATTTACGTTCATCTCGTTCAAAAACGAATTTGGCCTGCACCGTACCGACAGTGTCGGAAAGCGGGTCGCAGAGTCTCTCCAAATCGGCCAGCAGCACTTCACCTTGAAGGGAGGTGCCACGATCAGCCAATTTGCGCGGGTCAACGTGAGGTGGAATCGGGTCATTCAACATAGGCGCAGCATTATAGGGATGCACCCGGCCATGTCAAAGGAAATTCGGCCCTGTGCGTCAGCCGGTCACCCCGCTAGAATCCCGGCCTGCCCTGAGGAGACGCCCATGCTGCCTTTATTACTCGCATCCAGCTCGGTTTACCGCCGGCAATTGTTGAACCGCCTGCACCTACCGTTCATCTGCAGCTCTCCGGATATCGATGAAAGCCATCGTCCAAATGAGCTGGCGGTGGAGCTGGTCAAACGCCTGGCCGAGGAGAAGGCCCGAGCGTTGGCCGCCAGCCATCCCGGGCATTTGATTATCGGCTCGGACCAGGTGGCCGCGCTCGACGGCCGGGTCATCGGCAAGCCGCATACATTCGAGAACGCCCGCGAGCAGTTGCTGGCGGCAAGCGGCAAGCGTGTCAGCTTTCTTACCGGCCTGGCATTGCTCAACAGCGAAACCGGGCGCTGCCAAGTCGACTGCGTGCCCTTTACCGTGCATATGCGCGAGCTGGACATTGAGCGCATCGAGCGCTACCTGCGCATCGAGCAACCATTTGACTGCGCGGGCAGCTTCAAAGCTGAAGGCTTGGGCGTGAGCCTGTTCCAGAGCACCGAAGGGCCGGATGCCACCAGCCTCGTCGGCTTACCCCTGATTCGACTGGTGGACATGCTGCTCAGCGAAGGCGTGCAGGTCCCTTAAGAACACCGCAAAACCCATTGTGAGAGGGAGCTTGCTCCTGACAGTACTGGATCAGCCAATCTGTCTGTAGCACCACAGCAATCGGGGGCAAGCCCCCTCCCACATCTTGGTTATGTCAGCCTGACTATCTCAACGCAACGTCGGACCTTGGAAGCCCATATAGAGCGCCAGCTTTTCAGCCACGCTGGCGCCGAGCTTCTTGGAAAACCGATCGAATGGCGATTCCTCAACAGTGAAGTCCACCAGTTCTTTCTCGCCAATCACATCCCGCGCCACCGAACTGGCACTGCCCAAGCCGTCGATCAAGCCCAACGGCAACGCCTGCTCTCCGGACCAGACCAGGCCGGAAAACAACTCAGGATGCTCCTTGTCCTTCAGACGATCGCCTCGGCCCTGCTTGACGCTGGCAATGAACTGGCGATGAGTGGTATCAAGCACGCTCTGCCAGAACTGCGTTTCATCGGGCTTCTGCGGCTGAAACGGGTCAAGAAACGCTTTGTGCTCACCCGAGGTGTAGGTACGACGCTCCACACCAAGCTTTTCCATGGTACCGACAAAACCGTAACCGGCCGCCGTCACGCCTATGGAGCCCACCAGACTGGCCTTGTCGGCGTAAATCTGGTCGGCCGCGCTGGCAATGTAATAAGCACCGGAGGCGCCAAGATCAGAGATCACCGCGTACAGCTTGATATCCGGATGCAGAGCGCGCAGACGACGAATCTCGTCATACACATAGCCCGATTGCACAGGACTGCCGCCCGGGCTGTTGATGCGCAGGATCACGCCCTTGACCTTGGTGTCTTCGAACGCGGCGCGCAGACTGCTGACAATATTGTCGGCACTGGCCGGTTCTTTATCGGCAATCACCCCGCGCACTTCGATCAGCGCGGTGTAGTTGGCGCTGCGGGTCGCGCTTTTCTCCATATCCATCAATGGACTGAACAGCGCCAGCATGATCAACAAGTAAGTGAAGGTCAGCAGCTTGAAGAAAATCCCCCAGCGCCGCGAGCGACGCTGCTCCTGCACACTGGCCAGCAGGGTTTTCTCCAGCAGTTTCCAGCTTTTGTCGTCGCTGCTTTCAGCCTTTTCGGGCGCTTTCCACTCGTCACTCATGCCATAAACCCCAGCAAAGACTTATTGAGCCCGATTGAGCCAGGCGTGCAATTCAGAAAAATGATCGATCGTGACCCTGGGCTCGTACTGCTGCAACGCCTCGGGCGACTGCGCGCCGTAACTGACGGCCACACTGTCCATACCCGCATTGCGCGCCATCATCAGGTCAAAGGACGCATCCCCCACCATCAACGCCTCACGCGGGGAAACGGCGCAATGGGCCAGAATCTCCTCCAACATCAGAGGGTGAGGCTTGCTGGCGGTTTCATCGGCTGCGCGGGTGATATCGAAATAATCTTCAAAACCGTGGGCTTTGAGCACCCGATCCAAACCGCGACGGGCCTTGCCGGTGGCGACAGCCAAGTGGTAGCCGTCGGCACGGAACGCCTCCAGGGATTGGCGCACACCCTCGAACAGAGGCGAAGGTTCGGCCTCCAGCGCAATGTAGTGATCGGCGTAGTGCTCACGGAATGCGAGCAACTCTTGATCGGCGATCTGCGGATACAAGGTACGAATCGCCTCAGGCAAGCCCAGGCCGATGATGCCTTTGACCGCCAGGTCGCTGCACAGCTCGAACCCCGAGCGGGTCGAGGCCATGTGCATCGATTCGACGATGCGACCAATGGAGTTGGCCAGGGTCCCGTCCCAATCGAAAATCAGCAGTTTGTAGTCACGGTGCGGCACTCAAACGCTCCACGGTCTTGGCCCACATCTCATCAACCGGCGCCTGCAGCTTGAGCTCACCGCCATCGGGCAACGGCACGGTCAGCATATAGGCGTGAAGGAACAGGCGTTTACCGCCCAGATCGCGAATTTCCTTGGAAAAATCTTCATCGCCATACTTGGTGTCACCGGCAATGCAGTGACCAGCGTGCAGGGTGTGCACGCGGATCTGGTGGGTACGACCGGTAACGGGTTTAGCCTCCACCAGCGTGGCGAAGTCGCCGAAGCGGCGCAGCACCTTGAACAGAGTCAGCGCCTCTTTGCCCTCCTCGTCCACCTCCACCATGCGCTCGCCGGAGCGCAAGTTGCTCTTCTGCAACGGCGCACGAACGCTCTTGATCGAACTGGCCCAGTGGCCCCGCACCAGCGCCATGTAGCGCTTATCCACGCCATCGCCGCGCAGAGCGGTATGCAGATGACGCAGCATGCTGCGTTTTTTGGCGATCATCAGCAGGCCAGAGGTGTCGCGGTCCAGACGGTGCACCAGTTCCAACTCCTTGGCATCCGGGCGCAACTGACGAAAGGCTTCGATCACGCCGAAATTCAGGCCGCTGCCGCCGTGCACCGCAATGCCGCAGGGCTTGTTGATCACGATCAGCTTGTTGTCTTCGAAGACTATCGATGCTTCCAGACGCTGAAGCAGGCCTTGTGCCAGCGGCACAGGCTCGTCGCGCTCAGGCACGCGAACCGGCGGCACACGGACGATATCGCCCGCCTGCAATTTATACTCGGGCTTGATCCGCCCCTTGTTCACGCGCACTTCGCCTTTACGCAAGATGCGGTAAATCAAGGTCTTGGGCACGCCTTTGAGCCTGGCCAGGAGAAAATTGTCGATGCGTTGGCCGGCATATTCCGGCGAGACCTCAAGCAGCTGAACGCTGGGGGTCGGGGGGGCGGTAGTCGTCATGGCGGCGATGATAACAATTTTTTATGGAATTGAAGCACTTAATCATTACTGCTATAGTCGCGAACGCCGCCAAAAGCGGCCTGGCCAGAGGACTTGCGGCAAACTGCCGGCCCTGACCATCGCAATTCATCAGGACGCGAGGCCGTCCTACGGGGCGTTTGCCACCCTGGAAAGCTCAAAATTGTAACAAGCGCAGGTGACATGAGGCCTGAAGCGAGTGCCAAAAGCAGAGTGAATACTCGCGTTTGGCGCCGATATTTACGGCCAGTTCACAAAGTGCAGTCAGTTTTGAGCCAGACCATGGCGAATGCTTCGGAAACAACGCCTGTTAAGAGCTGAGTGAGAGCGCAGTCGTTTTCATTCAGGCCTGTTTAGCCATGAGCGTGGACTCCCCGTTGGAGAACACGGTAAATGCCAACCCGCTGCGGATTCTGCGCGCGGCAGCACCCGAATTATCAGGGATACGTGTAGGGTGGAGATGCACAACCGTCGGACCGTGTAGCACTAGGCTTATATTTAGACGCTTCATCTCGTCCACAGTCGCCGGTTGATTCCTCCTCCTGACCTTAGCTTTTGTTGAAGCGGTGCCTTTGTCACCGCCGCTAACAAGCAGGACGCGTCCGTCGCGACTCCCGCCCAATTGGCAGGTTTTGCTGGACACTGGAGTGGCCAACCACTCTTGACGCACCTGACACCGACCGTGAGAAGTCGTGTGTGCCGAACGCCGTTTCCGGCAGCCCGGAAACCGACGGTACAACATGAAAAGAATGCTGATTAACGCAACTCAACCCGAAGAGTTGCGTGTTGCACTGGTAGATGGCCAACGCCTCTACGACCTGGACATCGAATCTGGTGCACGCGAGCAAAAAAAGGCCAACATCTATAAAGGCCGTATTACTCGCATCGAACCAAGCCTTGAGGCTGCCTTTGTCGATTTCGGCTCCGAGCGCCACGGCTTCCTGCCCCTCAAAGAAATCTCCCGCGAATACTTCAAGAAAGCCCCAGAAGGCCGCGTGAACATCAAGGACGTCCTGAGCGAAGGCCAGGAAGTCATCGTTCAGGTGGAAAAAGAAGAACGTGGCAACAAGGGCGCCGCCCTGACCACCTTCATCAGCCTGGCCGGCCGCTACTTGGTCCTGATGCCGAACAACCCGCGTGCCGGTGGCATCTCCCGCCGCATCGAAGGCGAAGAGCGCAACGAGCTGCGTGAAGCGCTCAACGGCCTGATCGCCCCGGCCGACATGGGCCTGATCGTGCGCACTGCCGGCCTGGGTCGCAGCAGCGAAGAGATGCAGTGGGACCTCGATTACCTGCTGCAACTGTGGACTGCCATCAAGGAAGCCTCGCTGGATCGTTCCGCGCCGTTCCTGATCTACCAGGAAAGCAACGTAATCATCCGCGCCATCCGCGACTACCTGCGCCAGGACATCGGCGAAGTGCTGATCGACAGCGTCGAAGCCCAGGACGAAGCCCTGACCTTCATCCGCCAGGTGATGCCGCAGTACGCCAGCAAGATCAAGCTGTACGAAGACAGCGTCCCACTGTTCAACCGCTTCCAGATCGAAAGCCAGATCGAGACCGCTTTCCAGCGCGTAGTCGAACTGCCTTCCGGCGGTTCCATCGTGATCGACCCGACCGAAGCCCTGGTGTCCATCGACATCAACTCGGCGCGCGCCACGAAAGGTAGCGACATCGAAGAAACCGCCCTGCAGACCAACCTGGAAGCGGCCGAAGAAATTGCCCGCCAGCTGCGCCTGCGCGACATCGGCGGCCTGATCGTGATCGACTTTATCGACATGACCCCGGCCAAGAACCAGCGCGCCGTGGAAGAAAAAGTCCGCGAATGCCTGGAAGCCGACCGTGCCCGCGTGCAAGTGGGCCGCATCTCGCGCTTCGGCCTGCTGGAAATGTCCCGTCAGCGCCTGCGGCCTTCCCTGGGCGAAAGCAGCGGCATCGTCTGCCCGCGCTGCAACGGCACCGGCATCATCCGTGACGTTGAATCGCTGTCCTTGGCTATCCTGCGCCTGATCGAAGAAGAAGCCCTGAAGGACCGTACCGCCGAAGTCCGCGCCCAGGTGCCGATCCCGGTGGCCGCGTTCCTGCTCAACGAAAAACGCAACTCGATCACCAAGATCGAACTGCGTACCCGCGCTCGTATCGTGATCCTGCCGAACGACCATCTCGAAACACCGCACTTCGAAGTGCAGCGCCTGCGTGATGACAGCCCGGAAGCCCACAGCGGTCAGTCCAGCTACGAAATCGCTGCAGCCGCTGCCGAGGTGGAAGAAGTCCAGCCAGCCGCCGCAACCCGCACCCTGGTCCGCCAGGAAGCTGCCGTGAAGACCGCTCCAGCCCGTGCCAACGCACCGGTTCCGGTTGAAGCCGCTGCACCGGTTGCCGCGCCGGCCGCGATGCCTGAACCAAGCCTGTTCAAAGGCCTGGTGAAATCCCTGGTTAGCCTGTTCGCCACCAAGGAAGAGCCTGTCGCACCGGTCGTGGTCGAAAAACCTGCCGCCGAGCGCCCAGCGCGCAACGAAGAGCGTCGCAACGGTCGCCAGCAAAGCCGTAACCGCAACGGTCGTCGTGACGAAGAGCGCAAGCCGCGCGAAGAGCGTGCATCGCGTGAAGAGCGTGCGCCGCGTGAAGAGCGTCAGCCTCGTGAAGCCCGCGAAGACACCCCTACCGTAGCCCGCGAAGAGCGTGCACCGCGTGAAGAGCGCGCGCCACGTACGCCGCGTGCCCCGCGTGAAGATCGCAAGCCTCGCGGTGAGCGTGAAGAGCGTGTGCGTGAACTGCGCGAGCCTCTGGATGCCGCCCCGGCCGTTGCCGCTGCTGCTGCCACCGAAGAACGCCCAGCCCGTGCGCCGCGCGAAGAGCGTGCGCCACGAGAAGAACGCCAGCCTCGTGCCCCGCGTGAAGAGCGCCAACCGCGCACCGAGCAGGCCGCTGCCGCCAGCGAAGAGGAAGTGCTGACCGGCGAAGAGCAACTGCAGGAAGACGGTCAGGACAACGCCGAAGGCGATCGTCCACGCCGCCGCTCCCGTGGCCAGCGTCGTCGCAGCAACCGTCGTGAGCGTCAGCGTGATGCCAACGGCAATGTGATCGAAGGCTCGGAAGAGACCGGCGAGAACGCCGAAGGCGCCAACAGCGAGCCGACCACTACCGAACTGGCTGCAGGTCTGGCCGTTACCGCAGCGGTTGCCAGCTCGGTTATCAGTGCACCGGCTGAAGCCCAGGCTCATCAGCAGGCTGAACGCGCTACCGCCGCTGTCGAGGACACCGTCGTCGCCGAAGCGCCTGTGGTGCAGACCCCAGCGGTTGAAGCGCCGGTAGTAGAAGCAACGACCCCGATCGAAGCCCCCGTGGTACCGGAAGTAGAAGTCGCGCCGGTTCGCGACGCCCAGCCGGTGACCGACGTGGTTGCGGTTGAAGTGGCGCCGGTGGCTGAGCCTGAACCCGTGGTTGAAGCCGCTGCGCAAGCGCCGGCTGTAGAAGAAGCCGCCCCGGCAGTGCGCGAAGTTCGTGAAGAACAGACCGCCTTCCAGTGGGCCGCCGAACCTGCCGCTCCAGTTGAAGCGCCTGCACCGGCGGCGGAAGAAGCCCCGGCACCGGTTGCCGAAGTGGCCGTTGCCGAGCCTGCACCCGTGGTTGAGGCCGCTCCGGTGGCTGAACCTGCGCCTGTGGTTGAAGCGCCCGTGGTTGCCGAAGTCGCCGCGCCGGTAGTTGAAGCCGCACCGGCCAGCGCCTTGACCGAAAACGGCCGTGCGCCGAACGACCCACGTGAAGTGCGTCGTCGTCGCAAGGAAGCCGAGGCGGCCGCCGCTGCGGCAGCGGCTGCACCGGCTGTGGTTGAAGCTGTCGAGGCGCCAGCCCCGGCTGCAGAAACCGTGACTGAGCACTCTGCTGTCGAAGAAGTGGCCGAGCACAAGGTTCAGGAAGAAGCACACGAGCCTAAACCTCTCGTCTGATTCCAACCGCCACTAAAAAGCCCCGCCTGAGTGATCAGGCGGGGCTTTTTTATATCGGATCAGCGGTAATTAAGGCGCTCTGGTACATCCACATCCCATAACACGCCTGGGTCATTCACCGGCACCTCCCTCACAGCCGTCGGTGTAAACAAGAGCCTGGCACCTCGATCACCCGCTAACGCCTTCAACCCCGGCCCGAAGTCACGCCCAAACGCCACAGGGTGACCATAACGGCCATCCTGCACTGGCACGCGAATGCCCTGCTCCGGCAGCCCCTGAATCACTTGCTCGATGCTGGATGACTGGATAAAGGGCATATCCCCCAGTACCACCAACCAACCTTCGGCCGTAGCGCTGGCCGCTACCGCCGCCGCGATACTGTCGCCCATACCTGCCGACGTCAGTTGCAAAACCTTACAGCCATGTGCCTCGGCCAACTGAATCACCTCGGCACGCTCCGGCGACGTCACCAGCCAGCGCTCTACCACGCACGTCGGCAAATTCACCAACACCTGTTCGATCACCGGCCGCGTCACCCCGTCCAGTCCCAGGCAAGGCGCCAGCAATTTATCCTGATCAGCTCCCGCCTCGGCGCGGAAACGACTGCCCTGCCCCGCCGCCAGCACAATTGCCGTGACGGTCACTCGGCCACCACCGGCAGCGGCTTTTTCTGCATCGGTGCTACGCCGTTTTTGATCGCGACAATTTCCGCCATCAGCGACAGTGCGATTTCCGACGGCGTATGACTGCCGATATGCAAGCCGATCGGCCCATGTAGCCGCGCGATCGCCTGCGCCGACAGGCCCAGCGCCGACAGGTTCTCACGGCGTTTCTGACTGTTGACCCGCGAGCCCAGCGCGCCAATGTAGAACGCCCGGGAATCCAACGCCGTCAGCAGCGCCATATCGTCCAGGCGCGGGTCATGGGTCAGGCAAACAATGGCCGTACGCTCGTCGGTCTGGATAGACAGTACCGCTTCATCGGGCATACCGGGCACGAAGCGCCCATGTTGCGCCTCCCAACCGTAGACGAACTCTTCGCGGGGGTCGCAGATAAGCACTTCGAAATCCAATAAGCGCGCCATTTGCGCCACGTACCGCGACAATTGCCCGGCGCCGATCAGCAGCAGACGCCAGCGCGGGCCATAGATGGCGCGCAAGCGTTCACCGTCGAAACTCAGGCCATCGGTCTTGGTGGCGCTGCTCAAGGTAACCTCGCCCGTGGCCAGGTTGAGTTCCCGCGCGACGATCTCATGGGCTTCGCAACGCGCCAGCAGGTCGGCGACCCATTGCCAGTCCAGCACCCGCTCTTCGGTCAGGCGCAAGGTGCCGCCACAGGGCAGGCCAAAACGCGCGGCCTCGTCCTGGGTCACGCCGTAGGTCACTAACTGCACCGCCGGCCCGTCGTCCGCCAGGCGGCCGTCGTGCAAGCGGGCTATCAGGTCATCTTCGATGCAACCGCCAGACACCGAGCCGATGACGACACCATCGCCGCGCAGCGCCAACATGGCGCCCGGTGGACGCGGCGCGCTGCCCCAAGTCTGGACCACGCTGTACAACACCACTCGCTGCCCGGCACGACGCCACTCCAGCACACTGCGCAGCACATTCAGATCCACACTGTCCATCAAGCCTCCCGCGGGCAATATCGCGCTTACTGTAACCAAAAAATAACCCGGGTGCCGCGCGCCAGAAACGCAAACGCCCCGAACAAGTCGGGGCGTTTGCGCAGAGCTGGGGGCGTCAGTTCACGCCATCAGCGGCTTACTTGACCACCGGTGCAGGACCTTCGGCCACACCCAGGTCATCGAGTTCACGGGTTTCGGAAATACCGGTCCCGCCCGATGCCAGTTCGCTGTGCAGCTTGTCGGTATCCAGTTCCTTCACCCACTTGGCCACAACGATGGTGGCAACGGCGTTACCCACCAGGTTGGTCAGCGCACGGGCTTCGGACATGAAACGGTCGATACCCAGAATCAGCGCCAGACCGGCAACTGGCAGGTGGCCAACCGCCGACAGGGTTGCAGCCAGTACGATGAAACCACTACCCGTCACGCCCGCAGCACCTTTGGAGGACAGCAGCAGCACCAGCAGCAGGGTGATCTGGTGGGTGATGTCCATATGGGTGTCGGTCGCCTGAGCGATAAACACGGCCGCCATGGTCAGGTAGATGGAGGTACCGTCGAGGTTGAAGGAGTAGCCGGTCGGGATCACCAGACCTACTACGGATTTCTTCGCCCCCAGGCGCTCCATCTTGATCAGCATGCGTGGCAGCGCGGATTCGGAGGAGGATGTACCCAGAACGATCAGCAGCTCTTCACGAATGTAGCGGATCAATTTCAGCACGCTGAAACCGTGAGCGCGGCAGATGGCGCCCAGCACCAGGACCACAAACAGCACGCAGGTGATGTAGAAGCAGATCATCAACTGGCCCAGTTGCACCAGGGAACCCACGCCGTAGGCACCGATGGTGAACGCCATGGCGCCCAGGGCACCAATCGGCGCCAGCTTCATGATCATATTGATGATGTTGAACATCACGTGAGCGAAGCGATCGATAAAGTCCAGCACCGGCTTGCCGTAAGCGCCCAGGCGGTGCAGGGCAAAGCCGAAGATCACCGAGAACATCAGCACTTGCAGAATGTCGCCGTTGGCAAAGGCGCCGACGATGGTGTTCGGGATCACATTAAGAATAAAGCCGACAATGCTCTGGTCTTTACCGGCGGTGACGTAAGCAGCCACTTTGGACGCGTCCAGGGTCGACACGTCGATGTGCATGCCGGCGCCCGGTTGCACGACGTTAACGACGACCAGGCCGATCAGCAGGGCAATGGTGGAGACGATTTCGAAGTAGAGCAGCGCATAGCCACCGGTTTTGCCCACCGACTTCATGTTCTGCATGCCGGCGATGCCGCTGACAACGGTACAGAAGATGATCGGGGCGATGACCATTTTGATCAGTTTGATGAACCCGTCACCCAATGGCTTGAGGGCCACGCCGGTCTGCGGGTAGAAGTGACCGAGCAAAATACCGATAACGATTGCAACGATCACCTGGAAATACAGGGATTTGTAGAGTGGCTGACGAGTCGTCATTGCAAAATTCCTCAATCGTCCCGTGTGGCAAATATCCGCCATTGCCCACGACACTTGAATTGCGAACCCTCCTGCACTGGAGGGATTTGTTGTTTGCGAGGGCTGTGAGATAAGTCCTGCGCTGTCTTACCTATCGCAAACGTCGTGCCACTTTGTGCAAATCCGCTTTATGCCTTAAGACAGCGGGCCCGGCGCCTACAAGCGGCCCCTCCCAGTGGACGAGCACATGGCGGATTTCCGCCGTACCGACCGATAGCACCCTGCAATTTGGCGGATATCCGCCTTGTCGCTCCCACTCGGTGGTGGCTACCATCGGCCATTCTATGGATGAGGGCCCCCCATGCGCGAACGTACCATCGCCAGCCACTTTGCCCGCGCAGCCCTGGGCGGTGCGCGGCGGGTCGGTTATGACTATTCGGCCCTGCTGCAGCAGGTGGGCATTGCCCGGGAGCTGTTGAGCGAACCACGCGCACGCATCGCACCGGAACAATTTACCCGACTGTTGCAATTGCTCTGGCTGGCGCTGGACGACGAATACCTGGGGTTTGCTGAAGGCCCCAGCAAACGCGGCACCTTCGCCATGATGTGCCACGCGCTGATCCACTGCCGTACCTTGGAGAAGGCTCTGGAACGCGGCTTGTTGTTTTATAGCCTGTTCCCACAGGGGCCCCGCTGGCAGCTGACGCGTGAAGGGGAAATGGCGCACTTAAGCCTGGACCACACCCAACTCTGGGACCCGGACCACTTCCTCAGTGAATGCCTGCTGGTGATCTGGCATCGGCTGGGCAGTTGGCTGATCGGCCAGCGCATTCGACTGCACCAGGCCACCTTCGCCTACCCGAAACCGGCCCACGCCAGCGAATATGATCTGCTGTTCCCGTGCCCTCAGGTATTCGGTGCACCGAACAGCAGCCTGGTGTTTCCGGTGCGCTATTTGAGCCTGCCACTGCTGCAGGACGAGCGTACCCTCAAACATTTCCTCGAACGCTCCCCCGCCGACCTGCTCTCACGCCCGGACGAAGGCGACAGCCTGAGCAGCCAGCTGCGCCGGCTGCTGAGCCGCGACCGCACGCCTTGGCCGGACCTTGAAGCGGTCGCCCAGCACCTGCACATCAGCCCGCAGACCCTGCGCCGACACCTGCGCGAAGAAGGCACCAGTTTCCAGGCACTCAAGGATGAACTGCGGCGAGACATCGCCATTTTTCACTTGGGACGGGCGGACTTGTCATTGCAGGAAATTGCCGAACAGTTGGGTTTCTCCGAACCCTCGGCGTTTCATCGGGCGTTCAAGAAGTGGACGGGGCTGACGCCGGGCGCCTATCGCGAGCAGGAGAGTTAGAGAGGGTGGTGTTGGTGCGTCTCATCGGGAGCAAGCTCCCTCCCCCATTTGTACGGGTTCACGCATGAAAAATGCGAACGAGCGATCCAGCCACAACTGATTACACGGCCGGAAAGTGAATCCTGAACGCCGCGCCGCCCAGGGGTGAATCGTCCAAGGTCAACCGCGCGCCGTAACTTTCGATGATGTCCTTGACCACCGCCAGGCCGATGCCCTGGCCCGGGTGCTGGCGGTCCAGGCGCTCGCCACGTTGCAGGATGCGCGCACGTTGGTCCGGCGGCACACCGGGGCCGTCATCTTCGATGCACAACTCGGTGCCGTCCTCGCTTTCCACCAGGCTGACGCGCACCTGGCTCAGGCACAGGCGGTAGGCGTTTTCCAGCAAGTTGCCAAGCAATTCAAGCAAGGCGCCCTTCTCGATGGGTACGTCACATTCATCCGGCAACTGGAAGGACACCGTCACTGCTTTGTCGCGGTACACCTTGCCCAGGGTATCGCAAAGGCTTTGCACTACCGGCTCCAGGCGCACCTGATGGCGCACCAGGCCGCTTTTACGCAGGCTGGCGCGTTGCAACTGGTAGCTGATCTGTTGGCTCATGCGCTCGATCTGTGTTTGCAGCACTCTGGCCTGGTCGCGGTCCGCAGGGCGTTGAGCCATGTCTTCGCTCACGCCCTGCAAGACCGCCAGCGGGGTTTTCAAGCTATGGGCCAGGTCGTCGAGGGAGTCGCGGTAACGCGCCCGCTGTTCGCGCTCGCTGTGCAACAAGCGGTTGAGCGAGCCCGTCAGGCGCAGCAGCTCGCGGGGGTGCTGCTCGGACAAACTCTCGCGGGTGCCGCCTTCAATCTGATCCAGTTCCTGGCTCAACCGCCGTAGCGCCTGCAAGCCCCAGGTCAGGCCCAGCCACAACAGAGTCAATAGCACCAGCAATGCCGCGCCGAAGCCCAGATAGAGGTTTTCGCGCAGGCCTTCGAGGGTCAGCTGGTATTCGCGCACCGGTTGCAGGGCCACAATGCTGAACGCCGCGCTCTTGCCACCGAGCAGCTTGACCTCGACGTCATACACGAAGAATTCCTGGCCGTTGTCTTCGCGAATCCGCGCAAACTCATTGCCGCGTCCGTCATAGCGCGGTTTGTAGTTGATGTTTTCTTCGCGGGTCGCGCGCGAGCGCCATACCAAATGGCCTTCGCGGTCGTAGATGTACCCCAGCAGCCGACTGTCGGCGAGGTTGAAGCGCTCATCGGGCAATTGCGCAGGCATCAACAAGTGGTTGTTTTCCACCCGCGCGGCGGAGATCAGCGTGGTGACGTCCGACGCCAGGCGCTGCTCAATGGAATCCTGCAACGCCAGGCTGAAGGCGCCTTGCATCGCCGGCAACAAACCGAGCATAAACAGCACGGCCAGGGTGGCGGCCGCCAGCATCAAGCGCACACGTAGCGAGCGAATCAACGGCAGCGCTCATTGAACAGGTAGCCCAGGCCACGCACGGTGTCGATGGGCTTGAACCCGGCCGGGCCTTCCAATTTGCGGCGCAGGCGGCCGACCAGCACTTCGATGACATTCGGGTCGCGCTCGTCGTCGTCCGGGTACAACTGCTCCATCAAACGATCCTTGGCCACCACTTGCTGGTGATGGCGCATCAGGTATTCGAGAATGCGGTATTCGTAGGCGGTCAGCGCCAGGGGTTGCTCGTCGAGGGAGGCTTGCTTGCGGTTGATATCCAGCAGCAACGGCCCGGCAACGATGGTGGACTGGGTAAATCCGCTGGAGCGGCGCAACAAGGCATTCATCCGCGCTTCCAGCTCTTCGAACTGGAAGGGTTTTACCACGTAGTCGTCGGCGCCGGCGGCCAGGCCTTCGACCTTGTCCTGCCAGTTGCCGCGCGCGGTGAGGATCAGGATCGGGAACGTCTTGCCCTTGGCGCGCAACTGGCGAATCAGGTCCAGGCCGCCCATGCCGGGCAGGCCCAGGTCGATGATGGCCAGGTCGTGATTGAACTGGCCGGTCTGGTACGAGGCTTCCTCGGCGTTGGCCACAGCCTCGACCACATGGCCACTGTCGGTCAGGCGGGTAAACAGGTGATGGCGCAGCAGCGCCTCATCTTCCACCACCAGCAATTTCATAAGGCTCTCCAAAGCAAATCAACTGTCCGACTGGGTGACATCATAGCGGCCCTGCAGGTCTTGCGGGCGCAGTTTAATGCCATTGAATTGGCCGGTCAGGCGCGCATAACCGACGCGGTAGGCTGGCTGCGCGGCGGTAGCGCCCAAGGGCTGGCCCCAGGGCGAGGCCTGGCTGCTGACCTCTTCGAAGTTCACACGATGGATCAGGCTACTGGGCTTCCTGGTTTTCTCCCTGCCGAATTCGGCGAAAGCGCCCTCGGATGCCTGGGCGCCAGCGGTGGCACTCAGCAAGGTCAAGGCCAGCATCAGCTTTTTGATCGCAGTCATGGTGTTACCTCATACGCGTTTGGCTGTAGAACCAGACTACGCAAGCGCCCCTGAACTCCCCCTGAACAGGCTCTGAACCCAACCTGAACCGGCGCGGGCTATCCTGTGGCGCGGCAACTGGGCAAAATAGCGCCCATGAATCCTCTACCCGCTTGCTGCACCCCACTTGACGCCCGCTGGCCGTTACCCGAACGCTTGCCGGGCACGGTATTCCTCAGCACCCGCTTCGATCCTGCGTCACTGGTAGCGGATGATTTCCAACGTTGCGCCGTGCCGCCGCCGGCCAGTATCCAGCGTTCGGTCGCCAAGCGTCAGGCGGAGTTCCTCGCCGGCCGCGTGTGCGCCCGCGCCGCGCTGCATCAGCTCGGTCACCGCGACTGCATACCGGCCATTGGCGAAGACCGCGCGCCGGTATGGCCCGCGTCTATCAGCGGCTCCATCACCCACAGCACCGGCCACGCCGCCGCGATTGTTGGGCACAAGGCGCAATGGCGCGGCCTGGGGATGGACTTGGAAAACCTGCTGAGCCTGGAGCGAGCACAACGCCTGGCCGCGGAAATCCTGACCGCCGATGAGTTGCAACGCATGGCCGCCCTGGCGCCAGAGCAGGTCGCCCTGCTGGTGACCCTGACGTTTTCCATCAAGGAGAGCCTGTTCAAGGCGCTCTATCCGATTGTGCAGAAGCGCTTTTACTTTGAGCACGCCGAGTTACTGGAATGGTCCGACACCGGCCAGGTGCGCCTGCGGTTGCTGACGGACCTGTCCCATGAGTGGTGCCAGGGCAAAGAGTTGCAGGGGCAGTTTGCGCTCGACGATGGTCAGCTCTTGAGCGTCGTCGCGGTATCCAATCAGCCCCATTGATCAATCTGCCGGTTTTTCTTGGCTCCGCGGCCAGCTCAGGCTGAAACACGCCCCGCCCAGGTTATTGCTCTTACCGATCAACGCCCGCCCGCCGTGCCAATAAATGATGCGTCGCACGATAGACAGGCCCAGACCATGGCCTCCCGAGGCGCGGGTGCGGCTGTCGTCCAGGCGCAGAAACGGCGTGAAGATACGCTCCCAGGCACTTTCCGGCACGCCGGGGCCGTCATCCTCCACGTCGATGCGGCAACGTACCTGGCCCACTTGATAACTGATCAACACCTGCCCCTGGGCATGACGCATGGCATTGGACACCAGGTTCTGCAACGCGCGATGCAGATAGCGCGGCTCGGCATCGACCCAGGCGTCGTCCCAATGCGCAGACGACAGGCAAATGCCACGACTGACGGTGATCTGCGGGCGCAGTGGCGACAATTCGCCGATCACCTGATCGAGCAACGCATTGAGGTCCACCCGCTGGAAATTCAGCGCCGGCGAGCCTTGCTCCAGGCGTGCGTAGGTGAGCATTTCGTCCACCAGTCCATCCAGATCCTGGATATCGCTGTCCATACCGTCCAGGTACTTGCGTCGCGCTTCTGGCGTGGCGGCATCGCCCAGCATCTCCAGGCCAAAGCGCAGGCGCGCCACTGGCGTGCGCAGTTCATGGGACACCGCACGCACCAGTTCGCGCTGGATCGCCAGCAATTGCTGCAAGTGCTCGGCCATGCCATTGAACGCCGCCGCCAGGCGCCCCACCGAGTCCGCGCCACGGGCCGGTACGCGCACTTGCAGATTGCCCTTGGCGATACGGGTAGCCGCCGCTTCCAGCCCTTTGAGCCGACGCTCCAACTGACGGACTAATAAATAGACGATTAAGCCGATCAGGGTCAGGCCGATCAACGCAATCAGGATCAGCCATTGCGCCGGGTACGGGTTCATTTGATACAACGGGCCGATTTCCAGCACCCAAGGCGTGCCGACCATACCGGCGAACACCCGGATCGAATCGCCGCCCTTGCCCAGAGCCATCACCGTGTCGCCCTCGGACACGCGTCGACGCTGATCGTCGTCCATGTCGGCCTGGTCGAGGGTCATCAAATGCATGTCGAAGCCGAAACCCTTGGCCTCTTTGATATCCGCCAGCCGCTGCGGCTGCTCGGCCTCGGGATAGCGCACCAACTCATCGGCCAGTAAATAAATAGTCGCGCGGGCCAATTGCTCGCTGATCTGCTGCACTTCGCCGGTCAGCACCAGTTGTTCCTGCTCGCTGACCAGGCGCACCACCCGCGCCGCGTGGGGGCCGGTCTGTTCCACCAGAACCTGGCCGCGTTGCAGGCGCGTGCGCTGGCTGAGGTCCAGGCGGGCTTCGGCGAGGGTGCGCAACTCCAGAGGAATACCCAGCAGACGCTCCCATACCGCCAGGGCGCGTTGGCGTTCGATGGTGCTCATGGGCTGCAGGTTGTCGCCCATCAAGGCAAATGTGCCGTGGGCCAAGCGTTCACGATACTGACCACTGCGCACCTCATTAAGCAGGTGCAGCGCCAGCACGCCAAGCAACGCCACCAGGATCAGCGCGGCGCACATGCCGCCGTAGATGCGTAGGAAGATTGAGTTCACAGCGGCATGTCGGCGGCGGCTTCGGGGACGAATAGGTAGCCTTTACTACGGATGGTCTTGATCAGGCGTGGGTGGATCGGGTCGTCGCCGATTTTCGGGCGAATCCGCGAGATGCGCACATCGATGGAGCGATCCTGGCCGTCATAGCCGACGCCACGCAGGGCAATGAAGATTTCTTCGCGGGACAGGATGCGCCCGGCGTTGGCCACCAGTAGCCACAGCAGGTCGAACTCAGCGCTGGTCAGCTCGATACCGGTGTCATGTAGCCAGGCTTCGCGCAGGGCGTTGTCCACCACCAGCGGGCCGAACTGCAGGCGCCGTTGCAGCTCCACCGTCGCCGGTTCTGCCGGCTCGCTGCGGCGCAACAGCGCTTGGATACGCGCCAACAACAAGCGCGGACGCACGGGTTTGCACACATAATCGTCGGCGCCCAGGTCGAGGCCGAGCACTTGGTCCATGTCGTCGGTGCGCGCGGTGAGCATCAGGATCACGCCGTCATAGCGTTCGCGCACTTTGCGGCAGATGCTCAGGCCGTCTTCGCCAGGCAGCATCAAGTCGAGGATCACCAGGTCCGGTTGCTCGTCGATGATGCGCTCGGCCGCCAGCGCTCCATTGCCTTCCACCGCAACCCTCAGACCGTTGCTTTGCAGGTAATCACGGGTCAACTCGGCCAATCGCTCATCGTCTTCGACGATCAGGATTTGCCAGGCGTCATGCTCCATCCGCTACCTCGGTTGTATTTATTGTTGGAGAAGCCCAAGGGGCCCGCGTCTGTCGGTGCAAGATGCCAGGGCGATCGCCAAGCTCGTGCGCAGGCAAGCGCACTCCTACAGCTGTCATCTGGCCAGGGCAAACTACCGCCGATTGTAGCCATGGGCCAGCCTTCAAACACAAGCCAGGAAATCCATTCGGTGATCATCTTTTTTTGTGGTAGGGTTCGCGCCCTCAAAAATCCAACCGGCGGTTTTTCTCCTGGAATATTCAGTGACAAACGGCTGAATCCAGCAGTACTGCGGCCTACACGGGCGTTCCACGTTTCATACACATTTTACCCACAGCGTTATCCACAGGTCTTGCGTTGCTAAGCCCTCCAAAACGCATTATCTTGTAGCTCGGCGCTAAAAAAACCCTACATGTAGGGTTTTAAGCGAAACCACCAAACACAGATCAGACAAGAAACTCAAGTCATTTCTTGCTCCCGTTTGGTTGAACCAAAGCATTTTTTGAAAGCCCAAACCGCGCACGCGGATGGCGACCGTTTTCAAGCTTCAACAGCGCAAAACGGTATGGGTGTTGCAGTGCTTGAATCCAGCAACTGTCACCTACCAGGAATACGGCCAAGGGCATTGAGCCCCGAACCGAAGACTTCGGCATGGAAGCGGCGCGAATAGCCCCCTTCCTACTGTCCCGAAGTTGTTATGCCAGGCCCAGGCCTGCTGTAAGTGCTTCAGGACGGAACGGTGGGCACCGTGATGGTGCCCAAATAAATATAGAATGTGGAGACACCCCCCCATGCAAACCGACACAACTCGCGAGAACCCGCAGGGCTCCGTGCCGCAGGCCGCCGATTCGACTATGGATCTGTCCGCCACTGCACCTGGCCAACTGCGCGTGATCAAGCGTAACGGCACTGTCGTTCCTTACACCGATGACAAAATCACCGTCGCCATCACCAAAGCGTTTCTTGCAGTTGAAGGCGGCACCGCTGCCGCCTCGTCGCGTATCCACGACACCGTTGCCCGCCTGACCGAACAAGTCACCGCGACCTTCAAGCGTCGCATGCCTTCGGGCGGCACCATCCACATCGAAGAAATCCAGGACCAGGTCGAACTGGCCCTGATGCGTGCCGGCGAACAGAAAGTCGCCCGCGACTACGTGATCTACCGCGATTCGCGCGCCAAGGAACGTGCCGTGCGCACTCCCGCCGAAGAAGCAGCGGTACAAGCGCACCCGTCGATCCGCATCACCCTGGCCGACGGCAGCTTTGCGCCGCTGGACCTCGGCCGCCTGAACACCATCATCACCGAGGCCTGCGAAGGCCTGGAAGAAGTCGACGGCGACCTGATCCAACGCGAAACCCTGAAGAACCTGTACGACGGCGTGGCCCTGACCGACGTCAACACCGCACTGGTGATGACTGCCCGCACCCTGGTTGAACGCGAGCCGAACTACTCGTTCGTAACCGCGCGCCTGCTGATGGACACCCTGCGTGCCGAAGGCCTGGGCTTCCTGAAAGTCGCCGAAAGCGCCACCCACCATGAAATGGCCGACCTGTACGCCAAGGCCCTGCCTGCGTACATCGCCAAGGGTATCGAATTCGAATTGCTGAACCCGGTCCTGGCCACCTTCGATCTGGAAAAGCTCGGCAAGGCCATCAACCACGAGCGTGACCAGCAGTTCACCTACCTGGGTCTGCAAACCCTGTACGACCGTTACTTCATCCACAAGGACGGTATCCGCTTCGAACTGCCGCAAGTGTTCTTTATGCGCGTGGCCATGGGCCTGGCGATCGAAGAGAAGCACAAAGAAGACCGCGCCATCGAGTTCTACAACTTGCTGTCGTCCTTCGACTACATGTCCTCGACACCGACGCTGTTCAACGCCGGCACCCTGCGCCCACAGCTGTCCAGCTGCTACCTGACCACAGTGCCGGACGACCTGTCGGGCATCTACCATGCGATCCACGACAACGCCATGTTGTCCAAATTCGCCGGTGGCCTGGGCAACGACTGGACGCCGGTGCGTGCACTGGGCTCCTACATCAAGGGCACCAACGGCAAGTCCCAGGGCGTAGTTCCGTTCCTGAAAGTGGTGAACGACACCGCCGTCGCGGTTAACCAGGGTGGCAAGCGCAAAGGCGCTGTGTGTGCTTACCTGGAAACCTGGCACATGGACATCGAAGAGTTCATCGAGCTGCGCAAGAACACCGGTGACGACCGTCGTCGTACCCACGACATGAACACCGCCAACTGGATCCCTGACCTGTTCATGAAGCGCGTCTTCGATGACGGCAAGTGGACCCTGTTCTCGCCCTCCGAAGTACCGGACCTGCACGACCTGACCGGCAAGGCCTTCGAAGAGCGCTACGAGTACTACGAAGCCCTCACCGAGTACCCAGGCAAGGTCAAGCTGTTCAAGACCATCCAGGCCAAAGACCTGTGGCGCAAGATGCTGTCCATGCTGTTCGAAACCGGCCACCCATGGCTGACCTTCAAGGATCCGTGCAACCTGCGCAGCCCGCAGCAGCACGTGGGCGTGGTCCACAGCTCCAACCTGTGCACCGAGATCACCTTGAACACCAACAAGGACGAGATCGCCGTTTGCAACCTGGGCTCGATCAATCTGCCGAACCACATCGTCAACGGCAAGTTGGACACCGCCAAGCTGGAACGCACCGTCAACACCGCCGTACGCATGCTCGATAACGTGATCGACATCAACTACTACTCGGTGCCACAGGCGCAGAACTCCAACTTCAAGCACCGCCCAGTGGGCCTGGGGATCATGGGCTTCCAGGACGCGTTGTACCTGCAGCACATTCCTTACGGTTCGGACGCTGCGGTCGAGTTCGCCGACAAGTCCATGGAAGCGGTCAGCTACTACGCGATCCAGGCTTCCTGCGACCTGGCCGACGAGCGCGGCGCCTACGAGACGTTCCAGGGTTCGCTGTGGTCCAAGGGCATCCTGCCGCTGGACTCGCAACAGATCCTGATCGAAGCCCGTGGCCAGAAGTACATCGACGTTGACCTGAACGAAACCCTGGACTGGGCGCCGGTACGTGCCCGTGTGCAGAAAGGTATTCGTAACTCCAACATCATGGCCATCGCACCGACCGCCACCATCGCCAACATCACCGGCGTGTCGCAGTCGATCGAACCGACTTACCAGAACCTGTATGTGAAATCGAACCTGTCGGGCGAATTCACCGTGATCAACCCGTACCTGGTTCGCGACCTGAAAGCCCGCGGCCTGTGGGACTCGGTGATGATCAACGACCTGAAGTACTACGACGGTTCCGTGCAGCAGATCGAGCGCATCCCGCAAGAACTCAAAGAGCTCTACGCGACCGCGTTCGAAGTGGACACCAAGTGGATCGTTGACGCCGCCAGCCGTCGTCAGAAGTGGATCGACCAGGCGCAGTCCCTGAACCTGTACATCGCCGGCGCTTCGGGCAAGAAGTTGGACGTGACCTACCGCATGGCTTGGTACCGTGGCCTGAAAACCACCTATTACCTCCGCGCACTGGCCGCGACCAGCACCGAGAAGTCGACCATCAACACCGGTAAGCTGAACGCCGTTTCCAGCGGCAACCACGGTGATGATTCGGTACTCGCCGCCCCGGCCGGCCCAGCGCCAGTGCCAAAGGCCTGTGCTATCGACGAGCCGGATTGCGAAGCTTGCCAGTAAGCTGAGCGCATGACTAAAAAGCCCGTCATCCCTTTGGATTGACGGGCTTTTTGTTTTTACAGCGCCACGAATCCTGAACGGTCTTTGCCATTATTTGAATGCATACGCCTCGCCACCATTCTGAGGCTGGCCGCCTCGTCCGCCCCATAGCTCCACATGTCCGCCAATGGATGCCATCGCATGGCCGCCATAAGCCACGACGCCAAGCACGCCGCTCGCAAGCTCAGAACTTGAAGATTGTCGGTACAAACCTTTCAACCCCAGGCGATCAAGTCCCTCGGAGAGCATTTCACCGTCATTCAAACTGACCAACGCATCTGCGAAGCTTCTGCGTGCATTAGCGTCATTACCAAATCCCCATCCCTGATTGCCCTCCATATGAGCCCGCTTTGCACTGGCTGCATATAAGAAGTTGGCATCAGTCATCATGCCCGCATCATCGCCCATGAACCGAGCCTGCTGTGCTGCCTGCCGCAGTTCGCTCTTGCTTAGATGGAGCTGGAACCCATCTCGCATCTGTATATCCCAACCGTCGCCATTGGCTGTCACGTCCCTGAAAATATCGGTGGGTTTCTGCCCAAACTTCATCATTGCAGCCTTTATTGCAGCCACTGTGGTGCAGTTCCCATCAGGACCTTGCTTGAAACCGCTCCAGATATTGCCGGCCTCTGTAGACATGCCAGGTTTTTGCCCCGGATTGCTTTTGTCGATTTTATAATCAGTGTACTTGGCGCCTTCAGTAAACGGCTTGTTGGTCATAGCCTGCACGGGACCGAAGTCCGTAGGGTTGACCCTGCCACCACCACCACCACCACCACCACCACCAGGTGATGGCTGCGGAGAAGGAGAAGGCTCATCAGGGAACAAATCCGGAAACAGCATCTTCAAAAGATCCAGCCACCGTCTCGGCCATTCTTCCTTGAGTTGCTCAAGGATTTTTTTGAACTCCTCGTCGCCAAGCGCTTTGCGCTTCTCATTAAGCTTGTCGCGTAGCTCCCGGACGGTCTGGCTCTTGCCGGTAATTTGCGCGTCGTCAAGCTCCTTGAGCAGTGTTGCGACGGCGCTCTTATTTGCGCTCACGTCATCATTAATATTGACTGTCGCGCCTTTTTCGCTCAAATAAAGCGGTGCCGCTCCAGCAGCAAAATGCGCTCCGGTCCCGACAAGACCCACCTGCCACTGATTTCCCATCGTCCTCCCCCAACCAAAATCACACACTCAACGGCTTGCCGCTTTCTGGGTGGTATTGGGGGTGTAGGGCGTTCCAGATGATATTGATTAAAAAAAACCCCTCGATGGAGGGGCTTTAAGTCAAACGCATAACGCCATGGCATCAGGTCATCTGAATGATGGTCTGCATAATGGTGCTCTGGGTCGAGATGGTCTTGGCGTTCGCCTGGTAGTTGCTCTGGGCCTTGATCAGGTCCACCAGTTCGTTGGTCAGGTTGACGTTGGAGTTCTCCAGCGAGTTGGCCACGATCGAACCCAAGGTACCGGACTGCGGAGTGTCGTAACCCGGTTGGCCCGAAGCAAAGGTCTCACGCCAGGAAGTGCCGCCCGAAGGCTGCAGACCCTGTTCATTATTGAAGCTGGCCAGAGAGATTTGGCCGATGGCCTTGCTCTGCTGGTTGCTGAACGTGGCGAACAGTACCCCGTTGCCGTCAATTTTCAGGCCGGTGATCTGGCCAGTCGCATAACCGTCAGTCACCGGTGGGTTACGGTAAGTGGCGGAGTTGTACTGCGTGATGTTGGCCATGTTAACGGCGATACCGCCCGGGTTGGCATCCGCACCGTTTGCCGTCCACACGCCATTGGTCACGGTGCCTGGCACCCACCCAGTAATGGTCAGTGTCGTGCTGGAAACAGTGCCGGTGAGAATACCGGTGAGCTTGCCCGCGCCATCAAAGCTCAGGGTCGACGGTACAGGCGGCGTGGAAGGTGTGCCGGTAGGCGCCGAACCGTTCGGGTTGCGGCCGTCGATCAAAGTGTAGGCGTTCCACTTGTTGCCGTCGGTTTTCACCAGGTACTGCACCATCGGGTGCGCATTACCCTGGGCGTCATACAACGTGGTGCTGTACTGGGTGGTGAAGGTGCTGGTATCGCTCGGATTGAACGGCTTGAGCGTCTGGTCGATCACCGGCTCAGAGGAGTTCAGGTTACTGGTGGAGTCCACTTTGGTGGATGCTTTCGGCGGCAGATTCGACAGGTTCAGTTGCAAGTCGGTCAGGCCGCCCTTGATGATCTTGCCGTCTTCATCCGCTGCGTAACCCTGCAGACGCGAGGTGCCGGTGTTGTTGGTGATGTAGCCGTCCTTGTCGGCACGGAAAGCACCGGAACGGGTGTACTCCAGGGAGCCGTCGCTGCCCTTCTGCACGAAGAAGCCGCCGCCTTGGATAGCCATATCCAGGATACCGCCGCTGCCGTTGACGTCACCTTGGGTGAACTGCTGGGACACCGCCGCCAGGTTCACACCGTTACCGATGCTGTTCTGGCCGGTGCCCAGCTTGGAGGCGGCGTAGATATCGGCGAATTCCGCACGAGAGGATTTGAAGCCAGTGGTCGCGACGTTGGCGATGTTGTTGCCCGTCACGTCCAGTTGTTTGTTGGCCGCATAGAGGCCGCTAAGGCCGATGTTAAAAGACATGTTTCTCTCCTTCTGCCGTATTTAGCCGGCTCTATGTACCGATAGTCTGAATTTGCGACAGCTTGACGCTGCCCATGCCGCCCGCCAGGTTCAGCAGCATTTCGCCGCCGGTCTTGCTCAGCGTCACGCTGGTCACCGTTGCCGGCAGCGAAGTCGCCAGGGCCACCGAGTCGCCCTTGTCGTTCTTGGTCGTGGCCGCGAAGGTATAAGTACCCGCTGCCGCCACCTCACCTTTGTCGTTCTTGCCGTCCCAGATAAAGTCGGACGTGCCGGCGCTTTGGGCGCCCATGTCGATGGTGCGGACCACGTTGCCGTCCTTGTCGGAGATCTTGATGGAGACGTTGCCCGTCGCCGCCGTCACCGCCACCGAACCGGTCATGCTTTTACTGGTATCGACCAGCGCCTTGTCGGTCTGGGTAATGATCGAGCGTCCCACCAGCGAGGAAGCCTGCAGCGCCTGGGAGGAACTGAAGTTGCTGGAAATCGCATTCACCGAGTCATTCAGGGTATTGATGCCTTCCAGGCTACTGAACTGCGCCAGTTGAGCGACGAACGCACCGTTGTCCTGAGGCGACAGCGGGTTCTGGTTTTTCAGTTGGGTAACCAGCAACTGCAAGAATGCATCCTTGCCCAGCGACTGGCTGCCGGTCGCGGCCTTGGAAGCATCGGCTAAATTAGTGTTGTCCGACGCCGTCTTGACCTTCGAGTTGAAAAGGTCTTGAACCGCCGTGTTATTAGACGTATCGACAATGGCCATGGTTGGCGCCCCTTATCACTGACCCAGGGTCAGGACCTTCTGCATCATGGTTTTGGCGGTGTTCATCATTTCCGCGTTGGTCTGGAACGAGCGGCTGGCCGAAATCATGTCCGCCATTTCCTCGACCACATTGACGTTCGGGTAGTACACGTAGCCTTTTTCGTTCGCCGCCGGATGGTTGGGCTCGTAACGGGCTTCGAGGTTGCTTTGATCCTCGACTACGCCGAGTACCTGCACACCCTGGCCCGCGGCGTCCTGGTTCTGGAACAGCGAATCGCTGCCACCGCTCTGGCCGCCCTGGAACATGGTGGCGAACACCGGGTGGCGGGCGCGGTAGGTTTGGTCAATGCTCGAAGACACGGTCTCGGCGTTGGCGATGTTACTGGCGACGGTGTTCAAGCGCGTGGTCTGCGCGCTCATGCCACTGCCGGCAATATTGAAAACACTGGACAGGGACATGGCTTACTCTCCACGCAGGGCTGACATCAGCCCTTTGAATTTACTGTTGAGCAGGGTAAAGCTGGCCTGGAAGTTCACCGAGTTCTCGGCATAGGCCGATTGCTCCAACTGCGCGTCGACGGTGTTTTGGTCGATGGACGGCTGCATCGGCGTGCGATAAAGCAGCGACTCGTCACCACTGCTCAGACCTTGTGCTTCGATATGACGGCTGTTGGTCATATTCAAGGCAAAGGTGCCGTTTTTGGTCTTGTCCTGCTGTGCAGCGAGCACGGCGGAGAAGTCCAGATCCCGAGCCTTGTAGTTCGGGGTATCGGCGTTGGCAATGTTGTTGGCCAGGACTTCGGCACGCTGGGCGCGGAAGCCCAAGGCTTGTTCGTGGATACCGAGCGCTTTATCGAAGCTGATGCTCATGGCGGAGACCTTTAGGCTGACCTGCTGTTCGTTAACAGAGGTATAGCAAGGTGCATGCCAATTTTTTCAAGCCCCTTATATCAAGGACTTAAGCCGACATTGCCGGCGGCAATGCCAGAAAAGCGGCAAGCGGCTTCCGCTTGGCGCCAGTAAAGCGGCAATGGGGGATTGCCGCAAAACTAAAAGTGGGAGGAGGCTTGCCTCCCATAGCGGCGTATCAAGTCATGGACAGGTGACTGATCCAACGCTATCGGGGGGCAAGCCCCCTCCCACATTTTTGACTGCACAGGCCTTGTTTACTTGGCCTGGTAGATGATGCCCGGGCTGCACTGCACCATCTGGTAGTGATCCGGCAGGCCGTTGAGCGCCTCAGACGCACCGAGGAACAAGTAGCCGCCACGCTTGAGCGTGCCATGGATACGCAACAGGATGTCTTTCTTCACCTCGGCCGAAAAGTAAATCAGCACGTTGCGGCAGAACACCATGTCGAACTTGCCCAGGCTGGCGTAACTGTCGAGCAGGTTGAACGAGCGAAACTCCACTCGGCTCTTGATCGGCGCTTTCACCGCCCAGCGGCCCGCGCCTTTGGAGTCGAAGTAACGTTGCAAACGCTCCTGGGACAAACCGCGCCCCAGCGCCAGGGTGTCGTATTCGCCGGTCTTGCAGTTATTCAACATGGTCCCGGACAAGTCTGTGGCGACAATCTGCGCTCCAGCCTTCAACTGGCCCATGTTGGTTCGCTCGAACTCGTCGATAGCCAT
The DNA here is from genome assembly GCF_030209215.1 of Pseudomonas sp. efr-133-TYG-23. Lineage (NCBI taxonomy): Bacteria > Pseudomonadati > Pseudomonadota > Gammaproteobacteria > Pseudomonadales > Pseudomonadaceae > Pseudomonas > Pseudomonas sp. efr-133-TYG-23. Next base: position 39,545 of record NZ_JARVSL010000030.1, on the reverse strand, counting down.
GGAAATCGAGTACGGCTCCTGCCCCGAAGAACAGGCCGCCGACCAGATGCGCAAGCGCTGTCCGGGACTGGCCTTGATGGCCTCCGGCAGCACCTTGCTTTTAAGCACTTCAAACGGATACGTATCGCGAAACCACAGGGTTTCGTTGGTGGTCATGGCATCGACCACCATCTCCTTGAGCCCACTGCGCGGCTGACTCTGGATCCGCTGAACCAACTCGCCCAGGGACTTGATGCCCTGCTGCTCCATCAGCTTGTTGAGACGGCTGGATACCAGGTACTGCTTGTTCTCACCGAGCAATATGCCACAGGCTTTTTCCAGGAAGACCCGGAACTGTTCAAAATCCAAATTACCTGTCGACACTGATACCGCCTCTAAAATCGTATGATCGCCAAGAATAAACCTTAGCCGTGATCTGCTGCTTTGATCCGGTCGACGACTCGGGATGCGAGGTCATCAGGACGGAATTTGGCCAGGAAATCATCCGCCCCGACCTTTTTGACCATGGCCTGGTTGAATACACCCGACAACGAAGTATGCAGCACGATATGCAATTTTTGCATACGCGGGTCGCTGCGTATCTCGGCTGTGAGAGTGTAGCCGTCCATTTCCGGCATCTCGATATCCGAGATCATCATCAGGAATTCTTCTTCCGGCTTCTTGCCCTCATCCACCAGTTTGCGCAGGTAATCCAGCGCCTGGCGGCCATCGTTGAGCGCTACCACTTCCACGCCGACAGTTTGCAGGCAACGGGTCACCTGCTTACGGGCCACGGAAGAGTCATCCACCGTCAGCACACGCAGGGACACCGCTTTGTGCGCCGTCTCGGCATCGACCACGCCCACCGAAATCGTCTCGGAGGTAGGGGCCACTTCGGCGAGGATCTTCTCCACATCGATAATTTCCACCAACTGGTTATCGACCCGCGTCACCGCCGTAAGGTAGTGATCGCGGCCGGTGCCCTTGGGTGGCGGATGGATCTCTTCCCAGTTCATGTTGACGATGCGCTCCACCGAGCGCACCAGGAAACCCTGGGTCTTGGTGTTGTACTCGGTGATGATCACGAACGGACTTTCACGGTCCTGAAGACCGGACGAGCCTGTCGCCAGAGCCAGATCAAGAATCGGGATGGTCGCACCGCGAATATTGGCAACGCCACATACCACTGGACTGGATTTGGGCATGATCGTCAGCTTGGGACATTGCAGCACTTCCCGCACTTTGAACACATTGATGCCATACAGCTGCCCGCCGTCGAGGCGAAAAAGCAACAACTCCAGGCGATTCTGCCCTACCAGCTGTGTGCGCTGGTTTACTGAATCCATTACACCTGCCATGCCCAGACTCCTACGCTAAAACCTTCGGGGGTACGACGCGCACCCGACACTAAACGGCACGAGCTTTGCTATTTGTTGGCTATGGATATGAAAACGACAGTTTCCCGACACCCCCGCCACCGCAGATTGCTCAGCGTCTCGATGGCATTGCTGGCTTTCTGCCTGGGCACCACGGCCCGCGCAGAGAACGTCACCTTGCCTGATCTCCTTATCGGCGTCACTCAAGGCTTTCTTGAGTTCACTGTAGAAGATTATCTGGCAACTACACAGACGCTGGGGCGTTATGAAATCCAAGTCAACCAGTTGGACCCTCGCCTGCGCATGCCTATGTGCGACAAGGAATTGACAGCCACCCTGGAAAGCCCCGCCCAGCCCATCGGCCGTGTGACGGTAAGGGTCCGATGCGACGGCGCTTCGCCCTGGACTGTTTTTGTGCCGGCGCAGGTCAAGCTGTTCCGCGATGTGGTGGTGGTCGCGCGACCGCTCAAGCGCACCGCCATCATCGCGTTTGAGGATGTCGCCTTACGCGAGCGCGACATCAGCCAGATCAATCAGGGGTATTTGACAAGCCTCGACCAGGCCATCGGGCAGAAATTAACCCGACCAGTGGTCACCGATCAGGTGCTGACTCTTGTCCATCTGGAACAGGCCGAGGTGATTCGCAAGGGCGACCAGGTGGTGATCTCCGCCAGCAGCGGCGCCTTGAACGTGAAAATGCCCGGTGAAGCACTGTCCAACGGCGGCATGAGCGAGCAGATCCGGGTTAAGAACCTCAATTCAAACCGTGTAATCAAAGCGCGCGTGACCGCCCCAGGACAAGTCGAGGTGGCTTTATAGATCGCTGGTAGAGGACGCTGGGTTTTCCTACACTGTGCACGAGAAGTCCCGTGTGGAGATTTATTGTCATTCGCGCCTAAAGTTTATCCGGGTATGGCCGAAAACATGGCAAGCGTCCAAATACCCAGAGGTTTTTTATCATGGTCATTGATTTCAGTCGTTTAAATAACTCCCCGGCAACGTCTGGTACTGCACGCACCACGGGTGCCAAAGAAAGTGCGGAAACCAAGGCCCCAGTGCCTGCCAAGACGGAACAAACCAGCGCCAGCCAGAGCGGGGAATCGGTACACCTGAGCAATGAGGCTCAACAGTTGCAGAAGGTCACTGACTCGCTGCGCGATCAACCGGTTGTCAATAAAGCCCGCGTGGCCGAGTTGAAACAGGCAATCGCTGATGGCAGCTATAAAGTCGACAGCAACCGTGTAGCCAGCAAGCTGCTTAACTTCGAAGCCGAGCGCTAGGCAAAGGCCTGCGCCGGGCTTTTGGACGCTTAAAACCCAAGGCCAGCCATGCATCACGACGAAACCCTGCTTCAACTGATCATCGATGATCTAGCGCCGACGCAACAATTGCTCGAGCTGCTGAAAGAAGAATCCTTGGCCCTCTATGGCCGGGACATGCCACTGCTGGAGGAAATCCTCGCACGTAAGCAGTCGCTGATCGTCCTGCTGGAACAGCACGGCAAGAAACGCAGCCAGATCCTGATCAGCCTGGGCTTGCCCGCAGACCATGACGGCCTGGCCCAACTGGCCAGCCACTCTTCGGTCGGCGACCAACTGCTGAGTCAGAGCAAAGCACTCAATCAGTTGCTTACCCAATGCCAGGAAGCCAACCAACTCAATGGTCAGTCGATCCAGCTTCAGCAAGCTACGACGGCCAACCAGTTGCGTATACTCCACGGCGGCGAGCCACCGGCGTTGTATAACGCGCAAGGCTCTACCTCTCGCTTGGTCAAACCCAGCACCCGTAGCCAAGCCTGATACCGGTTTACCGCGCGCCCTATCCAAGGCGCGCTACATGCTGGCAAAATGCCGGTTCTTGCGTGTAGTCGTATTTGTCTGGAGATGGAAGAACCGTGTTCAACGCTCTTAATGCGGAAGATGCTCCGCAGCCCCCCAAGGTCCTCACCACGCCTCTGGAAATCGCCGGCAACTTGCGAATGCTGCAAGAAAGCCATGACCCGCTGATCATTACGTTTCACGAGCGCAGCCAGCGTTTCCAGAGTTATCTGGTGGATGTCGATCGGGACAGTAACACGCTGGTCATGGACGAAATGATCCCCCGCGACGGTGAGCGCTATCTTGAAAATGGCGAGCCGTTCCGCATCGAAGGTTTCCACGATGGCGTGCGCGTTGCGTGGGAAAGCAACGGTGGCATGACCATCAGCGAAAAGAATGGTCACCGCATCTACACCGGCAGCATGCCCAACGAAGTTGTCTATCACCAACGTCGGAATGCCTTTCGTGCCGCCCTGAAGCTGGCACAGTTGGTGAACATCGAGCTGGGTGGTGAAAAGCTCAAGGCGCCGATCAACGGCAAGCTGTTGGATATTTCCGCCACCGGCTGCAAATTGCGCTTCGAGGGAGACATCACTGAGCGCCTGCAACTGGGCCAGGTCTATGATCGATTTATCGCCGCCCTGCCCTTCGGCAGCATGACCACCTCGGTCGAACTGCGCTACCTGCACTTCGAAGAGAAGATCAACACCACCTTCGCCGGCGTACGCTTCCATAATATGAGCGGGCTGGTGCAGCGACAGGTCGAGCGTTTCGTTTACCAGTTGCAGCGCGAAGCACGTCGTTTCGACAAAGACGACGACTTTTAAGCGCAACAGGTCGCAATAAAAAACGGGCAGACCCTCAGGGGTCTGCCCGTTTTTCGTTATTAGGGACGCGCCCCACTCAAGCCGTTGGGATGCTCGTCGGAGTCCGGCTGTTCGGCAGGCGCCTCGGCACTTGGCTCCTCGACCGGTGGCGGCTGCGTTGGCTGCGGCGGCTCGACTTCGGGCTCAGGGCTCGTTTGCATCTGATCCTGCACCACTTGCTCATCCACCCGCGGATCGAGCGCCGCGACCAGCGGCGAACTGGACATACTGTCAGGCATCGCGACGTGATGCAAAGGCGCGTCGTCCACCTGATGCAGATTGGTGACCGCCTTGGGCCTAATCCGCCACACCAGGATCAGCGCGCACAAGGTGAAAAACGCGTACAGCATCTGACTGCCGAACAACTTCATCACCACACCCGCCAACAAAGGCCCGACACTGGCGCCGACGCCATAGGTAACCAACAGCATGGCCGTCAAAGATACCCGGCGGTCACCTTCGACATGGTCGTTGGAAAACGCCACCGCCAGCGGGTACAGGCAAAACTGCACCAACGAGCACAGGAATCCGGCGATGAACAGTACCTCCAGCGGCACCTGAGTGAGAATCGCCAACGGCAATGACGCCACCGCCAGGCAAAGCGCGAAGCAACGAATCAGCAGCGCGCGATCATAACGATCCGACAGCCAGCCCAACGGCCACTGCACCACCAACCCGGCAAAGATGCAGCTACCCATGAACAAGCCGACCTGCTCGGTCGTCAACCCCTGCTGGGAGGCATACAGCGGCGCCAAACCGTAGAAGGAGCCGACGATCAGCCCCGCGCCCAACACTGTACTCAGCGACTGCGGCACGCGCTTGATAAAGAAGCGCGGCTCCATCGGAGCCGGCCGCAAAGGCGCCGGGTGAATGCGCCGAGTCATGGCAACCGGTACCAGACAGAGCGCAAAGCACAACGCGACCAGCATCAACAGTTCCAGGCCGAGCTGGGGATGCATTACCAGAATCAACTGACCCAGTACCAGGCCCAGATAAGAGGCGATCATATAGCCACTGAACACCACACCCCGCTGCTTGGCGTCAGCCTGTTCGTTGAGCCAGCTTTCAATGACCATGTACTGGCACATCATGCCCAGCCCCACGATCACCCGCAGCACGATCCAGGCTGGCAACCAATCGACCAGGCCATGGCCCAACACCGCCGCACCGACAATCCCGGCACAGGTGGCATAGGCGCGGATATGCCCCACTCGGGCAATCAGGCGGTGCCCAATCTTGCCGCCCAGCACCAGACCAAAATAGTTGGCGGCCATCAGCGCACCGACCCACAGGCTGTCAACGTTATCAGCCGCCAGGCGCAGAGCCAGGTAAGTGCTGAGCAAGCCAGAGCCGATCAGCATCATCAAGGAGGCGAAATAAAGGGCTCGAAAAGATTTCCAGATCTGTCGCATCGGCGTTCCGAGCGGCTCCTTGCAGTGAGAAACAGGGCTATCGGCATGATAGTCCTGGGTGGCCGGTTCCGGACAGGCGGTAAGGCAGTTTCCGGGGATAAATTTGTACAAAACAATTGGCTACAGCTCAGACGCAGCTCAGTGGCGCTCGAGATACACCGTTGTCACGAATACACGACAGTCCCTGCTGTGAACCTCGATTGCCGCCAAGGTTCGACCGGCTCTGGAAAAGTTCGAGCACGCACAAAAAAGCCCCGCCGGATATTCCGTACGGGGCTTTGAATATGGCGTCCCAGGGCCGGTTCGAACGGCCAACCTTCCCCTTAGGAGGGGGATGCTCTATCCAATTGAGCTACTGGGACTAATGACAGCCATCAAGCCATGGCGGCGATGGACGGCGTGCATGTTAACGGCGGAGGTGAGTTTTGTCATGTCGTCCTTAGGCTTTTTGCCCGTAAGCCGATCCTGACTACAGCGATTTCGGTTTCGCCCCGTAAACACAGGCACTTGGCCTAAGTCGTGCAAAATGCACTCCCGCAAACTGGTCGCGTTGCAAATTGCAACCTCAAAAGCAGTATAAACACCTACAAGCCATTGATTTTATTGAAATAATGGTTTGGCACGACACCTGCAATATTGTTCTTATACCCCACCACTCAGCCAGGCGGTAAACGGAGAACATGCCCATGAACAGCGCCCTTCTGTTAGCTCTCAATTCTGTCGCCCTGGCTGCACTGGTGATGTTTCACTTTCAATCGTCGAATGCGCAAGATCCGGCACAGATCAGCCAAAACGCTGTTCCACACCACCTGCAGCAACGCCCGCAGCTGGCGGTGATGACGCCAACCGCACAATCTCCCGTACGCCTGACCCAGGGCTCCCAGCCCGCCCCTGCAGCCGAACACTGGGTTTTCTGAGGACAACATGATGAGCAAATCTGCCTGGCTTCTCCTATGCCTGACCGCGGCAACGGGTCTCTATGGCCTGCGGACAGATGCGCCAGATGAGCAAACCACTGCGCTGATTGCCAGCGGCGTATCTGCCTGCTTATTCGTGCTCACCCTTTTCGTGGGCCGTCGCATCAAATTCGATCCAGTCCTACGCTGAAAGCTCCTCTTCCTCCATACCTTACGTCGCCCCAACCTAGCCAATCGGCCATTTGCCACTAGTCTTAAAGATAAGGGCAAAAGGCCACTTTGTTATAGGATGTGCGGCCTCAAACCCTGCTGTGACTGGGTTTTTGGGATAGTTCCATCTGGGTAGCCCCTCAAGTGAATGTTTTCCAACCAGTCCGCAAAAATGCAAATCAGTGCTGGCATAAAGCCTCCAGGCAGTTCAATATTTGTCACAGAATTGACGCCAAGGAACTGGCAAATGTGAGGCATGATGCGGCCTCTTTGCAATTCGGGTTGAACTTTGGTCGTGAGTCTTGTCTTAACACTCATCTTGCGGCCAATTCCAGAAACCGCTCCCCTGAACTAACCGGTTAAATATATGCGCCCATTGAAACAGGCAATTTATTCCAGCCGTACGGCTGACAAGTTCGTCGTACGTCTGCCAGACGGAATGCGGGAACGCATTGCCGAGGTGGCTCGCAATCATCACCGCAGCATGAACTCCGAAATCATCGCGCGCCTGGAACAGAGCCTTATTCAGGAAGGTGCGCTGGGTGAAGAGTTGAGCATGCGCCTGGACAGTCCTGAGCTGTCGCTGCACGAACGCGAACTGCTGCAGCGTTTTCGTCAGCTCTCCCATCGCCAGCAAAATGCTCTCGTCTCGCTGATCGCGCACGACGTTGAGGCGGCCGCAGAAGCCGATTGATGTGCAACCGAAAGCCGAAGCCAGCCTAGTGCTGGCTTTTTTTTGCGTGGGATTTGTGAAAACAACCGCAAGAGCAAGTCTGCTCGCTCTTGCGGCGTAGCGGCCGGGCAGCCGCGCATCGAGTTGGCTTAGAGGAGAAAGATCGTCGCCAGGCCCAGGAAGATAAAGAAGCCGCCGCTGTCGGTCATGGCCGTGATCATCACGCTGGCGCCCATGGCAGGATCGCGCCCCAGGCGCGCCAAAGTCATAGGGATCAACACGCCCATCAGCGCCGCAAGCAGCAGATTAAGGGTCATGGCAGCAGTCATCACTACCCCCAGCGACCAACTGCCATACAGCAAGTAAGCCACGACGCCGATCACGCCACCCCATACCAGACCATTGATCAAGCCCACCGCCAATTCTTTGCGCAGCAATCGCGACGAGTTGGCAGTACTCACCTGATCCAGCGCCATCGCACGCACAATCATGGTAATCGTCTGGTTGCCTGAGTTGCCGCCGATGCCTGCCACAATCGGCATCAGCGCCGCCAACGCCACCAGCTTCTCGATGGAGCCTTCGAACAATCCGATCACGCGGGATGCGATAAACGCAGTAATCAGGTTGATTGCCAGCCACGCCCAGCGGTTATGCAGCGAACGCCAAACCGAGGCAAAAATATCTTCCTCTTCACGCAGACCCGCCATGTTGAGGACTTCGGTTTCACTCTCTTCACGGATCAGGTCGACGATTTCATCGATAGTCAGACGACCGATCAGCTTGCCGTTCTTGTCCACCACGGGAGCCGAAATCAAGTCGTAACGCTCAAAGGCCTGAGCCGCCTCGTAAGCATCTTCGTCAGGATGAAAGCTCACCGTGTCGCTGGCCATCAAGTCGGCCACTTTTTTCTCAGGGTCGTTGACCAGCAGCCGCTTGATCGGCAGCACACCCTTGAGAATACCTTCGTAATCCACCACGAACAGCTTATCGGTGTGGCTTGGCAATTCTTTCAATCGACGTAGATAGCGCAGTACCACTTCCAGGCTGACGTCTTCACGGATGGTGACCATCTCGAAGTCCATCAGGGCGCCGACCTGATCCTCATCGTAGGACAACGCTGAGCGCACGCGCTCGCGCTGCTGACCGTCAAGGGCCTCCATCAGCTCGTGGACAACGTCACGCGGCAATTCCGGCGCCAGGTCGGCCAGTTCGTCGGCGTCCATCTCCTTGGCCGCCGCCAACAATTCGTGATCGTCCATGTCGGCGATCAAGGTTTCACGCACCGAGTCCGACACTTCGAGCAGGATGTCGCCATCACGGTCGGCCTTGACCAACTGCCAAAGGGTCAGTCGATCATCGAGCGGGAGGGCTTCAAGTATGTAGGCAACGTCGGCGGAGTGCAGATCATCGAGCTTGCGTTGCAGCTCGACGAGGTTTTGCCGGTGCACCAGGTTTTCGACGCGGTCGTGGTGAGGACCTTCCTGGCGGTGCGTTAGGTCTTCGACCACACGCTGGCGCTGCAGCAGCTCGATAACTTGAGCAAGGCGATCCTGCAGGCTTTCTTGAGTTTTCTTTACTTCAACTTCGGTCATAGGCGAACTCCACTCCCAGCAGCGGGGCACGCCGGAAGGATCAATCAGTCAATTCATGATTGGTGAAACGGGGCACTGAGTAACTACTGGGTAAGTCCATGGAGGTATTCCACAAGCCCCGGCGGGGCTGACGGGCGCAATGATACACCTTGCGTCCGCTTTTAACGTTAAAAAACTGGAAAGAACAAGCGCTTGCGAGCCAAAGCTGAGTATTGGCCGCATCTATGAACTGCGACGACGCAGACGGAAAGGAAAACACATGGGCCGAGAGAAAAAAGATAAAACCCCAGACGGCAAAAAGCCCGCGCTAGGCGGGCTTTTTGTTTGTATGGTGCACTCGACAGGATTCGAACCTGTGACCGCTCGGTTCGTAGCCGAGTACTCTATCCAGCTGAGCTACGAGTGCAGATTGTGTTTTTAGACCAGATCACAACTGGTTGAAGCCAAGCTACCTGCATCGCTGCAGCTAACTCTTAAATGGTGCACTCGACAGGATTCGAACCTGTGACCGCTCGGTTCGTAGCCGAGTACTCTATCCAGCTGAGCTACGAGTGCATTTGTTGCCGCGCATTATAGGCCGTTCAATCTCTATGTAAAGCGATTTTTTCGATTAATTTCAACAACTTACCGATAAATCCAGATTGTAACGTACTAAGCAAATAATGGCGGAGAACGGGGGATTCGAACCCCCGACACCCTTTTGAGGTGTACTCCCTTAGCAGGGGAGCGCCTTCGGCCACTCGGCCAGCTCTCCGCAACACGGGGCGTATATTAACCACGTTCATCCCCGTTTGCAAACATAAAAAACGATAAAAATTAAAGGCTTGGTTCTTCGTCCTTCTCTTTCTTGATCCGCAGGTAAATTTCCTCGCGGTGGACCGCTACCTCTTTCGGAGCGTTAACCCCGATACGCACTTGATTGCCTTTAACGCCGAGCACGGTCACGGTGATTTCTCCATCACCGATAATCAGGCTTTCTGCGCAACGACGAGTCAGAATCAGCATGCCTTTCTCCTCACGCATTTCAGTTCAGGAACAACAGTCTGCAAAAAAAAGGCCTTCGACCTACAACCCGAAAGCCATAGCCCTACCCGCCTAAGTATTGTCGAGCGCGCGCAAAAGAACAGGTCCTACACACGCAGCCCACAAAAAAATGAAAGGCGCGGTAAACCGCGCCTTTCTGGCATTACGTCACTCGCCCTGTCGGGCCGGAGCGTCCAGCTCAAAAGCGGTATGCAGCGCGCGTACAGCCAGTTCCAGGTACTTCTCTTCGATCACCACCGAGACTTTGATTTCAGAGGTGGAGATCATCTGGATGTTGATGCTTTCCTTGGCCAGGGCTTCGAACATGCGGCTGGCAACGCCGGCGTGGGAACGCATACCCACGCCCACGATGGAGACCTTGGCAATCTTGGTGTCACCCACCACTTCACGGGCGCCGATTTCTTTTGCAGTGTTCTGCAGAATACGCTCAGCCGCATCGTATTCGTTGCGGTGCACGGTGAAGGTGAAATCGGTAGTGTTATCGTGCGAAACGTTCTGCACGATCATGTCGACTTCAATGTTTGCGCCACTGATAGGGCCCAGGATCTTGAACGCCACGCCCGGGGTGTCTGGCACGCCACGGATCGTCAGCTTGGCTTCATCGCGGTTGAAAGCGATGCCGGAAATGATCGGCTGTTCCATGGATTCCTCTTCATCAATAGTAATGAGGGTGCCCGGACCCTCTTTGAAGCTGTGCAATACGCGCAGCGGAACGTTGTACTTGCCGGCGAACTCCACCGCGCGGATTTGCAACACCTTGGAACCGAGACTGGCCATTTCCAGCATCTCTTCAAAGGTGATCTTGTCCAGGCGCTGCGCGACGGACACCACACGCGGGTCCGTGGTGTAGACGCCATCCACATCTGTGTAGATCTGGCATTCATCAGCCTTGAGAGCTGCCGCCAGCGCCACACCGGTGGTGTCCGAACCGCCACGGCCAAGGGTGGTGATGTTGCCCTGCTCGTCCACACCCTGGAAGCCCGCTACAACTACCACACGCCCGGCTTTCAGATCAGCGCGAATTTTCTGATCGTCGATCTGCAGGATACGCGCCTTGGTATGAGCGCTGTCGGTGAGGATGCGCACTTGGCTGCCTGTGTAGGACACAGCCGGCACGCCGCGTTTGTTCAGGGCCATGGCCAGCAGGGCAATGGTCACCTGTTCGCCGGTGGACACGATCACATCCAGCTCGCGCGGCAACGGTTGCTGGTCGCCACTGATTGCCTTGGCCAGATCGATCAGGCGATTGGTCTCGCCGCTCATGGCCGACAGCACCACCACCAAGTCGTCGCCAGCGTCGCGGAATTTCTTAACTTTGTCGGCCACCTGCTCGATTCTTTCGACAGAGCCGACCGAGGTGCCTCCAAATTTCTGTACGATCAAAGCCATTTCCAGCCGCCTCAGCCCGTAAAGGGGCGCCTAAATATCCAATCAACCAGCACTGATCAGGCCCGCGACTAGACCACGGGCCGATAAACAATGCCTTAAATGCCAGCCTCGACAAACGGCACGGTCAGGGCCAGGGCCGCATCCAGGGCACCGGCGTCTACACCACCGCCTTGCGCCATGTCCGGACGACCACCACCCTTCCCGCCCACTGCCGCAGCGGCTTGCTTCATCAAATCACCGGCTTTGAGTTGGCCAGTCAGGTCTTTGGTTACACCGGCAACCAGTACGACCTTTTCCTCATGGACACCGCCGAGCAGGATCACTGCGCGGCCGAGCTTGTTTTTCAACTGATCGACCAGGGCCAACAACGCCTTGCCGTCCTGACCGTCCAGGCGTGCGGCCAGGACTTTCACGTCCTTGACGTCAACGGCCGAAGCCGACAGATCGTCGCCCGCTGCGCTGGCAGCCTTGGCTTGCAACTGTTCCAGCTGTTTCTCCAGGGCACGGTTGCGCTCCAGGACAGCGGATAGCTTGTCGATCAGGTTGTCGCGGCTGCCCTTGACCAGGCTGGCCGCTTCCTTGAGTTGTTCTTCCGCCGCGTTCAGGTATGCCAGGGCCGCAGCGCCAGTCACCGCTTCGATACGACGCACACCGGACGCCACGCCGCCTTCGCTGATGATCTTGAGCAAGGCAATGTCGCCGGTACGGTTGGCGTGGATACCGCCACACAGTTCCACCGAGAAATCGCCGCCCATGCTCAGCACGCGCACGCTGTCGCCGTACTTCTCGCCGAACAATGCCATGGCGCCCTTGGCCTTGGCCGTTTCGATATCGGTCTCGACGGTTTCAACCGGGGTGTTCTTGCGGATTTCGGCGTTGACGATGTCTTCCAGCGCTTTGATCTGCTCTGGCTTGATCGCTTCGAAGTGGCTGAAGTCGAAACGCAGGCGCTGACTGTCGACCAACGAACCTTTCTGCTGAACGTGTTCGCCCAGCACCCGGCGCAGGGCGGCATGCAGCAAGTGGGTGGCAGAGTGGTTCAGCGACGTGGCGTGGCGCACGTCGGCGTCTACCTGGGTGTCCACCGGGGAGCCTACGGTCAGACTGCCTGAGGCCAGCACACCGTGGTGCAGGAAGGCGCCGCCGGTCTTGGTGGTATCACGTACGTCGAAACGACCGGAGCTGGATTTGACGAAACCACAGTCGCCGATCTGACCGCCGGATTCGGCATAGAACGGGGTCTGATCCAGCACCACGACGCCCTCGTCGCCTTCGTTCAACACGTCGACCGACTGACCTTCCTTGTACAGCGCGACCACTTTGGCCGAGCCGCTGGTGGCCTTGTAGCCGGTGAACTCGGTGGCCACATCCACCTTGACCAGGCTGTTGTAGTCCATGCCGAAGGAACTGGCCGAGCGTGCGCGCACGCGCTGGGCTTCCATCTCGCGTTCGAAACCTTCCTCGTCGAGGGTCAGGTTGCGCTCGCGGGCGATGTCGCCGGTCAGGTCCATCGGGAAGCCGTAGGTGTCGTAGAGCTTGAACACCACGTCGCCCGGCACCACGTTGCCCGACAGGTTGGCCAGGTCTTGTTCAAGGATCTTCAGGCCCTGTTCCAGGGTTTTGGCGAACTGTTCTTCTTCGGCCTTGAGCACGCGCTCGATGTGCGCCTGGTTCTGCTTGAGTTCCGGGAAGGCATCGCCCATCTCGGCGACCAGGGCCGCGACGATCTGGTAGAAGAAGCTGCCATTGGCGCCCAGCTTGTTACCGTGACGGCAGGCGCGACGAATGATGCGACGCAGCACATAGCCACGGCCTTCGTTGGACGGCAGTACGCCGTCGGCGATCAGGAAGCCGCAGGAACGGATGTGGTCGGCCACCACTTTGAGCGAGGCTTGGTCGTCATTACTGCAACCGATGGCCTTGGCGGCCGCAGCCAGCAGGCTCTGGAACAGATCGATTTCGTAGTTGGAATGAACGTGCTGCATCACCGCACTGATCCGCTCCAGGCCCATGCCGGTGTCCACCGACGGTGCCGGCAGCGGATGCAACACGCCATCGGCGGTGCGGTTGAACTGCATGAAAACGTTGTTCCAGATCTCGATGTAACGGTCGCCGTCTTCTTCCGGCGAGCCCGGCGGGCCACCCCAGATATCGGCGCCGTGGTCGTAGAAGATCTCGGTGCAAGGGCCGCATGGGCCGGTATCGCCCATGGTCCAGAAGTTGTCGGAGGCGTACGGTGCGCCTTTGTTGTCGCCGATACGCACCATGCGCTCGGCCGGCACGCCCACTTGTTTGGTCCAGATGTCGTACGCCTCGTCATCACTGGCGTAAACGGTGACCCAAAGCTTTTCCTTCGGCAGTTTCAGCACGCCGGTCAGGAAGGTCCAGGCGAAGTTGATCGCGTCTTGCTTGAAATAATCGCCAAAGCTGAAGTTGCCGAGCATTTCGAAAAAGGTGTGGTGACGGGCGGTGTAGCCGACGTTTTCCAGGTCGTTGTGCTTACCACCGGCGCGCACGCACTTCTGGCTGCTGACCGCGCGGGTGTAGGCGCGCTTTTCCTGGCCCAGGAAGCAGTCCTTGAACTGGTTCATCCCCGCGTTAGTGAACAGCAGGGTAGGGTCATTGCCTGGGATCAAGGAGCTGGAGGAGACACGGGTGTGACCTTGCTCTTCGAAGAAGCGAAGGAAGGCTTCACGGATTTCTGCGCTTTTCATTAGGTTCTTCCACGGAGGCTGCGGCCAAAGGCCAGTGCGCAACATCATCAGACGGAGCGACGGCAAAGGGCCGCATTATATCGGCCCTTTGCCGGTGGTACAGCGTGTTTATGCGATAGAGAGGTTCAATTAGACGGTCTGCACGTTCATTTACGCGAATATTCGACGAATGTTTCCAGCACCTGTGCTATCTGCGCCCGATTCACATCCAAATGGGTGACCATGCGTAGGCGAGGCGCCGCGCTCAACTTGATCCCGCGCTCGGCGGCAAACGCCTTCAATGCCTGGGCCTGATCGCCCACCTGCACATAGACCATGTTGGTCTGCACCGGCTCTACGCTGTAACCGGCCTTGCGCAGTTCATCCCCTAGCCACTGGGCATTGGCGTGGTCTTCGGCCAGGCGCTGCACCTGATGATCCAGGGCATACAGGCCTGCCGCCGCCAGTGAACCGGCCTGACGCATGCCGCCGCCCACCATCTTGCGCAAACGGCGCGCCTTGGCGATCAGCGCGGTAGACCCGCACAACACCGAGCCCACCGGTGCGCCGAGGCCCTTGGACAGGCACACCGACACCGAATCGAAATGCTGGGCGATCTCCCGCGCGTCCACCCCCAGCTTGACCGCGGCGTTGTAGAGGCGCGCGCCGTCCAGATGCAGGGCCAGGTCATGCTCACGGGTAAACGCTCGCGCCTTGGCCAGGTACTCCATGGGCAGCACTTTGCCCTGCATGGTGTTTTCCAGGGCCAGCAAGCGGGTGCGGGCGAAGTGGAAGTCGTCTGGTTTGATGGCCGCCAGCACTTGGTCCAGATCCAGGGAACCGTCCGCCTGCACCTCCAGCGGCTGTGGCTGGATCGAGCCCAGCACCGCCGCGCCGCCGCCTTCGTATTTGTAGGTGTGGGCCTGCTGCCCGACGATGTATTCCTCGCCGCGTTCGCAGTGGGCCATCAGCGCCAGCAGGTTACTCATGGTGCCGGTGGGCACGAACAACGCGGCGGCAAACCCCAGGCGTTGGGCCAGTTCGGCTTCCAGTCGATTGACGCTGGGGTCTTCACCGTAGACGTCATCGCCGCTGGCGGCGCTGGCCATGGCATCGCGCATGCCGGCGGTGGGTTGGGTCACGGTGTCGCTGCGAAGGTCTATCACGGTCATCTAACTGGCCTCGGGCAGGTGGGGCGTTTTGTCGTATTGACGATTACTGCGGGCAAAGCCGCGCAATATCAAGCCCCGTGTGCATTCAATCGAATACCAACCAAACAAACCGATATAGCTAATCGATACGACGTCCGTGCAGTTTCTGAAAAACCGTGTTAAAAACTCTGCGCCGCCAGGGTTCTGGCGGCAACGTTCTCAGGGCGGGGTGTAATTCCCCACCGGCGGTAATTACACGCAATGTGTATAGCCCGCGAGCGCTTGGCGCCTTGGACTGCTTACGCAGGCCGGCGGCAAGGTCAGCAGACCCGGTGTGATCCCGGGGCCGACGGTCATAGTCCGGATGAAGAGAGAACGGGATTGGCACCCAAGGGCCGCACGTTGACCGCATGCCCGCATGCCCACGCGTTGCATACCCTTGAAATCCCATTCGATTCATAACGCCCTGTTTTTTTCTTAAACAGGAGTCAGAACATGCAACCCACCGCTATCGACAGCAAAAGCAAAAACCATCACGGCGAGCGCGTCGCGTTTATCCAAGCCTGCTGGCACAAGGATATTGTCGACCAGAGCCGTAAGGGCTTTCTCGCCGAAATGATCGCCCAGGGCTACCAGGAATCGGACATCGACTTTTTCGAAGTCGGCGGTGCCTTTGAAATGCCCCTGCACGCCAAACTGCTGGCCAAGACCGGTCGCTACGCGGGCATCGTTGCCGCCGCGTTGGTGGTGGACGGCGGCATCTACCGCCACGAATTCGTTGCCCAATCGGTGGTCAGCGGCCTGATGCAGGTGCAGCTGGAAACCGAAGTGCCGGTGTTCTCGGTGTCCCTGACCCCGCATCACTTCCACGCCGGCAGTGAACACACCACATTCTTCTATGAGCACTTCGTGCACAAGGGTCAGGAAGCCGCGCGTACGTGCGCCGACACCCTGCACAAAGTGCGGGCGATCCGCCGCAGCGAGCCACGGGCGGTAGCAGTCTAAGCAATACTGCAAAACAAAATGTGGGAGGGGGCTTGCCCCCGATGGCGGTGTCTCAGCTCCAGATGAGCTGACTGACACACTGCTATCGGGGGCAAGCCCCCTCTCACATTCGGTCCAGGTCTATGCCAGGCCCACGTCCGTGGTCGGCACAATCAATATCCCTGCCCGCAAACCGTTTTTCACCTTCGGGTTGGGGAAGATAATGCGCGCGCCCTCCTCCTCAATCACCCAACGGGTCTTGGCCACGTCTTCGGCCAGCAGATAACCCTTTTCCAACTCAGAAAAGTTTTCCACGTCCGCGGGCAAGTGCAGCAGGAACGCATCGCTGTGCTTGATGACTTCCCGCGACACGGCGAACAGTTTCAACCCATCCAGGCTGTCCGCCTCAGGCTCGCTGCCTTCGATGATCTGAGTCAGGCGCGCCTCCAGGCGTGAGACGTCCACCCCCTGGTTCTGTCCGAACGGCCGCGCCTTACCCAATTCCAGGGTGAAAGCCTCGGCGCCCAGTTGCTCGTAGGTGAAGGCCGAGAAGGTGATGGACGTTTTGTTCTGCAGCAGCACCGCTTCCATCCCGGCCGCACGCAGCCGCTCCAGCTCGCGTCGCGAATGCTGGCGCCCCTCTTTCCACGGGTACAGCGCGAACTGCTCGATCTTCGAGCCACGGATGGCGGTGTGCAGGTCGTAATGCAGGCGCGAACGCTCGGGCTTGCTGAAAAAACTACGGGCCAGTTGTTCCAGCTCCGCGGCGCGCATGGCTTCGGGGCCGATGTTGTTTTCATGACGGCCGTTGAACAGCCGGTTGATGTCCAGTTCGAGGTAACGCTCGCCGCGGCGCATGGCCTCGGGGTTGCCGAACAGGAACAGAATACGGGTGCGGGGTTTGATCTCCCCACGGGCGATGCCATGCAGCAGGCGGTCGAGCAATTCGATCGGCGCGGTTTCGTTGCCATGGATGCCGGACGACA
This sequence comes from Pseudomonas sp. efr-133-TYG-23, assembly GCF_030209215.1. Taxonomy (NCBI): domain Bacteria; kingdom Pseudomonadati; phylum Pseudomonadota; class Gammaproteobacteria; order Pseudomonadales; family Pseudomonadaceae; genus Pseudomonas; species Pseudomonas sp. efr-133-TYG-23. The sequence goes on along the minus strand of NZ_JARVSL010000030.1, from coordinate 22,456 downwards.
GCAGCAGGTCGCTGCCATTGTCCGAGGCTTGCGGCGGACGCACTTCCAGCGCGCCCTCGCTGAGCCAGCGCATCTGCACGCCGTCGACAGTCAGTTGAATTTTTTGCGCCGGTTCGCGACCGGCGAGGGTCAGTTCAAGCAGTTTGCCGAGGGCGAGCATACGCAAGCTTCCTTAGTGGTTGCAGCCAGGACCGTGGACGTGATCGTCATCATCACCTTCCATGTCGGCCGGTTCCATTTCCAGCTGCAGGCTCATCAGGTTGGTAGCCAATGGGCGCATCAGCAGGTTGGCGTACTCGGCGTCGCCTTCTTCGACGTCCACACCGATCAGCAGTTGGCCGCGACCGTCGTGCTGGATCCAGATCTCCTTGCCCTGCCACACCACGGCGACGCGGGTGCAGGAAGTTTCCAGCTGGGTGCCGTCGGTGTCTTCAAGGATCAGTTTCAGGGTGTCGGTGCTCATAAAATGCTCTCAGCCGTGCGGCGTTAATTGATCTGGAAAGGATAAACCGCGCCCAGTTTAAGGATTTGCGTCAGTTCATCCAGTGCCGTCCGGCACTCAAGCAGCAATTGCGGATCAGCCAGGTCGGATTCGCGCAGGCTGTCGCGGTAGTGCTTGTGGACCCATTGGGTCAGCGTGTCGTACAACGGCGCGGTCATGATAACGCCTGGATTCACCGCCGCCAGTTCGGTTTCGTTCAATGCCACGCGCAGACGCAGGCACGCCGGGCCACCGCCATTCTGCATGCTTTGCTTGAGGTCGAAGACTTTCACTTCGCGGATCAACCCACCGGAGGCCGTCAGGCCCTGCAAGTAGTGCCAGACACGTTCGTTGGCGCGACACTCTTCCGGCACGATCAGCAGCATCGAGCCGTCGGCGCGGGTCAGCAACTGGCTGTTAAATAGGTAGGAACGCACCGCGTCCTCGACGCTGACCAGGGCGCGCGGTACACACACCGACTGGAAATTGCCGCCGAGCTTGCCCAGCTTGGCTTGCAGTTCGCCGAGCATCTGTTCGGTATTGAGGAACGCATCCTCGTGATAGAACAGCACCTCGCCGTTGCCCACCGCGATCACGTCGTTGTGAAACACACCCGCGTCGATCACCGCCGGGTTCTGCTGGCCGTAAACCACGCCGTCGTCCTTCAGGCCGTGCAGGCGGGCGACAGCCTGGGACGCTTCGAGGGTCTGGCGCGCCGGGTACTTCTGCGGTGCCGGGTAGCGGGTGTCGAATGCACTGCGGCCGAACACGAAAAATTCCACGCCCGCCTCGCCGTATTCGCGGCAAAAACGCGTGTGGTTGGCCGCGCCTTCGTCGCCGAACTGCGCCACCGCCGGCAACGCGGCGTGGTGGGCGAAGTGCTGCGGATCGGCAAACATGGCGCCCAGCACGCGGCTGGTGGTCGGGTGCTCGATGCTGCGGTGGTATTTGCAGTTGAGGTTGGCGGCGGTGAAATGCACACGGCCATCCGCGGTGTCGGCGCTGGGGCTGACGGTGGCGGCGTTGGCCACCCACATACTCGACGCCGAGCAACTGGCGACCAGCAACGGCATGGCTTGCTGGGCCGCCTGCTGGATCACCTGGGCATCGCTGCCGCTGAAACCGAGGTTACGCAATGCGGCCACGTCGGGACGTTCCTGGGGGGCCAGCACGCCCTGCACGAAACCCATATCCATCAGGGCCTTCATTTTTTGCAGGCCCTGCAACGCCGCTTCCTTCGGGTTCGAAGACTGCTGGCTGTTGCTCTGGGACGCGACGTTGCCGTAGGACAAACCGCCGTAGTTATGGGTCGGCCCCACTAGACCGTCAAAATTGACTTCATAGGATTTCATCGGCGAGGCTCCACGAACATCTGTTTTTATAGGCATCAAAAGTCTTCAACACACCGCAAATCCAGTGTGGCAGAAGGCTTGCCTGCGATAGCAGTTGGTCAGTTGATAAATCAGGTGCCTGACACACCGCCATCGGGAGCAAGCCCCCTGCCACATTTAGATCAGCGTAATGCCGGGGGTTAGCGTGGCCGGAACCACCAGGCTTGGGGTCTCAAGCGATGCCACCGGGTAGGCGCAATAATCCGCCGCGTAATACGCACTGGCGCGATGATTGCCCGAGGACCCTACCCCACCAAAAGGCGCGGTGCTGGCGGCGCCGGTCAGCTGTTTGTTCCAGTTGACGATCCCGGCGCGGCTTTCCAGCCAGAACTGCTGGTAGCGCGCTTCGGAATCGGACAACAAGCCAGCGGCCAGGCCGAACTGAGTGTTGTTGGCCTCGGCTATCGCCGCTTCGAAATCGCTGTAGCGGATCACTTGCAGCAGCGGGCCAAACAGTTCTTCGTCTTCGCGCTCGGCCACGCCGGTCACGTCGATGATGCCCGGAGTCAGCAAGGCGGCCTGGTCCTGGGGCTGGGTCATTTCCAGCAGCGCCACGGCACCGTTGGCCAGCATCAACTCCTGGGCGTCCATCAAGGCTTTGGCAGCGGCGAGGGAAATCACCGAGCCCATGAACGGCGCCGGTTGCTGATCGAACGCGCCGACTTCAATGGTCGAACTGACTGCCACCAACCGCGCCAGCAACGCATCGCCCCAGGCGCCTTGCGGCACCAACAGGCGACGGGCGCAGGTGCAGCGCTGGCCGGCCGAAATAAACGCCGATTGGATGATGGTGTACACCGCTGCGTCCACGTCGGCCACTTCATCGACCACCAGCGGGTTGTTGCCGCCCATCTCCAGGGCCAGGATTTTGTCCGGGCGCCCGGAGAACTGCTGGTGCAGATGGTTGCCGGTACGGCTGGAGCCGGTGAAAAACAAGCCGTCGATGCCTGGATTGGCCGCCAAGGCGATTCCGGTTTCCCGCGCGCCTTGCAGCAGGTTCAACACGCCCGCCGGCAACCCGGCTTCGATCCAGCATTGCATGGTCAGCTCGGCGACTTTCGGCGTCAGCTCGCTGGGTTTGAACAGCACGGTGTTACCCGCCAGCAACGCCGGCACGATATGCCCGTTAGGCAAGTGACCGGGGAAGTTATACGGGCCGAATACCGCCACCACGCCGTGCGGCTTGTGGCGCAGCACAGCGGTGGCGTCGCCCAGCGGGCCGCTCTTCTCGCCGGTGCGTTCGCGGTAGCTTTGCACCGAGATGGCGATCTTGTTAGCCATGCTGGTGACTTCTGTCGCCGCTTCCCACAACGGCTTGCCGGTTTCCTCGCCGATGCAGCGGGCGATTTCATCGGCGCGACGCTTGAGGGTGGCAGCGAAGGCTTCCAGCACCGCGATGCGTTCTTCCAGGGTACGCCGGGCCCAAGCCGGGAACGCCTGGCGTGCGGCCTGCACGGCGGACTCGACTTGCTCGGCGGTGGCACCGTTGCCGGCCCACAGCACTTGCTGGGTCACCGGGTTGCGCGATTCGAACAGCTCACCCTGGCCAGCCAGCCAGCTACCTGCGATATACAGCGAATTCATTATTTCGACTCCCGAGCAGCGGACAACGGTACGGCACGCACTTGATCGCCGACCACCAATTGCAGGCGCTTGGCGGTCAACGGGTCGACCACCAGCGTGCCGGCGGCCAGGCGTGCGGGCGCGGCGGTGATGCGGCAATCTTCGCGTTTGCGGTTATGGATCAGGAACGGTGTGGCGTCGTCCCCCGGAGTGCCGATGGCCAACACCAGTGACTGGCTGTCACGCACCGCGCGAATCTTGGTGGTCTCGCACTCCACCGCCGGGCCGGCGTCGAAAATATCGACATAGCCCTGGTAACTGAACCCTTCGCTCTTGAGCATGCTCAGCGCCGGCTCGGTGTCCGGATGGACTTTGCCGATCACATTGCGCGCGTCCTCGGACAAAAAGCAGCTATACAGCGGAAACTTCGGCATCAACTCGGCGATAAATGCCTTGTTGCCCACGCCGGTGAGGTAGTCGGCCTGGCTGAATTCCATCTTGAAGAAATGTCGACCCAGGCTTTCCCAGAACGGTGAGCGCCCGGCCTCGTTGGACACGCCGCGCATCTCGGCAATGATCTTGTTGCCGAACAGTTGCGGGAACTCCGCGATAAACAGCAGGCGCGCCTTGGCCAACATGCGGCCATTGAGGCCGTTGCGGTAATCGGCGTGCAGAAACAGCGAGCACAACTCGGAATTGCCGGTGAGGTCGTTGGCCAGGAACAGCGTCGGAATCTCGCGATAGATATTCAACTCCTGGGACGCGCTGACGGTCAGGCCCACCCGGAAGTTGTACCAGGGCTCGCGCAAGCCCACGGCACCGGCAATCGCGGAAATGCCCACCACGCGGCCTTCGTCGTTTTCCAGCACGAACAGGTAGTCGGCGTCGCCGCGACCGGCCTCGCCGCGAAAGGTTTTTTCCGCCCAGCCCACCCGGTGGGTCAGGCGCTCTTCGTTGGCCGGCAAGGTGGTCAGGCCGGTGCCGGTGCTGCGCGCCAGATCAATCAGGGCCGGTAAATCGCTGCTGCGTACGGGACGAACGATCATGCTATCTCCTCAAACGGGCCGCCGTGGGCCACCCGCGAAACTCTGCTTTTAAACCGCGACCAGACGCACACTGGCGCCCTCGCCCACACCCAGGGCTTCGGCCGCGGCCAGGTCCAGGGTCACCGGTTTGCCGGGCGCGTAGTCCAGCTCCAGCATCACCGCGCGGTAATCCTGCAACTGTGCGTTGCTCACCAGGTACTGGCGGCCCGCCCCCTTGACCATCTCACCGATCTTCACTGGCACCACGCGGCTCTGGGCAATCGAGCGGATGCCCGAGACCCGCGCGTGCAGCGTCGGGCCGCCGTCGAAGATGTCGATGTAATGGTCGGTCTCGAAGCCTTCGCGCATCAGGATGTCGAAGGTGATCTGCGCACGCGGGTGCACCTGGCCCATGGCTTCCTGGGCTTCGTCCGGCAATAGCGGCACGTAGATCGGGTAATGGGGCATCAGCTCGGCGAGGAAGGTGCGGCTTTTGAGCCCGCACAGGCGCTCGGCGGCGGCGTAATTGAGGTCGAAGAAGTTGCGCCCGATGGCGTCCCAGAACGGCGAGTCACCGTTCTCGTCGCTGTAGCCGACGATCTCGGTCACCACTGAATCGGCAAAGCGCTCCGGGTGGCTGGCGACGAACAGCAGGCGCCCGCGGGAATTGAGTTCCGACCACGGCGAGCCGACCAGCTCCGGCACCACGTAGAAACTGGTGAGCAGGCTATTACCGGTCAGGTCGTGGCACTGGGAAAGTACATGGATCTTGTTGTGGATCTTCAGCTCGCGGGAGGCGTGCACGAAGGTCTCGTTGCGAAAACTATAGAACGGCTCGGAATAGCCGGCCGAGGCGACGATGGCCGAACACCCGACGAGCTTGCCGGTCTCGGTGTCTTCAAGTACGAAGAAATAGCTTTCTTCACCGTTGAAACTCACCTCGGCCGCGAAGGAGGCTTCGCTGGCGGCGATCTTGTCGCTCAAGCGTTCCACATCGTCCGGCAAGGAGGTGACACCAATCGGGCTGTCCGCAGCCAGACGCTGTACCTCGCCCAGGTCAGCCATTTGCGCGGGGCGCATCACCAGCATGGTGTCACTCCTTAACTCTAGAACTCACAGAAAAAAATACCGAACAGGTCAGGAACACCACATATCTTCAAGTGGGCATATTCCAGTGTGGGAGGGGGCTTGCCCCCGATAGCAGTCTGTCAGTTGATACATCTGTGACTGATACACCGCCATCGGGGGCAAGCCCCCTCCCACACTTGATCCGGTCCGACAGACAGATGTGTATCAGGCTTGGGTCAGCGTTTTAACCGCACGCTCGAAACGATCCAGGCCTTCGTTGATGTCTGCTTCGTCCACCACCAGGCTCGGGGCGAAACGCACCACGTCGGGGCCGGCTTGCAAGATCATCAGGTTTTCTTTTTCGGCCGCATTGAACACGTCCTTGGCCTTGCCCTTGAATGCATCGCTCAATACGCAACCGATCAGCAGGCCCATGCCGCGTACTTCGGTGAAGATGCCGTACTGCTTGCCGATCTGTTCCAGGCGCGCCTTGAACAGTGCGTGCTTGGCCGTCACGCCCGCCAGCACTTCAGGGGTGTTGATCACGTCGATCACCGCTTCGGCCACTGCACATGCCAGCGGGTTGCCGCCGTAAGTGGTGCCGTGGGTGCCGACCACCAGGTGCTTGGCCAGCGCTTCAGTGGTAAGCATCGCCGCGATCGGGAAACCGCCGCCCAGGCTCTTGGCGCTGGTGAGGATGTCCGGGGTCACGCCGTAATGTTGGTAGGCGAACAGATGGCCGCTACGGCCCATGCCGGTCTGCACTTCGTCGAACACCAGCAACGCGTCGTGTGCATCGCACAGCTCGCGGGCGCCTTGCAGGTAGGCCAGCTCGGCCGGCAGTACACCGCCTTCGCCCTGGATCGGTTCCAGCACCACGGCGCAGGTCTTGTCCGAAACGGCGGCTTTCAGTGCAGCCAGGTCGTTATAAGGAACGTGGGTGATGCCGGTGATTTTAGGCCCGAAACCATCGGAGTACTTGGATTGGCCACCGACGTTGACGGTGAACAGGGTACGGCCATGGAAGCTGTTGAGTGCCGCGATGATCTCGTACTTCTCGCTGCCGAAGCGGTCGAACGCCACGCGGCGCGCCAGCTTGAACGCGGCTTCGTTGGCCTCGGCGCCGGAGTTGCAGAAGAACACGCGCTCGGCAAAGGTGGCGTCGATCAGCTTATGGGCCAGGCGCAGCGCCGGCTCGTTAGTGAATACGTTGGAGACATGCCACAGCTTGTTGGCCTGCTCGGTCAACGCGCCGACCAGTGCCGGGTGGGCATGGCCCAAAACGTTGACCGCGATGCCGCCGGCAAAGTCGATCAGCTCGCGACCGGCCTGGTCCCAGACGCGGGAACCTTTGCCACGCACAGGGATGAACGCGGCAGGTGCGTAGTTGGGAACCATGACCTGGTCGAAATCGGCACGTTGCACCGGGGCTTGCTCAACGGACATCGGAGTCTCCTGAAGAGGAACGCCTGCCTGGAACTGGCGGGCGATGCAGGGATTGTAAGGACAGTTTTCAGCGCGACCTTGCCGCCAAGCGACAACTTCTTATAGCGCCAACCCCGGTTTTACGCGGGTTTACGGCAATGCGACATATAGCGTCGCAATGGCGCAGTTTAAACCGTGCGCCCGCTCCGTGGGCAGGTTCGATCACGGCCCATCGGCAAATTTCGCGCAGCCCTAACCGGCTACCACAGGCTGCACGACGCGAACTGGTTTGCTGAGGGCTTCTTGACCTTGCCCTGGAGCCCTTGTGACTGAACTCCCCACCTCCTCCGTTCCCCACTACGACATCCTGAAAAACGCCCTGCCCCCATGGCTGGCCGACATCACACCCGACAGACGCAGCGACCTGGCCCAGCCCGAATCGATCGTCGCCGACTGGTACAAAAATGCCAGCGCGGCGCAGCATCGAACGCTCAAACGCCTCAATGACCAGGCCTGGATTGCCCAGAACTCGGTGGTCACTGCCATGGCGCAGCTCAAAAGCCCCCAGGCTTTTGGCGCCGAGCGCCTGCAAGCGGCGCTCAAGGCGCAATACGGCGTGAGCATCGACGTGAGGAGCACCTGGCTGCAGCTTTATATCCCGCTGAAAATCGCCGGTTTCACCGTCAAACCCGGCGCCGCGCGCACCTGGTCGGTGTCACTGATCGAGGCGGCGCTGCACAACTTTGAAGCCAGCGAAACCGCAGTCGATGCCTATGACAGCGCCTCCACCTTCAGCACCCGCCCCACGGCCGCCGGGCACTTTGAAGCGCTGCCTGGGGTGGCCGCGCAGATCACAGTCGCGCAATTCACGGCGCTGTGTCGCCAGCTCGACATCGGCGCGGCGTATCAGCGCTACCTGCGCGACTACCTTGACCTGGATAACGCCGTGGCCCAGGCCCGCCTGCGGCAACGTCTCCAACACAGCCACATGAGCGCCCTGAAACGCGCGCTGTACATGGCCCTGCTCAAGCAAGACCTGCCGCAGAGTGGCTATGACAGCGTTATCGGCCTGCTCAACGGCCAAGCCCACAGCGCTAACGGTTGCCAGCCTCTGTTGCGGTATGAGCTGAGTATCCTGTCCACCCGACTGGCCGGCATCGTGCTGTTCGCCGACGATCTGGCGACCAGCCGCAGCGTGGTGCCGGTGATCGCCTGGATCCCGGATGACCCGCAGCACCCGATCAAGCACTACCCCAGCGGCCAGGCGTTTATGCGCGCGCTGTGCGAGCAATTGCGCAATCCGGATTACCAGCGCTTTTTCAGCCGCTTTGTCGCTCACGAGGACCTCGGTACGTTCTTTGCCGACCTCAACCAACGCCTTACCCAGGTCACCTGGCATGCGCACATCCCTGGCGAATCGACCGCCAGCTGGCGCGAAACCGCAGTGGCCCGGCCGAACCTGCAGTTTCGTCCGATGCCCATCGCCGGCGATCTGTTCGAGCACCTGTATCAGGTCAAGCTCAATAAACTGCTCAATGATGCGCGCACCCAGGCGGTGTCCACGGCCAGTGTCGATCAGCAAGCGCGCTGGGAACGCTGGGCGGTGCTGCAAAAGATCGGCAGTACGTTGCTGCAAATCCTCGCGTTTATTGCCACGCCGTTCGTGCCGCCGCTGGGAGCGTTGGTACTGGGCTACAGCGCCTATCAACTACTCGACGACGCGTTTGAGGGGATTGTCGACTGGGCCGAAGGCCAAAGGCGCGAGGCGCTTGGCCACGCGTTGTCGTTTTCCGAGCAACTGGTGCAACTGGGGATGTTCGGCGTCGGCCTGCCCATTGCAGCCGACCTGCTGCGCGCGTCCCTGCCGGCCAATGTGTTGGGCTTTATCGACGCGCTCAGTCCGGTCACCAGGCCCAGCGGCGATACCCGCTTGTGGAAGCCCGACCTGGCGCCCTATCGCCATGACCTGAGCATTCCCAAGGACCTGCGCCCGGATGCACAAGGCATCCTTTGGCACCACGGCAAGCCCGTGCTGCGCCTTGGCGATGGGTACTACCAGTTGCGCACCGACGCGACATCCGGGCGCCATACCCTTGAGCATCCCACGCGCGCCGATGCCTATCGCCCCAGCGTCATGACCAATGGCCACGGCGCCTGGCTCACCGAGCTGGAACGCCCCCTGAGTTGGGACACGCCCACCCTGCTGCGGCGCCTGGGTCATCAGGTCGACAACCTCAGCGATACGCGCCTGCAACAGGCCCAGGACATCAGCGCCACCCACGACAACCTGCTGCGCCACATGCACATCAACCAGCAGCCCCCACCGCCGCTGCTGGCCGACAGCCTCAAGCGCTTCACCCTCGACCAGCGCCTGCAAGACTTCGTCACCCAGATGAACAGCGACGACCCGGCGGTCTATCGACAGGCCGATCCGCGTATCCAACTGCAGTTGGTGGTCACCTACGAACCGTGGCCGCAAACCCGAACCCTGCGATTCCTCGATCCTCAGGGCAACACCCTGTGGGAGTTTGCTCGCAACGGTGAGGCCAGCGTGGTGCAGGTGCATCAGGCGCAACTGGAGAACGGTGACCTGCTGCGGGTGCTGATCGAAAGCCTGGATGAATCAGAGCGCAAAAGCCTGCTGGAGGAGCCATTCGGCACGCCGCCGTCTTCGGCGCAAACCCGTGCGAACGCGTGGCGCAAACGTCTCGCGCGGCTGGCCTGGGATAAGCGCTTTGCGCTGTTCGACGCCCACTATCGCGGCCTGGAAACCGCGCGCAATGCCCGCGTGCAGCGCATCATCGACGCCGCACCGAACCCCGGCTTGCCCACCAGCGTCGCCGAAGAAATCCTCGCCGGTGCCGACGGCGACGAGCTGCGCGCACTGGACCGGGCCACCGTGCCCGCCCGGTTGAAAGAACTGGCCGACTGGGCGCAACTGCAAGTCAGGACCACCCGCGCCTACGAAGGCCTGTACCTGGAAGCCAGCGACAGCCCAGACACCCCCAGGCTGGCCCTGCACTCCCTGGAAAACCTGCCGGGCTGGCAGGCCAGTACGCGCCTGGAAGTTCGCCGCTACCAGGTCAACGGCACGCTGCTTGACGCCATCGGTCCCGAGGATGCCGAAGTGCGCCGCGTCCTGGTGCACACCGTGGAAGGCGACTACGTTCCCTATGATCAGCAGAACGCGCTCTTTGGCAGCAGCGACTTTTACACCGCCCTCCTCCAGGCCCTGCCGGACGCCCGCCGCGATGCGCTGAACATCCATATCGGCCAAGGCGAACGGCTCAAGCAGGCGATTGCCGCCCACGCACTCGGGCGCGAACCCTTGCGCCGACTGTTGCACGCAGATCCGCTGATCAAGCCACCCTACAACCCAGCCTTTATGCGCCTGCGTGGTGGCATGGATGGCTATCGGCCCGCCGATGCGCCGCAACCCGGCTCCAGCCAGGAGTTGACCCTCGAACAACGCGCCCACGACTTACTGCCGACGCTGTCCGCCGAACAGGTACGCGATCTGGTACAGACCCTGGAGAGCCGACCCGGCGGCGCATTGGCCACACTGGTGACGCTGAAAAATGAATACATGAGGCTGGATGTCGGCCTGTCGCTGTGGGTGTCCAGCACCCCACGTTTTCGCGCGGTCAGCGAAGCTCCAATGAGTGAAGCCGAGTATGACTATGCGCGGCGCAACCGCGAGCTGTGGGCCACGGAAATCCGGCGCGCATGGCGCCAGGAAACCGAGGTGGATCAGTACTACGAAGCCATGTCGCGCAACGGCCATGTACTCAAACTGACCGCGCCGATCATCGGTGAACTGCCGCGCCTGTCGGCGCGTATGGAACACATCTCGCGCCTGGAGGTGGTCGGCGACGGCCAGCCCTTACAGATCAATACGTTCCTGCAACTGTTTCCCCGGCTGCGCAACCTGACCCTTCGCCACCTGGCGCTTGAGGGGCTTCCGGAAACCATCGCCGCGATGCCCAACCTCAACGAGCTGATCCTCAGCGACTGCCAATTGCGTCTGAACCAGGAAGCCCATGGTCGTCTCAGCGCTCTGAGCCGCCTGGTCACGCTGGATCTGTACAACAACCCGCTGGGCCGCACTCCCACGGTCGAGCACATGCCGAACCTGAAATACCTTGACCTCAACTACACCGGCATCACCGAGCTGCCTGCGGGCTTGTTGACTCGCCAGGACCTGACCCTGGCGCTGCTGTCGCACAACCGTATCCAGACACTGCCCGCCGAGCTGTTCGATGCGCCCGCGCGCATCAGCGACAAGCTCGACCTGTCCGAAAACCCGCTGTCGCGCGCGTCGCTGGAGCGGGTCAAGGCGCATTTCCAACGCACCGCCAGGCACTGGGGCATCAGCGCCGATCCGGCGGATGTGGCCCAGGCCCAACAGCTGTACCCCACTTTCAGCAGCGACGAAATCAATCGCTTCATTTTTGCCCTGCCGGGCAATCTGGAAGCCGGCAGGATTGCCCTGACCCGTCTCGAACTTGAGTACCTGGGCATCCGTGGCGACATGCAGGACTGGGCCGACGCGCCCCTGCTGTCCACCGCCGAGCGCACCTACCGCAACCTGTTTCTGCAGGATATGGAGGCGGCCTGGCGTCGCGAAATCCCCCTCGATGCGCAGCATCAGGGCCTTACCACCGGCTATGAACTGACCCTGCGCAAACCGGTCAGCGGCACACTGCCAAGCCTGCATACCACCTTCGACCACGTCACAGCGCTCAGCCTGCACGGCGCTGGTGCCGAGCTGCGCCTGGGAGCGTTCCTGCAAGCTTTCCCCGCGTTGAAACGGCTGACCGTGCGGCAATACTCCCTGGACGCGCTGCCCTTGAGCATCACCAACCTGCGCCAGCTCACCCAATTGAGCCTGAACCGCACGCGGCTGCGCCTGACCCCATTGGCCGCCAATGCACTGTCGGGGATGGTCAACCTGGAACAGCTGGATTTGAGCGACAACCCCCTCGAAAATATTCCCGATACGCGCCGTCTGACACGGCTCACCCGACTGTCACTGAGCAATACCGGCCTGACCGAGATTCCCGCCGACCTGCTGTCGCTGCCGCCCCGCACCTATCTGGACCTGAGCCACAACGCCCTGGAGAACCTGCCGGATCAAGCCTTCAACCTGCCCGTCAACGTAGCGGCCAGGGTCGATCTGTCCGCCAACCCGCTGTCGCGCCCAGCGTTGCGCCGCATCAAAGCCTACTACCAGGCCACCGGAGAGTTCTGGCTGGCGACTCCGCCCGCCGAGGACCTGCAACGGATCAGGGCGCTATATCCGGCCGTCTCGGACACCGAACAAGCACGCATCTATTTCGATCTGCCTGGCGACATCGATGGCGCCGCTCACCAGATCACGCGCCTGGGCCAAGAGTACGAACAGCTGCGCAGCCAGTTGCAGGAATGGGCACTCAATGTGCCCACCCGCGATCCGCTGCTCGATACGGTACTGGACGTGGGTGCCCGCGCCGAAGAACAACTGCGGCGCATGCACTTCAAAGCGCTGCTGGAAAGCTGCTGGCGCCGGGAAGTCGAGCCGGATGAAGCGGGCAACGTCCCGCCGTATCACACCTACAAACTGGTGTTTCACGGCCAGTTGCTCGGGCCGCTGCCGACGCTGCGCGCCCACTTCGGCCACGTCACCTTGCTTGAATTGATCGGCGAAGGCACCAGCCAAAGCGTCGACGGCCTGTTGCGGTGCTTCCCCAATCTCAAGCATCTGGTGATCGAACGCTATGTTCTGGGCGACATCCCCGCGCCGGTGTTCGCCTTGCATTCGCTGCGTAACCTGACGCTGACAGAAAACATGATCCGCCTGACCCCACAGAGCGCGGGCCAACTGGCCAGTCTGGAAAATCTCATTTATCTGGACTTGAGCGACAACACCCTGGGCATCACACCGGATGTGCGCAACCTGCAGCGCCTGACCACCCTTTACCTGCACAACTGTGGCCTGACCGAAGTGCCAATCGGTGTGTTCAACCTTGGGCGACTGCGCATTCTGGATGCCAGCGACAACCTGATCGAGCACCTGCCCAGCGATCTGCTGGAAATGCCTCTGCCGATTAACGACGACTCCGATCTGAGTGGCAACCCATTGTCGGACGAGAGCATCGAGTTGCTGCGCCAGTATTATCAGCAGACTGGCTACGAACTCGGCGTGGAAGCGGCGATGTTCGACGAGCATGGCGTGCCGCTGCTACCGCCGGGAACACCGGAGCCGATGGAGACGTGAGGTTGTTTTCAGCCGCGTTCGGCCGGCACCGAGGACAGCTCGAACGGGCTGCTGCTGCGGCGCTGGTTGCGGTCTTCGCGCGGGGTGGCGCCGAAGAAGTTGCGGTAGGCGCTGGAGAAGTGTGGCCCCGAGGAGAAGCCGCAGGACAGGCCGATCTGGATGATCGATTTGCTGGTTTGCATCAGCATCTGGCGCGCTTTGTTCAGGCGCAGTTCCAGGTAGTACTGGCTGGGAACGCGATTGAGGTATTGCTTGAAGATGCGCTCCAGTTGTCGTCGTGACACGCAGACATGCTGGGCGATTTCGTCGGTGGTCAGCGGCTCTTCGATGTTGGCTTCCATCAGCAGCACCGCCTGGGTCAGCTTCGGATGGCTGGAGCCCAGGCGGTTTTGCAGCGGAATGCGCTGACGCTCGCCGCCTTCGCGGATACGCTCGACCACCAGCTCTTCCGACACCGCACCGGCCAGTTCGGCGCCGTGATCACGGGCCAACACCGCCAACAGCAGGTCGAGCACCGACATGCCGCCGCAGGCGGTCAGGCGGTCGCGATCCCAGTCGAACAAATGGCTGGTGGCGATGACCTTGGGGAAACGCTCGGCGAAATCGTCCTGCCAGCGCCAATGCACGGCGGCGCGGTAGCCGTCGAGCAGGCCGAGCTGGGCCAAAGGATAAACCCCGGCCGACAGCCCACCGATCACGCAACCGGTGCGCACCAGTTGCTTGAGAGCGACGTTCAGTTGGGAAGCGATAACGGTGGGCGGCTCGTCGGCCAGCAGGAACAGTTTTTGGAAGCCTTCCAACTTGCCGGCCCACGGCTCGCCCGGCAATTGCCAGGCACCGTCGGTTGCCGGCTCCGCCAGCAGAAACGACAGCTCGTAGACCACCTCCGGATGCACCCGCTGGGCCACGCGCAAGGCCTCCTCAGCCAGCGCAAGCGTGAGTGCTTTAGTGCTGGGCCAAATCAGGAAACCAATTCGATGGGCAGTCATGGAGGGCTATCCGAAGCAAAACAGTGAAAGAAGCCGTGGGCCAATGCTAGCCCGTAAATGAACACAAATCTCAAAAACGATGAACATCCAATGTGGGAGGGGGCTTGCCCCCGATTGCGGTGTATCAGAATCAGATGTGCTGACTGACACTCAGCTATCGGGGGCAAGCCCCCACCCACATAAAGCAGCGCTCACAAGGAGTGGCTACTTCAAGCTGCCGGAAAGGAACTGCTGCAAGCGCTCGGACTGCGGGTTCACCAGCACTTCACGGGGGTTGCCGCGCTCTTCGACGATGCCTTTGTGCAAAAACACCAACTGGTTGGACACTTCACGGGCAAAGCCCATTTCGTGGGTCACCACCACCATGGTGCGGCCTTCCTGAGCCAGGTCCTGCATCACCTTGAGCACTTCGCCGACCAATTCCGGGTCGAGCGCTGAGGTGGGTTCGTCGAACAGCATCACCTCCGGCTCCATCGCCAAGGCACGGGCAATCGCCACGCGCTGCTGCTCGCCGCCGGACATGTGGCCGGGGAACGCATCCTTGCGATGGCCCACGCCGACCTTGGCCAGGTAGTGCTCGGCCTTTTCACGGGCCTCTTTCTTCGACACGCCCAGCACATGCACCGGGGCTTCCATCACGTTCTCAATCGCGGTCATGTGCGACCACAGGTTGAAATGCTGGAACACCATGGACAGGCGCGAACGCATGCGTTGCAGCTGCTTGGGGTCGGCCGCCTTCATGGCGCCGTCCTTGTTGGCCACCAGTTTCAGCTCTTCGTTATTGAGCAGAATCTTGCCGGCGTGGGGTTGCTCCAGCAGGTTGATGCAGCGCAAAAAGGTACTTTTGCCCGAACCGCTGGAACCGATGATGCTGATCACATCACCGGCGGCAGCGGCCAGGGATACGCCTTTGAGCACTTCATGACTGCCATAGCGTTTATGCAGGTCTTGGACTTCAAGCTTGTACATGCGGTCGGTTCTCACAAAAACA
Source organism: Pseudomonas sp. efr-133-TYG-23 (assembly GCF_030209215.1). Classification (NCBI taxonomy): domain Bacteria; kingdom Pseudomonadati; phylum Pseudomonadota; class Gammaproteobacteria; order Pseudomonadales; family Pseudomonadaceae; genus Pseudomonas; species Pseudomonas sp. efr-133-TYG-23. The sequence continues at coordinate 7,267 of NZ_JARVSL010000030.1, read as the reverse complement.
GGTGGTCAGTCGTTGAGCAAGCGCCCGTGTCGCAGCGCTTCGCGCCCCGCCACCTTGGCCAGCCAGAAACCCGCTTGGGCATAACGTAGCCGTTCAACGGCAAACAACACCCCCGAGGTGCCCGCGCAGATAATGCTCACGCGGTCGGTCAGGGGATCAATCACTTCAAAAATCGGCTCGCCTTTGTCGACCCAGTCCCCGGCTTTGCGCAGGTAACTGATCACCCCGGCATGGGGCGCGAACAGCAATTCGGTGCCTTCGAACGGCACGCCTTCGCACGGCTCGTGCTGCGGCGCCGGCCATTGGCCCTTGATCAGGCCTTGCTCGGCGAGGAACGCGAGGATGCCCTCGGCGTGGAAGATCGCCTCAGCGCGACCGGTATCGGCCTGCCCGCCCAGCTCCAGGGTGGTCGCCAGGCACGCCAGCGGGATCTGCGCCTCGGGGAACGCCCGCGACAAGCGCAGCCACGGCAGTGAGCAAGCCTCATCGAACGAACTGCCGCCGGAATCTTCTGCGAGCAGGCCGACTTTGACATTCAGGTGCGCCGACAGTGAGCGCCACTGCGGCCAGTGCTGAGGCAGCGCGTACATGTGCAGCGCGGCTTCGGCGTCGCAGTGCAGGTCGAGCACGATATCGGCGCTGCACGCATGCTTGAGCAGCACGCGCTGCATGCCTTGCAACTGGCTGCTGGGTTCGGGCAGTGCGTCCAGCGCCTGATCCATCGCCTGGCGGATCAAGCGCACGTTGGCGTGAGGATCATCGCCCAATTTGCCGTGCAGCAGCGCGGCGACCGGCTCGCTCAACTCGACAAAATCGCGGTTGAAATTCTTGCCGCTGCCCACTTCGAAACGCCCCTGATGGCTGCCTTGCAGCAACTGGCCCAGGCCCATCGGGTTGGCCACTGGCACCAGCTCGATCACGCCGTTGAGGGCGCCTTGCTGCTCCAGTTCGGTAAGGCGTTTTTTCAGCTCCCAGGCGGCGCGCATGCCGGGCAGTTCATCGGCGTGCAGGCTGGCCTGGATATAAGCCTTGCGCTCGCCGCTGCCGAAACGGAACACGCTCAACTGGCGCTCGCAGCCCAGGTGGCCCCAGGGCAACAGGTGATCGATACGTTGCATATCAGTGCTTCCGTGGAGCCAGGTAGCTCAGCCAGCGGCGCTCGGCCAACTTGAACAGGCGCACCAGGATAAAGGTCAGGCACAGGTAGAACGCGCCAGCGGTTATATAGGCTTCGAACGGCAGGTAATACTGCGCGTTCACGGTGCGCGCGGCGCCGGTGATGTCGATCAAGGTGACGATGGAGGCCAGGCTGGTGGTCTGCAGCATCATGATCACTTCGTTGCTGTACTGCGGCAGCGCGCGGCGCAGGGCCGACGGTAGCAGGATGCGGCGGTACAGCTTGTAGCGCGACATACCCATGGCCTTGGCCGCTTCGATCTCACCGTTAGGTGTGGCCTTGAGGCTGCCGGCAATAATTTCGGCGGTGTAGGCGCTGGTGTTGATGGCAAACGCCAGGCACGCGCAGAACGTGGCGCTGGACAGCAGCGGCCACATAAAGCTTTCGCGCACCACTTCGAATTGGGCCAGACCGTAGTAGATCAAAAACAGCTGCACCAGCATCGGCGTGCCACGGATCACGTAGGTATAGAGCCAGGCCACGCCATTGACCAACGGCTGCTTGGACACCCGCATCAAACCCAGGGGCACCGCCACGAGCAAGCCGAAGAACAGCGAGATGGCGAGCAGTTTCAGGGTGGTTGCCAGGCCGCCGAGGTACAGCGGCATGGCCTCCCAGATGACGTTGTAGTCGAAGATCATAGATCAGCCGCCCTTACGCCTACCGAGTAGCGCTTTTCAAGGTAACGCAAGGCCAGCAACGACACGCTGGTGATCACCAGGTACATCGCCGCCACTGCGAGGAAGAAGGTAAAAGGTTCGCGGGTGGCGTCGGCCGCCTGCTTGGCCTTGAACATCATGTCTTGCAGGCCCACCACCGAGATCAGCGCGGTGGCCTTGGTCAGTACCAGCCAGTTATTGGTGAAGCCGGGGATCGCCAGGCGGATCATCTGCGGCACCATCACCCGGAAAAACACCTGGAAGCTGCTCATGCCATACGCAAGGCCGGCTTCGGCCTGGCCCTTGGGGATGGCCATGAAGGCGCCGCGGAAGGTTTCCGACAGGTAGGCGCCGAAGATGAAACCCAGGGTGCCGATGCCGGCGGCCAAGGGGTTCAAGTCAATATAGTCGTCGAAGCCAAGCAGCGGAGCGACGCGATTGAGCAGGTCCTGACCGCCATAGAAAATCAGCAGGATCAACACCAGGTCGGGGATCCCGCGGATCACCGTGGAGTACAAGTCACCCAGCCAAGCCAGCCAGCGCACCGGCGACAGGCGCAGGGCGACCCCGATCAGACCCAGAACGATGGCCAAGGCCATGGACGACAAGGCGAGCTGAAGCGTCAACCATGCGCCATCGAGGATAACGGCCCCGTAGCCTTTCAACATGATTCAGGTCCTCGAAAAGGGGGATGAAAAAATGGCGCAAACCGCAGGAATTCTGTTGCTTGCGCCATTCTGGACAGACAGCTGCGACGATTTACTTGGCGTCGGCGCCGTAGATATCGAAGTCGAAGTACTTGTCTTGGATTTGCTTGTATTTGCCGTTGGCACGGATCGCCGCGATAGCCGCGTTGATGCGGTCGAGGTTTTCCTTGTCGCCTTTGCGCACCGCGATGCCTACGCCGTCGCCGAAGTATTTGACGTCGGTGAATGCAGGGCCTACGAAGGCGAAACCTTTGCCGGCGTCAGTCTTCAGGAAGCCGTCCTGCAGCAGGGTCGCATCAGCCACGGTGCCGTCGAGGCGACCGGCGGCCACGTCCAGGTAGATTTCGTTCTGGGTGCCGTAAGGAACCACGGTGGCGCCTTTAGGGGCCAGCACTTCCTTGGCGAAGCGATCGTGGATCGAACCGCGCTGCACACCGATCTTCTTGCCTTTCAACTCTTCCAGGCTGTCGCTGACGGTCGTGCCTTCCTTCAACACCAGGCGTGCTGGGGTCAGGTAGTAGCGGGTGGTGAAGTCCACAGACTTCTTACGGTCTTCGGTAATGGACATGGACGACAGGATCGCGTCGATCTTGCGCACTTTGAGTGCGGGGATCAGACCGTCGAATTCCTGCTCAACCCAGGTGCACTTGACCTTCATCTCTTCGCACAGCGCGTTGCCGATGTCGTAGTCGAAACCGACGATGCTGCCATCCGGCGCTTTCGACGCAAACGGAGGGTAGGCTGCTTCGATACCAATTTTCAGTGGCTTGCCTTCAGCGAAAGCCTGCATGGACAGCACGGACAGCGCCAGGGCGCCCAACAGCACGAGTTTCTTCATCTTGGGACTCCATCGGTATAGGGCAGAAACAGCAGTATGAGCCATGGCCCATGATGCGATTGAGTAAAACCGAATAGCGTTGCAGCGTCCTACGCCGGTGACTACCTGCGACGACGAGCGAGTGATCGGCATTCTAACGACAGGCCGGAAGCCGATATTTCCTCAATGCGACAACAATTTACAGAAGCACCGAGAAAGCGGTTCCAGCTCATTGACAGCCTCTGAAATTTATGCAGAGACAAAAGATATTAAACCTGTTGATGCTGCAAATTGCGGGCCTATTATTCGCAAACCCTTCTAGCACGGCAAGTCTAGCGTTTAATCTTATTTCCAGGGGTGTCTAAAACGCGGTTTTTCGGGGCATTCGCGTAGCCGTTCGCCTCAGGTGTGGGCAGCGGGTTACACATTTGCACCACTCGGTAACATTCGGAAACCTCCTACGTAATAAATCGATATTTATTGGTCTGGTGGTTATGTCGGACCGTCAGCCCCTCCGCCATACCCGCCTGGAACTGCACTCCAGGGGGCAAGCCCCCTCCCACATTGGTTCTCAGTGGTTTTGAGAGATCATAAAAAAGCCCCACTCGGCTTACGCCGAATGGGGCTGTTCCCACCTATCCCGCCTTACGCGACGTTCATGGTCTTGTGCGTCTCAATCAAATGCGCCACCACACCTGGGTCCGCCAGGGTGGAGATATCCCCCAACCCGTCGTACTCGCCCGTGGCGATCTTGCGCAGGATGCGGCGCATGATTTTGCCCGAGCGGGTTTTCGGCAGGCCCGGCGCCCACTGGATCACATCCGGCGAAGCAATCGGCCCGATCTCTTTGCGCACCCAGTTTTTCAACTCCAGGCGCAGGGCTTCGGTCGGTTCTTCGCCGCCATTCAAGGTGACGTAGACATAAATGCCCTGCCCCTTGATGTCGTGCGGCACACCCACCACCGCCGCTTCGGCGACTTTAGGGTGGGCGACCATCGCGCTTTCGATCTCGGCGGTGCCCATGCGGTGGCCGGAGACGTTCAACACGTCGTCCACGCGCCCGGTGATCCAGTAGTAACCATCCTCGTCACGGCGCGCGCCGTCACCGGTGAAGTACATGCCACGGAACGTTTTGAAATAGGTATCCACAAAACGGTCGTGGTCGCCGTACAAGGTACGGGCCTGGCCCGGCCACGAATCGAGGATCACCAGGTTGCCTTCGGCGGGGCCTTCGATCAGGTTGCCGAGGTTGTCCACCAACGCTGGCACGACGCCAAAGAACGGCCGCGCCGCCGAACCCGGCTTGAGCGCATGGGCGCCCGGCAGCGGGCTCATCATGTTGCCGCCGGTTTCGGTCTGCCACCAGGTGTCGACGATCGGGCAACGGGATTGACCGACGTTCTTGTAGTACCAGTCCCAGGCTTCCGGGTTGATCGGCTCGCCCACCGAACCGAGCAGACGCAGGCTGCTGCCGTCGGCGCCTTCGCAGGCGGCGGTGCCCGATGCCATCATCGCGCGAATCGCGGTCGGGGCGGTGTAGAGGATATTGACCTTGTGCTTGTCGACAATCTTCGCCACTCGGGTGATGTCCGGGTAGTTCGGCACGCCTTCGAACAGCAGCGTGGTCGCGCCATTGGCCAGTGGGCCGTAGACGATGTAGGTGTGACCGGTGACCCAGCCGACGTCGGCGGTGCACCAGTAGATTTCGCCCGGGCGGTAGTCAAAGACGCGCTCATGGGTCAGGGCCGCATACAGCAGGTAACCGCCGGTGGTGTGCTGCACGCCCTTGGGCTTGCCGGTGGAGCCGGAGGTATAGAGGATAAAGAGAGCTTCTTCGGCCCCCATCTCTTTCGGTGCGCAGACCGCGCCCGCCACTTTCATCAGGTCTTCGTACCAGATGTCGCGATGCTGGTTCCACTTGATCGCGCCGTTGGTGCGCTTGCACACGATGACTTTCTGGATGCTGCTGGTTTCCGGATTGGTCAGGGCGTCGTCGACGTTGGCCTTGAGCGGAATTTTCTTACCGGCGCGGATGCCTTCGTCGGCGGTGATCACCACCTTCGACTTACAGTCGATGATGCGACCGGCCAGGGCCTCCGGCGAAAAACCACCGAACACCACCGAGTGGATCGCACCGATGCGCGCGCAGGCCAGCATGGCGACCACGGCTTCGGGAATCATCGGCATATAGATGGTCACCACGTCGCCGCGGTGTACGTCCTGGCCACGCAGGGCGTTGGCGAATTTGCAGACTTCTTCGTGCAGCTCGCGGTAGGTGATGGTACGGCTCTCGGCAGGGTCATCGCCCTCCCAGATGATGGCTGCCTGATCGCCGCGCTCGGCGAGATGACGGTCCAGGCAGTTGTAGGAAACGTTCAAGGTGCCATCGGCGAACCACTTGATGTCGACGTGGTGATCGTCGAACGACGTCTGCTTCACCGTGGTGAAAGGCTTGATCCAGTCAAGACGCTTGGCTTGCTCGCGCCAGAAACCGTCGGGGTTGACCACCGACTGCTGGTACATGGCCTTGTAGGTCGCCTCGTCGGTCAGCGTGTTGGCTGCTACTTCGGGGCGAACGGGGTACAGGGAAGCCGCACTCATCTTTCTTACCTCGGTGACAATAGTTGTTTTTGTATGGCCCCTGTTTTAGCCGGGGTGAGCCTATAGAACCATTCGACGATGGTAGTAACAAGACCCTACAAATTGCCCTGCTATCCCCTTACACCGCTCTGGCCCGCAGCCTACGGGGCTTTACCGCCCAATGAAAAATCCTTCACCCGGGGATTGTTACAAAAACCGCCAAAAGTGTTTATCAAAAGCACGGGTATATGAATATAACCGGCACGCCTAAAATCAACTCCGCCAACAAGGCACTGTGATTAACAACGCAACAGCCCCCACGAAGGCAACGTTAATCCGAACTTCCCAACTTTTAAGTTACACACGCGGCCTCACAAGGGCCCCGTGACCCCTTTCGCCCTGAAGAAGGTAAATACAGTAATGAAAGCGTTAGTAGTGATGGCCCTCAGCAGCGTGTGTGCCACTGCCGCCCTGGCCGACGAAGCCCCGACCGAACTGGCCGGCAAGAACGCACCGATTGTCGAGGACTACACCTACAGCACTCATTTGGACATCGCCAAAGTACTGTCCATGAGCAACGTGCCGGATGTCTGCGAAGTTGTACCGGTAAAAATGGAATATGAAGATTCCCAAGGTCAGCGTCATATTCTTAATTACCATGTAATGGGCAATGGCTGCTCTAACGGCTAATAACGTATTTATTCAGATATAAACTCGGATCTTGGCCGCCGCAGAAAATCGTTTCTGCGGCCAAGAACCTGCCTTACAAAGCCCTACGTTGCGCCCTCACCCTCGCCTACCCAAAACATCCCACCGCCCGTCAAAAAATTCCTACCCCAGCAAAGCCTTGCAAACACGCGCTTTGACCGAAAACCATGGCCTTACAGCGGTCAATCGTGACCATCCGCCGCAACACAAAGCCGATTTTTTCCCTATAATGCGCGGGTAAATCGGGCCTGCAATATCCCTTTACACAGGGACGAAGAGCCAGACCTGAGGCCATCGCCGGAGCCAGCACCGACCGCTCCGCCCCTCAAGCCTCACGCAGCGCACCCGTTACGCAATTTCCGTTTAATGCCTGCGCGAGCTGTTGCAAGAAACGATTCCTTAAGATCCACCGCGGCCCTCGGGCCGTGTGAACACCCAACCATCCGGTTTCACACGGGCACCTTGGAGCCCTCACGCAGGAGACGACACGTCATGCTGAGCTGGGACGAATTCGACAAAGAAGATCAAGGCGAAGTAGCCACCAAAGGCGCCAACGCCGGCCATGCCACCGAAGCCAACATGGACCGCCTCGACGGTGCCGGCGCCGCCGCCGCCATTG
>NZ_JARVSL010000021.1:0-102899 GCF_030209215.1 Pseudomonas sp. efr-133-TYG-23 | reverse complement strand
GTGAGCGAGCTGGCCTAGCGCGGGGCAAGCCCGCTCACCACATGGGTTGGTGTGTTGCCACGGAACCTGAGTTGTCTGCCGCTTCTCGCAAACGAAATGGCGCTGGAAATCCAAGCCTCTGCCCCTATCCCTGTGGTGAGCGAGCTGGCCTCGCGCGGGGCAAGCCCGCTCACCACATGGGTTGGTGTGTTGCCACTAACCTGAGTTGTCTGCCGTTTCTCGCAAACGAAATGGCGCTGAAAACCCAAGCCTCTACCCCGATCCTTGTGGTGAGCGAGCTTGTCTCGCGCGGGGCAAGCCCGCTCACCACATGGGTTGGTGTGTTGCCACGGAACCTGAGTTGATTGCCGCTTCTCTCAAGCGAAATGGCGCTGGAAATCCAAGCCTCTGCCCTGATCCCTGTGGTGAGCGAGCTGGCCTCGCGCGGGGCAAGCCCGCTCACCACATGAGTTGGTGTGTTGCCACAGAACGTTGACTTCCGCTTCTCTCAAGCGAAATGGCGCTGGAAATCCAAGCCTCTACCCCGATCCTTGTGGTGAGCGAGCTTGTCTCGCGCGGCGCCAGTTCGCTCGCCGCAAGGTTGGCAGAAATGACAATAATTTGACTGGTGTCTACAGGGGCCTACACCGTTGGTCTCTACGGCCTTGGTTTGTCGTGTTTTTCTTCTATCCTGAGGATTAGGGATATCCACAGGAGTCGCTGGACAGCAACAGCCTCGCCCACGCGCAGGGGCTGAACACCGAACTACCGAGGGTCGCCGCCATGTCGCGCAACCTCTGTCTTACCCGCCAGTACTTCGGGCTGGCTACCCGTATCGAATGCGCCATTCGCCCTCTCGCTGGGGATAACGGGCTGTGGACGGTGCTGTTTGCCGCCGGGATGACCGGCGAGCAGCCGTCCGCGGTGAAGTCCCAGGGCCCGTTTCGCGGCCCCTTCGAGGCAGCCCATCTGCTGGAGTCGATCGTCGAAAACCTGACTCGACAGGGTTACGAAATGGCCGAGGACCCGCCGATCTGGTGCCTGCACTTGCAGGCCCATCTTCGACTGCTCAACCGCAGCCACGAGCAGCTCGCTCTGTAGTCCGCTTATTTGCCCTCGGGCTTGTCCAGTTTGACCTCAAAGCCGTATTGCACGGTATTCAGCTCAGTACGCTGGTAGCCTTCCAGCGCGCTCGGCTGGCCGTAGAAGTAATGCACGTCGAATAACGCCGTGCCGTATTCCGCGGCGCGATGGCTGACGGCGAGGATTTCCTTGAGGTAGTGGCCGCTGGCGTCCTTGGCATAGAAACGCCAGCTGTCGGAGGGGAAGGCTTTCTGGTCGACAACCAGCGCGTTGTCCTTGAGCGACAGGCCCTTGGGCAACGTGCCCACGTCGATCTGGTTTTTCTCGATGGTCGCCAGGAACAAAGGGATCGAGCCCACTACATAGGCCGGATTTTCCGGAAACAGCGTGAGGTCGTAGGTGAGAGTGCCGCGTGCCGGGTTCAGCTCAAAAGCCTCGGTGGGCAATTCAATCGGTTCGCCGCGCTCGCCTTTTTCATCGGCAGTAAAGAAGGTCACCGGCGACTCAGTGCTATTGCGCTCTGCGCCCACCAGATCGTCATTGAACGTGAAGGGGTGGTCGAACACGATAGTCGCGGCGCTGGCGTCTTCGACGGACTGGTTGATGGTGACGCTGTTTTTCAGCTGGTCTTCGGTCAGTGTGGCGTCCTTGAGCCAATCGGCGGCGCCGTCGTCATACACGGTGACCGGCATGGGCAAGGCTTGCACGGTTTTTTCCAGGCTGTTTTTGTCGAAGCGAAGCACCGGCAGGTCGAGGTCCTTGCGGGTCACCGTGGCCTTGGAAAAATCCAGCACGTTGACTTGCAGGGTGTCGATCAGCCCATTGAAGTACACCTTGGCGTAATGGGTGTTCTGCTGGTGTTCGAAGGCTTTTTGCTCATCGCTGAGCTGTTTTTCCAAGGCGTCGGACCAGACTTTCTGCTTCTGCATCTCGGCCAATTGTTTCTGGTAGAACGCCACCTGAGCCGCGCTTTCATTGATGGATCCCGAACGGGTGAGGAATTGCCCGGTGCTGCTGCGCGCCTGTACCAGCAGCGGGTTGGGGGACTCATCGCCGACTTGGGGCGCCAGGGGCTGACTGTTGGTCAGTTCGATTTCGGCGTAGTTCTTCTCCAGACGTAGCAGATTGACGCTGATCGCGCCTTCAGTGCGCGGGTGGCCTACATCCTTGGTCGACAAGTCAAACGTCAGCACATTGCCAGGCGCGATCACCTCCACCGTGCCCTTGAGGCTCACCGGTTGCGGCTGGCTTTTGTTTTCGGTCTCGATGCCGTCGATGAACGGGTAGGTCACCGTCAGATCATCGGGGTTGGTCAGGTTGGAGCTGCTGGGGCTCAGTTGGATGCCCGGATCGGTTTCCGACCATTCCGGCTGGAACGGAATGACTTTGTGGTTGCTCAGGGTGACCGACTGCCATTCCAGGCTGTGGGGAAACGGGAACTGGTCGGGCAGGTTGAAATTGAACGGGAAGACCGGCTGCAGATCGGTCAGGTAATCGGAGTGGGAGGTTTTGCGCAGCACGAACAGGCCATTGATGTAGGTGTCCACCAACGCCTGGGGCGTGGGGTAGTGCTTGAGCAGGGCCAGGGAGTCTTCACCGTACTCTGGCTCGATGGGCTTGTTGGCGAGCTTGAGTTGCGCCCGCTCCAGCAACAGCAGCGAGCCGCCGAGGTCGGCGATGGCGTCGCGCAGCTTGGGGTCTTGGATGCTGTCCAAGGATTGTTCGAATTGCGCGGTTTTCTCTTCGAGGGTGGCCTGTTTCTTTTCATCGCCAGGGGAGCAGCCGCCCGTCAGCAGCAATGCTGCGCACAGGCCGAAACCGGCCAAAGGGGATCGCACATCCATCATCTGATTTTCTTCCTGTCCGACATCTTCGAGCCGAGTTGATGGGCTCGACACTAGCAGAAAAATTCTCTTACAGAAGCCGCCCAGGTCAGTTTTCACGCGGTTACAGCGCGTTGATGGCGGCTGGTATACTCGCCGCCATTTCTAACCACGCTGTGTGAGATCCAATGGAACGCTTTATCGAAAATGCGATGTACGCCTCGCGCTGGTTGCTGGCGCCGATCTACCTGGGGCTGTCCCTGGGCTTGCTGATCCTGGCGTTGAAATTCTTCCAGGAAATCATTCACGTCATTCCCAACATCTTCACCATGTTGGAAGCCGAAGTAATCCTGCTGCTGTTGTCGTTGATCGACATGGCCCTGGTCGGCGGCCTGTTGGTGATGGTGATGATTTCTGGCTACGAGAACTTCGTCTCGCAGTTGGATATCGACGACAACAAGGAAAAGCTCAACTGGCTGGGCACCATGGACTCTTCGTCGCTGAAGATGAAAGTGGCCGCCTCCATCGTGGCGATTTCCTCCATCCACTTGCTGCGCATCTTTATGGACGCCAAGAACGTCGATCCTCAGCACCTGATGTGGTACGTGATCATCCACATGACCTTCGTGGTCTCGGCATTCGCCATGGGTTACCTGGACAAACTCACCAAACACTAACCTGCCGCGCCGGCCTTACTGCTCGACGAAGTAGTAGGGCTGGCGATTGATCGCCATTTCCTTGATCACCTTGACCTGCGTGCTCAGGCCGTCGGTACGGTCCAGCAACGCAACGTTGCCAGGCCTGGCGGCGAGGTAACTGTGCAATTGCGCGTCTGTCTGCAGGATCTTCAAGTAGCTCTGCAAATAAAACACGCTGGCCCCGGCGATACGTTCGTTGGGTTGAAACAACACCACTTCCTTGCCTTCGGCTTGCAATGCCTGAACCTGGCGGATCACCGGCACGAATGACTGACGTACATCGGCTTTGGGCGCAAACCAGAACGCGGCCGTCAGGTAACACGCCACCGCTAGCGTGAACACGCCGCCGACCAGATGTCTGTGGTACTTGTAGAGTGACGGCTTATGCGCCTTCAGCCACTCCAAGATGACCCGCCCATACTCGGCGGCCAGCACAGCGGCGGCGGGTGTCAGGGCCATCAGGTATACCGTGCGCTTGCTTGAGGCCAACGTCAGCAACGTGAACTGCGCCACCAGCCAAACGCTGAAAAATAACCGGTAACGATTACGTACCAGGCTTTTGCGGAAATGCCACAGCCCCAGGTACACGAGGATGTTCCACGGTAAGAACGCTTGCGGCAGTTTCAGCAGGTAGTAATAGAACGGTTCGTAATGCCCGGCCTCGACGAATTCGCCGCTGAAGCGTCCGACGCTATTGGTCCACAGCACTTCGCCCACGGCCTGCAGGCCGCCGCGCTGGAACAGGAACATCAGCCAGATCAGCAGAGGAATCAGGGCCAGCAGGGTAAACGCCGCCGGCTTGAGCCAGTCCCCGAGGCGCAGGCGTTTATCCATCAGGCTGGTGCTGACCAGATACACAAAGATCACCACGCCAGGCATCGCCAGGCCCAGCACGCCTTTGCTCAACGTGGCGATCACCATCCCGGCGGTAAACAACGCCCAGGCGCCGGTTGCCGAACCTTGACGATCCGGCCGCACCGCCTGGTAGAACGCCAGCAGGGCGGTGGTCACGCCCAGGCTGAGCAACGCATCCTCGCCGACACCCCGCACATTGCTCCAGTAACTGGCCATGGTCGCCAGGATCAACGCCGCGCTGAACGCCAGGGTTTGCGGACGTCCGAACTTGCGCAGCATCCCGTACAGCAGCATCACGCTGAACAACCCAGCAAAGGCCGACGCCAGGCGCACCGCCCAGGTGGTGCCGCCGAACACGCGAATCGCGCCGGCGTCCAGCCACAGGCTCAGGGGTGGTTTTTCCAGGAACGGCTCGCGAAACAACTGCGGCACCACCCAGTCGTTGTCCAGTTGCATCGCCATGGCGATCCCGGCGACGCGGGCTTCGGTGGAGCCTTGCAGTTCGTGGTTACCCAAAGCAAAGAAAAACAACAGGCCAGCAAGCAGGAGCAGCAGAGAGGCGGGGCGCGTCATGGGTTGTGGATACCGGGGCAGGGCGCCGCTCGGGGGAGCGGCTCGCAGTCGGTCAGTATAGGGAGGCGATTCTTAACATTTCGTGAATGAACCTGCGGTTGATGAAAGGGACCGAGGGCAGCGGTTGACCGCCCCCGGCCGGGCCGCCGCGCTAGCTGCTTTTGACCTTGAAACGGCTCAGCCCTTGCTGCATGGCGTTGGCCCGTTCCGACAAGTTCTTGGCCGCCACCGCGCATTGCTGGGAGTTGTGCTGATTTTGCTGAGTCACTTCATCGATCTGCTCCAGGCCGATACTGGCTTGCTGCAGCCCGGAGGCTTGTTCGCTCGACGCCTGATAGATCAAGGACACCAGGCTTGAGACCGCCGTAGTACCACTGACGATATTGCGCAGCGAATCAGCGGTGCGTCCGGCGATGACCATGCCGCGTTGGGTCTTGGTCGACGAGTCGGCGATCAGCGCCGCGGTTTGCTGGGCGGCTTCGGCACTGCGTGCGGCGAGGCTACGCACTTCGTCGGCCACCACGGCAAAACCACGGCCGAGTTCGCCGGCACGTGCCGCTTCAATGGCGGCGTTCAAGGCCAGCAAGTTGGTCTGGGCGGCAATATTGTCGATGGTGGTGATGATGGCCGTGATGTCTTTGCCCGAGTTGTCGATCTCGGCCATGGCGGCGATCAGCTCGCTCATCAGCTGGTCACTTTCCCCCGCGTCCGCGCGTGATGCCTGTGACTGCTCATCGGCCTTCTTAGCGTTGGCCGCGTTGTCGGTGGTTTGCGCGGCCATTTGCGTCATGACCGCACTGATCTCGGTGATGGACGACGCGGAGTTGGCCGCCCCCTCGGACAACGACTGACTCAACTCTGTGACCTGGCCCGAACTGCCGGTGATCTCGGTGGCGCTGACCTGAACCTGGGAGATCAGGTTGTTCAAGTTGCCGACCATTTTCTCCAACGCCTTGCCCAGGGTGTCGTTGGGGGACGACAGGCGAACCTCAAGGTCCAGGTCGCCTTCGGAGATGCGTTCGGCGACTTTGACCTGACGTTGCAGGCTGTCCGACATTTCGTTCAGGGCAAAAGACAACTGCCCGACTTCATCTTCGGATTTCTGAACCAGACGCTGGGAAAAATCCCCAAGACTGATGGTCGCGGCCAGGGTCGCGGCCTCACGGATCGGACCGACGATTTTCGCGGTGGCAAACCACAACACAATCAAGGCCAGCACAGAAATACTGAGCCCGACGCCCACCTGCCAGATGCTGCTGCTCAGCCCGCGGGACTTCAGCTCCTGCTCCAGCGCAATCGCCTGGCTCATCACCACGGCCTTGGGCAAATGGATCAAGATCGCCCAGGGTTTGCCGGTGCGGCCCAGGGTGATCGGCATTTGTACCTCGATCTCCTCGGCGTCCTGATTCATCCGACTGTCACCCTGGCCCTTCTGCACGTTGGCCAAGACCTTTTCCCAGGTGTTGGGTAGCAATGCCTTCAATGGCTGGCCGATCAGTTCGGGGCGTTTACTGTTGGCCACCACCAAGCCTTGATGGCTCAGGATCGTTACCGAACCTTTGCCGTCATACAGGTCGGCGGACATTTGCTCACTGAGTTTCTGGATAAACGAAATATCGAAGTCAGCACCGACCACCCCGTAGAACTTACCATTGGCGGTGATGGGTACCGAGAGCGTCGTCAGCCACACGTTTTTGCCTTGGACCACGTAGGGGATCGGGTCCAACACGCTCTCTTTCTGGGTATCGCGGGGGCCGGAGTACCAGCCGCCTTTAAGGACACCGTTGGGGTGACGCGCGTCGGAGTCGTATTCCACCAGCGGTTGCACAGCGATATGGCCGTCCGAGCTGCGGGTCCAATAGGGCGTAAAACGGCCCGTCAGCGGGTTGTTACCACCTTCATTGTTACGAGAGGCTTGATCCTGACCGTCCAGGGCATCCGGCTCCCAGCACGAGTAGGTGCCGTTGAAATCCGAGTTGTCCTTGAGCACGCTGAGCAACATTGTGTTGATTTGCTCCCGGCCCAGAGCGAGCGGGCTCTGCGCACTTTTACTGGCGCTCATGGTGTTGGCCATTGTGCGAGCTGAGTCCAGGGCGTTCTGCAATTTGGCTTGGATGGCATTTGCGCGCGATTCGGCAAGGTTCTGCACTTCGCGGATGGTCGCATTTTCAATCAGCGTTGAAACTTCACGGCCCACGTAAGTTTGATTCGCATTTGAAGAATACAGCCCATATAAAACCAGGCTGGCGCAAGAGATGAATAAGCAGAGTCCTGCGGTAAAGCAAATTCGAGTCTGCAATGAGTTGAATTTCATGATGTTTCCTGCCTGCGCTGATAGTTGCCAATATCACCGGATACTGGCATTCCAATGTCTTTGTGCACACAAGACTTAAGGCTTAACTATGGGCTGCTTAGGCAGTAGCGCCGATGCTTATCGTTTCATCGGTCAATACTGCATGACAGCAAGCGCTAATCAGTTGGGCTCGTTATCGTCGAGCCACAAGTGTTCGGTATTTTTAAAGCCATAACGTTGCGGCGGCACCCGCGCGATAATGCGATCGGTTTGAGCGGGGTCACTCAAATCGATAACTTTCGGGGTGATATAAATATTAAGTACCGGTAAAAAGAATAACTTGACCTTGGGCGTCAACAGCGAATCAGTATGTTGTTCAATGACCACGCCGATGGTGCCACTTTTCATTTGAACGATAGAGCCCACGGGGTAAATACCGACCGCTTTTAGGAAGGCCCGAAATACTTCATCGTCAAAATGCCCCTGCCACGTAGACATCTGCTGAATGGCCACGGCGGGGTCCCAGCCTTGGTTGTAGGAGCGGTCGGAAGTCACCGCGTCATAGACGTCGCACACTGCGGCCATGCGTGAAAAAACACTGATTTGCTCACCCGCCAGCCCGTGAGGGTAGCCAGTGCCGTCAACTCTTTCGTGGTGATGCAGGCATACGTCCACCACCATGTCGCACATCTGGGCGGTGCCCATCAGGGTTTTTTCGCCTTCCAGGGGATGGCGGCGGACCACTTGCAATTCATCGCTGCTCAAACGCCCGGGTTTATTAAGGATGGCGTTTGGAATAGCCATCTTGCCGATGTCGTGCAGCAGGCCGGCCAGCCCCGCGCGACGAATGAGCGCGGGCGGCAGCTTGAGTTGTACGCCCAGCGCGATCATCAGTGCACACACCGCCACCGAGTGCATATAGGTGTAATCGTCGATGCTTTTAAGGCGTGCCAGGCTGATAAAAGCGTCTGGGTGGCGGGCGATCGAGCTGGAAATGTCATCCACTAGCGAGCTGATGGGCTCAAGCTCCAGCGCACGGCCCATGCGCGCATGGCTGAACATTTCGACGACTGCGGCTTTGGCTCGGGTGCACACCGCCTGGGCGGCGATCAGCTCGTCTTTCATTGAGGTAGGGGAGATGGGCGTGGTTGTGGTGCCGGGTTCGCATGCGGAATTAGGCGACGTGGTTGCGCAGCCCGATGTGCAGGTATCCAGCGTACCCTTCCAGAAAGGCCTTGCTTCGCCGTCTGGAGCCTGATGATAGAGCTCATTACACTTGGTCATGATATGGCCTCTACTGTTTCTTCTTTTTATGTATTGCCGCTCAGCCTCCCTGGCGTGAATGGTGTGGTGGTTGAATGGATCAGTTGGCGTTGGCCGCCTTGATGCGAGTGACGACCCGACCGGCCAAGTCATCCGGGCGGAACTTCGCCAGGAAGTCATCGGCCCCGACTTTCTTGACCATGGCCTGGTTAAACCCGCCCGACAGCGAGGTGTGCAACACAATATGCAACTTCGCCAGGCGCGGATCGCTGCGTACTTCAGCGGTCAGGGTGTAGCCATCCATCTCGGGCATCTCTATGTCCGAGATCATCATCAAAAACTCTTCCTGCGGATCGCGCCCTTCATCGAGCATGGCGCGAAGATAATCCAGGGCCTGACGCCCATCGTTCAGCGCAACCACCTCCACCCCGATGGTTTCCAGGCAACGCGTGACCTGCTTGCGGGCGACCATTGAGTCATCGACCGTGAGCACACGCAGATCCCGTGCCCACTGAGTCACCTGGTGATCCACCACACCGTTGGAAATCTCCTCCGACGTAGGAGAAATTTCCGTCAGCACCTTTTCCACATCGATGATCTCCACCAACCGATCATCCGCGCGGGTCACAGCGGTCAGATAATTGTTATCACCACTGCCCTTGGGCGGAGGATGGATATCCTCCCAATTCAAATTAACAATGTGCTCAACCGCATAAACCAGAAAACCCTGAACGCGATTGTTGTACTCCGTAAGTATGATAAAAGCGCTCTCCTTATCGGTAATACCCGGCAGCCCAGTGGCCATCGCAAGGTCTAGAACGGGGATGGAAGAGCCTCTGATGTTCGCCACGCCACAAATGTTGTTATTAGACTTTGGTAGTACAGATAACTTAGGGCAGCGAATAACCTCGCGCACTTTGAACACATTGATGCCGTATAACTGATGGTCGTTGAACCGGAATAAAAGCAATTCCAGACGGTTTTGCCCGACCAGTTGCGTACGGCTGTTAACGGAAGCCAGAAGACCTGTCATACACACTCCCGATCCGGGTTTGATAGCGATGATGTCGTAATGACATTAGCATAAGTAAGGATATGTGAAATACCTGTGAAATAAAAAACACCTCGGTGTGTTTGGTTAAAGAGAGTTGTTGTCAGATGGGGTTGAGTTCAGACGATTGTTTTAAATTAGTTAGGTGGCTAGCTTATTAAGTGCGTGATGAGAATAAATGTGATTGGTAAGTTTGAGGGTGGAGACGGGGGAGCTTTTTAGAATGATGAAGTCGCGTTGAGTGCGGCTTTACGGGTATTGATCCTACGCCAAGGCTCGTCATCGTCAGTGAAGATGAAGTCGTTTTTTGCTGTCTTCGTTGCCTTGGTTTGGCAGAAGGGAGTGGTGGGGAGCATTGGTGGGTATGCGGGCCACCTCTGACATCGTTTTGGTATCCCCAAAGCTTGGGGATACCAAAACGCCTGGCGCTCAAAAGGCCTGTACGGAGGCCAATGGCCCTGAAACCCTTGATTTCACTGGATTTCAGGCACAAAAAAAGACGTCCGTGGACGTCTTTAGTTGATCAAATGGTGGGCCGGGGTAATTTGAACTCGAGCTGTAACGTATTGTCTTTCCGCAAAAAGCTAAGACTCAGTTTCTTTGTTGGAATACCTAATGGAATACTGTTTACTCCAGCCAATACATTAGTATGAAATACCTAGGCTTGAAGCAAACTGAAACCTGGTTTGCCGTGCAGCTTCGACCGGTAGCGGAGCGTTATTTAACGGCTGTCGGCCGATTGGCGGACAGCCGCTTGGAAACCTACTACCGCAAGCTTGCAAAAAACTATGTCGAGATGCTCACATTGGGCCCCTCATGGGGTTATCTACAACAATCATACATTGCCTAGAGCCCGTCTCGGAAGCCCCAGCAGCCCACTTCGCATGCGACCCGCTTGGACAAGAATGAGCTCTAGGGTGCTGAGGGAATCAATGTAAAACTAGCGGCTATTACAATAGTTACCGCCGTTTACGAAGTCAAAGAAGCCGATGATTACTTGATCCGCTCGACGCGGGGCGTTTATGCATTGGAGCATCTGTTGGGCTACTAGGGGAGGCAATAATCCCGCGGTGCGTAGAGTTTGCTCTTCAACGTAGCGAGGCCATACTGTGCCGTCGACAAGTTGGATCAAAAGTAGGAAGGTGCGATTTGTTGGAGTCGACGCGGGAATTAGATTAACCGCCAGGCATGGTTGCTCATGGACTCTAGTAATTCGTCCCTCTGACGGTCGGGCATCTGTAGGTGGTTCAAAGTAAGAGGTAGCGCTGAATGTCCTGCCAAGTTGGTCCACCCAGTGAAAAGTCCCTGAGTAGATCGTGGTGGGTACAACGACACTGTTTCGGCGCCTGTTCTCCTGGGTTTGGTTCGGAAACATCTGCTGTACGATGGCGGAAATGTTTGGATATGCGCCGAAGCGAAAATCGCGGGCCCCGCCTCCTGTATCCGCATCGTTGGATTCCGCGTTGATTTTGCGAAGATCGCCAGGAACTATCTCTTTGTATAGAATACGAGCAACCTGTCCTGCTGCATTAGCCATAAAACTGAACTCCTTTTTCGTCTTTTTCGACCGATCCGGTCCCTAACTTCAAAAAAAGTAGCGTTAGCTTCTAACGCGTGGGGGTATTTTTCTCGATCTGGCTACTCTATTTATATCCGTTTGTGGGGCGTTTTGCCATCACTGCGGGCACTGTTTCTTTCGTGATTTTTGATCTGCTATGGTCGAGTCGCGGGATTTAGAGCATCCCGTCATGGCTGTGCGCAGCGACAGCGATTCTTACGTCGGCGAGAAGATGCGCCAGGTTTACGTACTTTACGTTAATCAACGGCGGTAGGATCAATGCCCTCCGGCAGTCGATCAGGGAGGGTATTACCTTGGTCATTAATCTCATTGGCCGGTCCGCGACAACCGCACCATTTGATTGAAGAGATCAGATCCTCTCTCCTTTCTCAGTCACTTCGGTAAATATGAGAGTGAGCTTGGCCGAAATCTTCTTTCTGGTGAGTGTTAGATCTCCGCAAAGTACCACGATGGCCATCCTCCTTTCATCGTAGGACGCTTTCGGCTTGATCCGTTACGCCACTCCCCGGGACGCGATCCGGTATAACTATTTGATTTCTATCAGGGGGGTGACAGACTGCTGGATGTATGTACAATAACGCAATTGCACAGACAGTTGCGAGGCGGCCGTATGCGATTTACTGACACCAAAAGCGAGACCTTGAACCTTCGAGTTTCCCCGGCCTTCAAAAAAGCTTTAAAGGAGGCCGCAGCTCGCGAACAGCGCAGCATGGTTAACATGCTAGAAGTGCTACTTGGTGAATACTGCGGCCGCCAAGGCATCACCCTTACTGGCCATAAAGTTAATTCGCCAGTTCCAAAGCGTAGGCGTTCAGAAAGTAGAGCGCATGCGGGAGCCGGAGTATGACTTTCCGATACATCGGCTCCAAGTCCAGGCTCATCGGTCAGATCAAAGCACACATGGGTACCCCTAAACCTGGCGCATTCTTTGTGGACGGCTTCTGTGGCACTGGTGTGGTGGCTGAGGCTGCTGCTGGCTTAGGATGGAACGTGCGTATCAATGACAGTTTGCGTTCTGCGGTGATTTCCGCGGGAGCACGATTGATCAGTGGCGATCAAGCAACTTTTAAGAAGCTGGGTGGCTACACCAAGGCCATTGCCAAGCTCAATGCGACCAACGCTAAGCATGGTTTTATGTGGCGCGAGTACAGCCCTGCATCGGTCGAAACGTGCGGGCTTGAGCGGCGCTACTTTACCCAAGAAAACGCAGCACGTATCGACGCCATGCGCGCGCTGATCGCTGATTGGGTGGAGGCTGGGACCATCAATGAGGTAGAAGAGCGCCTGCTCATAGCAGATCTTTTTGGCGCATTAAATCGAGTGGCTAACATCGCTGGTACCTTTGGCTGCTTCCTCTCCAAGTGGACCAGCCAATCGCAAGACAAAATTGCTATGCGCTGCCGTGACCTTAAAGATAGTAGCGTGCTTGTTGAAGCTACGGTGGGCGATGTGTTCGACGTGCCGAATGCTGCGCATGACCTAGTATATTTAGACCCCCCTTACACAAAGCGTCAGTACGCGAGCTATTACCACATCCTTGAAACAGTGGCGCTGGGTGATGAGCCTGAGGTCGAGGGTGTTGCGGGGCTTCGACCTTGGAAGAGCCTAGCTTCGGATTTTTGCTATAAGACCCGTGCACTTCAAACGCTCTCGCGCCTCGTGCATGGCTTGCGCGCTCAAAAGGTGCTGCTCTCATACAGCAGTGAAGGTCACATTGGCATGCTTGACATTAAGGCTGAGCTTTCGAAGATCGGCGTGTTCACTATGCATCCTCTTGGTGCCATTGGTCGATACCGCCCTAATAAGGTGGCTAGCAGCACTGCGTCCGACGTGAACGAATTTTTGGTTGCCGTTGAACGTACTACGGCCAAGCTTTCCGAAGCTCAACCTAAGGTTGTTACGGTCACCAAACCCATACTCTTGGAGAGCTTTGCATGAGTGCACCTCGTCCCGTTGAAGCAGAGTATCTAGCCCCAGTAGAAGCAGCTCTCACAGCGACTGTTGGCAGAGGTTGTGGTCCTGACAGCTTTGAGCTTCGGCTGCAAATTTTGGAGGCTGCTTCAGCGCGTTTTGGGGGGTTTGACCTAGCGGAGTTTCACGAGGCTTTTGGGGTTAAAAGTAAGCACTCAGCAGCAGAGCTCTTAGATATTGCGGCACCTGTGGCAAATGCGATTGAGCGCTCGCCGATTCATCCTGCTATGGCACTGAGTGCCTTGGCACGTGAAGTCTTGCACGAACAAGATCGAAAGAACACGGGCGCATATCACACAGACTTTCGCCTGGCTACTCGCTTGGCTAAGCTTGCTGCTCCCAAGCTCACACACAAGAGCAAAGTGATTGACCCTGCGAGTGGTGCTGGAATTTTGCTGGCAGCACTGACCCATGCAGTGTGTGGGTTGGACCGAGCCAAGACGGCATATTGGCTGGCTCACGGTGTTTGTGCTGCGGATCTTTCGGAGAACTCTTTGCGTGCGGCATTGCTCGCGCTTGCCTCGTTCACTGATGACGTATCGGCTCTTAAAGCTATGCGTGCACGTTGGTTCTGCGGCGACAGCTTGATGGCTGAGCGCAAGGTCTGGACTGATATGGCTCGTGAGGGGTTTGATGCGGTGATTGGCAACCCACCTTGGGAAAAGGTCAAACTATCACGGCATGAGTTCTTGAAGTCCTCTGGCGCCAAGCGCCACTATGGGGCCCAAATTGATGGGTTCGATGAAAAGAGGTTTGCCCAGCAGCGTGATGAGATAGCGATCTACTCTAGACGCCTGTTGGTCCGCTACCCTAACTTAGGTAATGGGGAGCCCGATCTTTACATTGCTTTCACTGACCTCTTCTTTCAGCTCTGCAAAGGTCAGGGCGTGGTGGTTGCATTGATCCCTGGCGGGCTTATTCGCTCGCAAGGTACTCAAGCCATGCGCCAGAAGATTTTTGATGCGAGCCAAAGTGTGTCGTTGTCTATCATCGATAATCGTGCACGGTTCTTTGCCATCGATACGCGCTTTAAATTTTTGGCCATGGCTCTCACGAAGGCGGGCTCTGAAAAAAGTAAGCGTGAACCTATCACCCTCTTGCACGAACGAGGCACCCCTACGGGCTTGGAAATCACGGGAACCGCTGCCATTGGCCGAACAGCACTGGCGAGGGTTCGAGACGATTTGAGCCTGCCTGAGGTTCGTAGCGTGTCCGAATGGAGGCTCTTCTCGAAGATTGGAGAAGCAGGTATCTCGTGGGAGGAGCCTGGCTATGGCTGGACCCCAAAGTTTTGCCGTGAAGTTGATATGACCAAGGAACGCCAAAAGTTCCTGGCACGTCCAACAGTTGGTGCTCTTCCACTTGTGGAGGGCCGCATGGTGCAAGCGCATCGTTTTGGCGTTAAGGGGCACGTGTCTGGCAGCGGTCGCAGTGCGTTGTGGGAGGCCTATTCCATTGGAGGCTCAGTCCTCTCTCCCCAGTTTTGGATTCGCCCCTCCGATATGCCTCGTGCGAATCAGCACCGTGTGGACGTGGTGCGGGTTGGCTTTTGCGACATCGCGGGTCAGACCAATGAGCGCTCGCTAATGGCCTCATTAATTCCTGCCGGGGTGATCTGTGGCAACAAGGTGCCTACGATCCTGTTCCCTGAGGACCCTTCGGAAGAACGGTTGCTTGTATGGGTATCCATCGCCAACAGTTTTGCCTTTGATTGGATGCTTCGGCGCGTGCTTACTACTACCGTGAACTATTTTCTGCTGCAAAGCGTGCCCATGCCAAAACTTGCCAAAGACGGCTTGCCTTGGAAGAGGCTGGTGAGTGCTGCACGCGAACTACGTAAACTGGATACTGCCGGTGCTAGCCGTGAAACCTACGAGCGCATGGCGCATCTTCGTGGGGAGATTGATGCGGAGGTGGCTGTGGCATATGCGCTATGTCTAGAGGACATGGAACTAGTGCTCCAAGACTTCCCGCTTCTGGATCGTGGACAGGTAAGATTGCCTGGCGAGGCTAAGTCCACAATTACCGTCGATAGCGTTTTGGCTGCAATGGCAAAGCGCACAGGAAGCAAGTCTGCAGTTTGGTCGCAGCGCGTGATAGAGGCACGTGCATTGGGGGCTATGGCTTATGTGCCCTCAGAGCTCGCCCTAGGAGGCGAGGAAATCGAACAAGGAACGAAAAGTCATGGCTAGTGAGGCGGGGCACGTTGCCCGAATTCTTTACAAAGAGATTGTTGAGGGTGATCGAAGGAAAGCCGATGCAGAGTCGAATGACTCAGCTTCTGGCGGAGGAGCCCGAGATTTTCGGTTTCCCTATGAGTCGGTATTGCCAGCGGTAGAATTGATTTTTCCAGAGAAAATACTTCGGCGAGATAAAGTAGCGCATCAGGGGGCCTTCTTTTGGCGAGATCCAGGCTCAACAAAGGTTGTATCAAGAACAGCCGAATTTATGTCGCCTACGAGGTCTCGGCCGACAGAAGGCTGGATTTCTCAGGTGCCGAAATTCTCATGCTTTGATACAGATCGAATACCACGAGGTGGCGTGGGGAACCGCGTTTTGCTGCTCTTGATTCAGCTTCACGATCAATCTGTGTGGCCACACTTCGCAGAAGAATCGACTCTTCGAGTAAAGGGAGCTTGGGATCCTTCAGTGGCTCAAGAGCTACTGAGTTGTTTGGATGCACGGCGAGCTGCGAACCGGGCTGTGATTGGTTACATCGACTTCACAAGATCGCGTAGGTTTTGCAATGGCAAGTGAAGGCTGCAAGAAGGCATTAAAGCTACTGGCACGCTCGCGCAACGTACTGCTTTCGGGCGCTCCTGGCACAGGCAAATCGAAGCTTCTGGCAGAGGTCGCATTGGCCTTTGAAACGGCCTTCGGCCTTGCTCCCGCAGGTGGCGCTCCGAGGCTCAATCCTTTGGGTGGCATCCCAATCCCACCCGCTGCCGGAGCTGTTAAAGAGATCCCCGCACCCACTAAGATGGATCGTAAGGTTTTTCGAACGGTCTTTCATCAGAACTCCAAGTATCGCGATTTTTTATCGGGTATAACGCCAGCAGTTAACAAGGTGGCAGGTGCCCCTGATTTCACCATCGTAAAAGGCACTCTCTACCGTGCCAGTGAGCATGCGAAGGGCGCCGCCGGGGCCGCGCTCTTGATTATCGATGAGATTAACCGGGGCCCTGCTGTGCAGGTGTTTGGTGGTGCCATCGTGGCCATTGAGTCCGACAAACGTTTGGCCTCTGATGGCGCCAAACGTGCCGAAACGCAATTTTTTGAAATGCTCGATCCCGTCTCTGGGGATGTGATTGAGTATGCTTTGCCTCATGACCTCTACATTCTGGCAGCTATGAATCAGGCCGATGCGTCTGTAGAACCTTTGGATGTGGCGTTCTTGCGTCGTTGGGAGCCTTTGCGTCTGGAGCCCGATGAAGTGGTGTTACGGACATTTTATGGTCTAGGTGAAGAGGGGGCCGACGCATTGCCTGATGCGCCTACCAACGTGAGTGTTGCCTTGGAGTGCTCGGTTCGCGCCTGGGTTTCTGTCAACGCGCAGATTACCTTGGGACGTGGCCCTGAGTTTCAGATTGGACATGGCGTACTGATGTCGGATGTGAGCCCGCAAACACTGAGCCTAAGCGAAACTTTGAGCACGCTGTGTATAGGTTGGGCAAAGGTTCGTGCACACGTGGAAGAGGTGTTTTTCGGGGATATTCGAGGCATTGCCGCAGTTCTTAATGCGCTTGATGGACCCGTCTATAATCCATTCAAACTCATCGAGACTACCTTTGCGGATGACTTGCGCTTACGTCTTGAAGGGCCCACGAATTTTGCCGAAGACAATATCTACGCAACTCTCAGAGCATTTGCTCATCCCAGGGAGTAGCGCGTGGCTCTCATCCGAACAAGGCTGTCCCTCATTGAATACGGTACGCCGGTTGACCTGAGCCGTGCGATTGCTGATGCACTTGGACTAGATCGCGCAAAAGCCAACAGCCTTTTATTGGAGGCAGGGAATCGTGCTGCGTCAAGTCTGAGGCTGAACTATAACCCCATTATCGTAAGCACCAAGGGGACACGTGCAATAGATTTTGCAGGCCTCATCCGCTTGGCTCCTTCACTGGAGCTAGAGGTTGCGCCTAAGTTTTTGGGGCTCGATGACAGAGATGCTGCGTGGCGCGAGGATTTTTTTTTCCTCTCTACCCTTTCGCGACATGGGCGGCTCTTGGCTACCGAGCGATTATCAGCTTCCGGTGGTACTCCAAGGGATTTGTCAACTTTAGTCGCTCGCTCCATCACTAGCATGTACGAGGCCCATAAACGTCGGCCACTACGCAGCTATCGGAGAGTGCGTGAAGCAGACTTTTTCATCGATGGGGATCCTGATCCGGTAGAGCTTATCTTTCCTTCACCTGATGGCTTTGAACAAGAACTCATCCGGTTTGATCGTAAAAACTATTGGAACGGGGACATCGTCGCAGCAGCAAAGGTGTTACTTCCTGAAGTAAGTGATCCCGCGGTTGCAAGTTCTTTGGTACGTTTAATTGAGGACCTTTCGCCTCAGAACTTAGCTTCTAATCGTCGTAACCCTATTCCTGCTCGTCACCGAGTATGGAAGCCGCTGCATGAGCTGTCTGTAGATGTTCTTGGAGGCCTGGGGCTTAACTATAAGCAGGGACAGGCACATGCACCTGGTTATTTAGTGAAAACATGGCGCGTATGGGAGGACGTGTTAACGTTGGCCGCGCGATTGGGATTCGGTCGCAACGCTGTAGTTTCCCAACATGGTTATCCCTTGGGTTCCAAGACAAAGATGGATACTGGGGCAGTCAGCCAGCTTTCAGTTTATCCAGACTGCGTGATTGAGTCTCATGGAGCAAGGCCTAGGATCCTGCTGGATGCCAAGTACAAGGGGCATGTGGAGAAGGGACAGCTTCGGATCAGTGAGGCTGACATCTACGAAGCTCTAGCCTTTTCCACTGCAGCTAGATGCAACTTGGTGGCACTAGCCTATCCCGCACAGCCGGATAATGCCCCTCAGCCCGTAGGTACTTGCACAATCTTTGAAAGGGTTGTGGTGGGGGCGGTGCAAATTGTAGGTATTCAGATCGAAAGCCGTTTAATTTCTATGCCGGGAGCTCTCAAGATGTTTGCCGCAAACATGGCTTCTGGAGTGGCTACATCCTTTATTTGATTAGTTTGAAATAGCGGCTGGGCACTGTCAAGAAATTAAAAAAGCTCTTACTAAACCTAATAATAGCAATGCCCTCGTTCCTCGCGTTCTAAAACGTTTAGACGCTGCTCCATAGAACCTAATTCGAGTCAAGAACTTATGGCTACGGTGGTATTCACGACGCGCAGCTATACGATAACAACACTTCGTACTCTTCAACCTAAATTTCCTGGGGCAGTCACTCAAGGTTGCGGTACAACCACGAAAAGGGCTCTTGGCCTTTGAGCCTTCGGGCGTGTTGCTGAACAAGTTCTTGCGTCCAATAATAAAAAGTCTGAGCGCACGCTCGGCAATGCTTTTTCACATTGGCAAAACCGACTCCGGTGTAGCGCACCTACTTGTTCCAGTTGTTGACGCCGAAGAGAATCGAGAGCTCAGCATCTAGGGTCAGGTAGCCGGGTTGAATGTGGCGGTTGTGGGTCTTGTCCCACGCGTATGCCCGTTGATAGTCCGGGATGCTGAATACCTTTCTTCCATCGAAAAACTCCTTGAGTTTCTTTTTCCATTTTCCATTTTCCATTTTCCATTTTCCATTTTCCATTTTCCATTTTCCATTTGGGTATCTCGGCGGGGATTGAAGTAGCGTGGTGATATCAGAGTGCTTTTGTCTAAGCAGATGCCTCTACCTACTGTAAAGCAGGGCGGCAAAGGTAGGGTGGTACTCTGAGATCGTTCGATTCAAGGATGGCTACATAATCCACTTTCCGCCCCTGACAGGGATGGATAGTCTATCGACTCAAGCAAATCTTCAGCGTCTATCAGTCGACGCGTTACCGAACGTTTGGAAAAGATCGAGATGGCAGCAGACACCGTGAAGGGAGGACCAAGACAGCCACGAGGGGAAGGTATGAGCAACGTCCCCGTTAGCCTCACCCCGCCCCCAGAAGGCTATGGCGACTGGCTGACCGATCTCAAAAGTCGTATTCACGCTGCTCAGCAGCGATCAACGCTGGCCGTAAACCGTGAACTGGTGCTGCTCTACTGGCAGATTGGCCGTGACATCCTATCTCGGCAAGCTGAGCAAGGCTGGGGGGCCAAGGTGATCGAGCGGTTGGCGCATGATTTACGCGCCGCATTTCCGGACATGAAGGGCTTCTCACGCGCCAACCTCATGTATATGCGCGCCTTTGCCGAAGCGTGGCCGGATGCCGTAATTGTCCAACAGGCTGTTGGACAATTGCCGTGGGGGCATAATCTGGTACTGCTGACCCGGCTGAAAGACACGCAGCAACGCCTGGCCTATGCTCACGGTGCGATTGCGCACGGTTGGTCACGTAATGTATTGAATATCCACATCGAAACCCGGCTGTTGGAGCGCAGTGGCACGGCGGTAACGAATTTCGATGTGAGCTTGCCCAAACCGCAGTCCGATCTGGCTCGCGAGTCGCTGAAAGATCCGTATCGCTTTGACTTTCTTGGTCTGAGCAATGAAGCGCACGAGCGCGATATCGAACGCTCGCTGGTCAAACACGTTACAGAGTTTTTGTTGGAATTGGGCGCAGGCTTTGCGTTCGTTGGACGACAGGTACTGCTGGATGTGGGAGGCGACGAGTTCTTTATCGACTTGTTGTTCTATCACCTCAAGCTGCGTTGTTATGTGGTGATCGAGCTCAAGGCCGGCAAGTTCAAGCCCGAGCACTTGGGGCAGCTTGGATTTTATATGACCGCTGTGGATCGACAGGTCAAAAACGAACACGACAATCCCACCATTGGCCTGTTGTTGTGCAAAAGCAAAAACAAGGTAGTGGCTGAATATGCCCTAGGTGATAAGAGCCAGCCGATGGGCATTGCTGAGTTCAAACTGCTCGAATCCTTGCCGATTGATCTGCAGTCCAACCTACCGAGTATTGAACAGATTGAGCGTGAGTTGACCGATATTGATCCCGCTACGGAAGGCGAGTTTGGCTAATTGAAGTGGGCTTTCCGATTTGGAGCGCACCGCGTGCAGAATTCAGCTTGGTCCTTAGCACAGCGGCAGGGCCGGCGTTGTTTAGCAGAAAAAACAGGTGCGATTTCAAAACAAAACCCAGCTCCGGCCTAGTCTTTTCATAATTAGGTATGCGGTGAGTCGGTAGTAATAACAAGTGGTGCCAGAGCGATCTTTGAGGTGTTGAGCTAGAAACCAGCGCAGATGTTTCAACTGCCAGGTCCAGGGATTGTCTAGGTGCCACCGCTGTTGGATGGCCGCCTGCATGATTTGGGCTTGCCGTAGGTGGCGCAGCTGAGTGGTTTTCGAACCGGTCAGGGCTCCGCTCAAAAAAAGCGTCATATCGAAGGGCTTGGTCATCTCCGACCTCCTATATAAGCCGAAACAACATCGATCCGGTTATGCCCCAGCTCAACGCTGACCTGCTGCCGTGCCTGTTGATCAAGTCGGTAATCAACGCGAATGCAGCGACCTCCGTTGATCGGTGCGGCGTGCCCCGTGAGCTGCTGGTAACGCTCACAGGCGTAGGCCGCGCGTAACTCATGAAACCCCTTCAGCCCATGTTCCTGCAGTACTTCACGCGCAGGTCGCACGGTCTGTTGTAAGAACATTGCGTAGCTGTCGTCTCGCGAGAGCAAGTGACGACTGCCTTTCGGCGACGTCTCGCGCGCGAACTGCAGCGCCGCCTTCACCTCTTTATCCGCCATGATCCAGCGTGGCGCCGAAGCTCCCGCCCGGCCACCTTTGGTACCGTCTTGGATATTGATGCGACCCAAACGCTCAGCCTCACGCTGCAAGCGCGGCAGGTTCGCGAGGATCGCTTCGCGCAGACGCATGCCTGTCGCCCGTGCCAGATAGACAATCGCAGCAACCCGGTGATGTTGCTGCTCACAAAGGGCGTCAATCACCCGTCTGACCTGCTGGTGATCTTGGCCGTCCGGTGCTCGGGTGCGTACGTTTGATCGCTGCATACCCAGCGCTTTGCTCGGGCTGGCGATTTTCACGTACTGGTCGCCGCGTAGTGCCGCGAGGGTACGGTTTACGCTACTCAGGCGGTTCTGCGCGGTGGCGATGCAGATTTCACCTTGTCGGATTTGTTGACGCAGGTGTGTGGCGTAGCTGTGCAAGGTACTGCGATCTATCTGGCGGGCGTCGTTGTAACCGGGGCCGTCCGCTGACCGACACCACTTCACGAAAGCCTGCCAGCGATCACTGTGTGCTTTGACCGTGGCGAAGTGGCCGCCGGCAAACATATCTTTCAGCGCTTGTGGGCCGGCATAGCTGAGCTGACGGCCGTAGCCAAAGTTGCGTCCATCACGCCGGCCGACCAATGCCATTGGGGTCACCGTTTTCGTGGTCTTGCAGAAAGCGCAGGACGGCTTTCCAGTGGGGGCCGATCTTGTTCATCTGTTGCCAGTGTGAGGGACGGATCAGCAGGGCATTTTTCTTTTGCTGCAATTGGGCTCCGTCTTCGCGCAACTGCTGGATCAACAGGCTGACGACGTCGGGCTCCAGGTCAGGTGTGGCGACCACGGCGACAGCGGCGACAAGCTGAGGGGGACCGGCGGTTGAGGCTGGCGACATGGCGGCGACGGACGTGGCGACGCATCGCAGTGCGGGACGTGTTGGATGTTGCGCCTGGTACCGACGCACGGCGTCATTGAGGCGGAACATGGCGTACCTCGAAGGTCCTTGCATCACGGCAATCCAGCCAGTTATGCAGGATCAGTTCGGTCAGCAGCGTAGCGGTGTGATGGCTGCTTTTGCGGGCAAAGCGGGGGCCGTTGCGGTTCAGGTCGCGGATGGTGAAGCGGGTCCAGCCTTTTTGCGTCAGCCAACGCAACAGTCGATCCGCTTCCTCGCGTACCGTGTTGATGGGCTCTTGTTCGGTCAGTCGCTGGATCTCGGCCAGGTAGTAATCCATCAGGGTCGAGGCGCGCTGTATATGGGCTTCGTCGATCACGTTTGCGTCTTCGATCACGGCCAGCACGCCGGCGATACGCAGCACATTGGCCGCTGCTTTGCCGGCGACGGATTGAATACCGGCCAGCTCGCCGAACTCGCCTGACTGGCATTCGATAGTGTCGTGAATATCAATCCAGGCGGTACGAGCGTTGGGCGTCAATTCAAGCTGGGCCGGGTTGAGCGAACCGTCTTTATGCAGCGGCCACGGTTTTTCCAGCAGAGTGCTGATGCGTGTCTGATAGCGTTGAATCCTGGCATCTCGCGTGAGGTCGACGGCTTTGTACAGGCGTCGCCCCACCAGGCGTTCGGGCCAACTGATCAAGCAGCGACCGAGGATGCCTTGGCCATTGATCATTCGGTCGGTGAGTAGCTGATTGGCCAGATAAGGTTGCAGCATCAGGTGCAGGCTGAGGCGACGGTCATAGGCCCGCAGGCTTTCCCCGGGCATGGCGCGCGCTCGGTCGATGGGGCTGCCATCCCAAAGTGACGACAGGGTGGTAATGGCCTTGAGTTGGTTCTCTTTGCTCATGGTGCTACCGCCCAGGAACTGTCCACCTTCATCGTTGAACAGCCCCATGCTGGGCAGTCCAAGACACAGGTTTTTGATCAGCGCCTCGATGGTGGGCTCGGCTGATATCAGCCGGGGAGGCATGGGTTCAGGCAGCCCTTGGGTTTCGGCTTTTTTGTGCAGAGCGGCGCGATAGGCTTTCAGGCGCTGTGCGTACAGCGACCATTGCCGTCGCTCCCATTCACGTGCGGCTGTCAGCGCCAGTTGATCCACCGCGCTTTTGCGATCACCGGACAAGGCGACCGTCAGCAGGTACAGCGACAACGGATAGACGCGCCCATCCAGATGCACATTGGCATGGGTTTGGCTCACCAGCGCGGCGCTGGCCAACACCGATTGCGCGGCCATGGCGCAGGGCACGCCGATAACGTCGGACATGCGCTCCACGGCTGGACCCATTAGCTGTCCCAATGCGTCGACCGGATAGGTCAGCGGCGTCGGTCGGTATTCCAACAAAGGCCGAGGCAGGTCGAGCGTTTCGCACAATTGCATTGCCTTTCTCCCAGTGGCGTCGCAATTCCCTCACACTTCCCGCCACGGTGGTTGAGTGTTATCAGGGATCAAGGCCCCTGCAGCCTGTGAGGGTTGCCCTCTGACGCGGGACGGACGGCTCCTTACGGCCGGGAGCTTGGGCATCTCATGATCTGGCCTCCTGAGCACTTCGCTTGAAGTGGGCGGGTGGAGGCTGCGTTGGCTGACGAGACCAGCGCCGCGAGATCCAGAGTTATAGGCAGACAGCAATGTGATGACCGGGGCATGCCTGACTGTCAGTCGGGTGCAACCCTTTGCGTGAGCTGCGGCACCATCCTCTGCATTGCTGTAGCCAGTGACATCGAGGTTTGTCACGCCGATTGTCACTGGGACAAAAGCCGCAATGGGTTGTGCGGCAAGGGCTGCGGCAGCGGTATTGATGCCCGTCTCTTTCCAGAGAAAAGAGACGGGCATGGGTTGCCGCAATTGCACTGTGGATAAGTTGGCTTCGATCACGTTGGGCGTGACTGCGCGCCTGATTGGAAGCGAGCGCGCATGGGCTGGGACCACCACTGTAGGGCGTAGCCTTTAAGGTCCCTGGCTACCTGGGCAATGCTGTCGATGACAGCGCTGTAAGGCTCTGGTGTAACGCGTGCTCGGACGCTGGTCAACCCGGTGTGCGGTGGACTTTATAGGCGTTGGACGTGCCTGGAAGAAGGTGGCCTTGAATGGAGGATTGGCCGTTCGTCGGTTTTTAAAGTGAGCCCCTGAGGACGGGAAGGCGAAGCCTTCCTGCCCTCAGGGGCTGGGCCTTAAAAGCTTATGGGCGATGCCGATGGTGGCGACGGTCGCCAGGTTGTCGCCCTACGAAGGACCGCTAAATACGTGGGATGTCGCCAGTGTCGCCGCTGTCGCCAGCAGGAACTGATTAACGAAACGGGATGACGTTCCCGTTTGTGTTTTCCTGAATGGCCGTCACCGACAAATTGCCGGTGGCGGCTTTTTGAATGTACTCGCTCCACCAAACCATCATCGGGCGTCTGCGCTCGATGTAGTCCGCTCGGTTGTACGCGCTTCGGACTTCGTCTTTATCAACGTGGGCGAGGGCGACTTCGATCAATTCCGGGTCCCATCCATGTTCGTTGAGGATGGTACTGGCCATTGATCGCAGGCCGTGGCTGACCAATCGATCCTGAAAACCCATGCGTTTGAGCGCCATGTTCGCGGTCTGGCTGTTGGCGTGGGTGCGTGGATTTCTGTCGGCCGGAAACACGTGTTTACGGTGGCCGCTGTGGGGTTTGAGTGTCTCCAGCACGGCGAGCGCCTGGTCACTCAGCGGGACTAGATGTGCACGGCGTTTTTTCATGCGCTCCGGCGGAATCATCCAGATGCGTTTGTCGAAGTCGATCTCTGCCCAGGTCGTTCCGGCTGCCTCGGCTGGGCGGGTCATGGTGTGCAGTTGCCATTCGATGAGGCAGCGGGTGACGCGTTTGATGCTGGCATTGGCAATCGCCACCATGAGTTCGGGCAGCTCTTCGGGGGCAAGTGCCGCCATGTTTTGTTTAACCGGTTTCTTGAAAGCAGCCCGAATGCCGCTGAGTGGGTTGGCGAAGATCAGCCCACAATTGACGCCGTAGGCCATGATCTCGTTGAGGCGCTGGGAAAGTCGCTTCACCGTCTCCAGGCTGCCTTTGGCTTCGATCGGGCGTAGGAGCTTGATGATCATCGGTGCTGTGATGTCCGTGAGCGGCGTGGCTTTCAAACTGGGGAACACATGCAGGGTGAGTGAGCGCCATATGTCTTCGGCGTATGCCGGGGTCACAGAGTGTTTTTTCAACTCGAACCAGGCGCTGGCCACATTCTCTAGCGTGTGTTCCGTCTGCGCTCGCTTGGCTTCATTTTCAGCTTTGCGTTGCACCTTGGGATCAATGCCCTGTGCCAGCAGTTCGCGCGCTTCAATCACCTTTTTCCTGGCGTTCGCAAGTGAGAGCTCTGGGTACGTGCCCAGTCCCATATTGATGCGATTTTTGGTTATCGGATTCCGGTAGTTGAAGTTCCACAGCATCGAGCCATTGCTCCGGACGCGGAGCTGGAGGCCCTCACCATCACTGAGGACGTAATCTTTGTCTTTTGCCTTGACCGCCTTGAGTTGGCGGTCGGATAGGCGGTGGGCTTGAGCAGGCATGAGAGCTACCTCTAATACCGTTTTGGTATTCCAAAAATTAGCACCAGAGAGCTTGGAATACCATTTGGAATACCCAAACGAGTGGAATTCAGAATCTGCCTACGGAAGCCAATGGCCCTGAAACCCTTGATTTCACTGGATTTCAGGCACAAAAAAAGACGTCCGTGGACGTCTTTAGTTGATCAAATGGTGGAGCCGGGGGGATTTGAACCCCCGTCCGCCAGTACTCCGCTGTCGGTACTACATGCGTAGCCGTGTCTATTAAGTTAACCCTTGGCGACCCGACGGGCAGGGTGCTTTGGGCGAGTTGTGTAAGTTTTAGCCGCTTCGTCCACAACGTACTGCACGGCGATTCTGTTCTATATGACAATCATTTTGGGTTTACAGACATCCCCTGATGATTGCTGGGCCCGAAGGCACCAGGAGTGCATGTCAGCTGCAATTAAGCAGCGAGAGCAGCACCGTGTTGGTCGTCATTGGCAACTATAAGAAGTTGCAACAGTGGATTTACGAGTTCTGTTACCAACTCGGCATGCACCTAAAGTTTCGCAACCGGCGTCGAATCCTAAACGGCCCCGAGCTTGTAACTCTTTGTTTCTTAGTGAGTGACAAGCCTGTGCAGTGTACGCCAAACCGTCACGGAAGGCCAACCCGAAGGTTGGCCTTAACGCTTACTCGCCACCTTTCTCGCTGTTTTGCAGGTCTTGCAGCGTCTTGGAGGTGATCTCGATGCACTTCTTGTCATCACCTGCAGCGTGTGCTGCTTTGGCTTGAGCCACGGCCGTGTCGACTTCGCCACTTTTGCCACTGGTATCGGTGGCGAGCAGCGCTTTCCCGTTATTGATTTTGTCCAGGTTGATCTGGCACAGGTCTTTGTCACCGGCGGCGAAGGCGGGAGAGGCCAGCATCGCAGCAGTCATGAACAAGCCAGCTAGAGCGGAACGCTTCATCGGGTATCTCCTTGCGCAAAAGGGCTCGACGCTGCTGGCGTTCGACGGCTGCCAGCGACATCAGTGAGGGCCTCGATTGTCGAGGCCTATTCAGCTGACTACGCCGACGCGCAGGGGTTCTGTTTTTTTGCGGCGTTAATGGGCGCGGGCCTGGGTGACCCGGTCCACCAGGTAGACCAGCCCGTGATAATCGATGCCGCCATGTTGGCTCAGGCCGATCTCGCAGGTGCGGCTGGTGGAAATACCTTCGCTGCAAAATTGCACCGCGTCCTTGAGTGAGCGCAGTGAATGGGCATTGAGTTCAGGCGTGGTAAAGCCTTTGTCACCGGCAAAACCACAGCAATGAATGCCTTCCGGGATGATCACGGTGTTGGCGCAACGTCGGGCCAGTTCAATCAGCGCCTGGCTTTCGCCCAGGTGTTGGGTGCTGCAGGTGACGTGCACCGCGATCGGTGCTTCCTGCGGTGTGAAGTCCAGTCGATCCATGAGATGGGTGCGGATAAACCGCACCGGGTCATAGAGGTCCAAGCGGGTTTCGCCAAGGTCTTGCACCAGGCGCAGGGTGCAGGGGCTGGTGTCGCAGTAGATGGGGTCCAGGCCGCCGCGACTGGCGTGGAGCAGGGCGCCGATCAGTTCCTGACGCTTGTGTTCGGCCTGTTCGGCGTAGCCTTTTGAAGCGAATGGCTGACCGCAGCACAGGTTGTCTTGATTCTCTGGGATAACCACTTGGTACCCGGCTTTTTCCAGTAGGCCACGGGTTTTGTCGTACAGCGACATCTGTTCTTTATCGCCGGCAGCCGGGCCCATTGCCCGCGACACGCAGGCCGCCAGGTAGACCACGCGGGGCCGCTCGTCAGTTACAGGAGGGCTGAAGCGAATGGCTTTTTCCGGCTGGGGCATGGCGTTGGTCCACTGAGGGATTTGCCCTTTCGACAAACGGGTTGCTGTGGCAGACAGCTTGGCCAGGCGCGGCGCGCCCAGTAGCATGCGGGCGCCATTCGCCACATGCAGGGTAAAGCGCGCACCTTGCAACGCAGTGGAGAAATGGGTGGCCAGCCATTCGGCCGTTTTCGTACGGTCGGCGTTCCTGGCGCGCAGTTTTTTCACCAAGTCGCCGGTATTGATTCCCACAGGGCAGCGCTGGGCGCAGAGACCGGTAGCGGCGCAGGTGTCGATGCCTTGGTAGTGGTAAGCCGCTTCCAGTTCGGTGGTATCAACCCCGGCGCGTTTTTTGGCTTGGATATCGCGCCAGATCACAATGCGTTGGCGCGGGCTCAGTGTCAGCCCTTTGGATGGGCAGACCGGCTCGCAGAATCCGCACTCGATGCATTTATCCACCAACTCATCGGCGGCGGGCAGCGGCTTGAGGTGCTTTAGGTGGATCTGCGGGTCTTCGCTGAGCACCACGTCCGGGTTGAGAATGCCGTTGGGATCGAGCAGGCGCTTGAGTTGCCACATCAACTGATAGGCATCGCTGCCCCATTCCAGCTCGACGAATGGGGCCATATTACGCCCGGTGCCGTGTTCGGCCTTGAGCGAACCGCCGAACTCCACTGCAACCAGCTGCGCGACGTCATCCATGAACGCTTGATAGCGTGTGACTTCCTCACTGCTGTTGAAGCCTTGAGTGAACACGAAGTGCAGATTGCCTTCCAGCGCGTGTCCGAAAAGGATCGCTTCGTCGTAGTGATGTTTGTCGAACAGTTCGATCAGGCGGTTTACGCCGATAGCCAATTGCTCGACCGGGAAGGTCACGTCTTCGATGATCACCGTAGTACCGGTCTTGCGTACGGCGCCGACGGCGGGGAAGGTGTCTTTACGAATGGCCCACAGGCGGGCGTTTTCCACGGGGTCTTCGGTGAAATCGACCTGCTTCTCCACAGGAAAACCGGCCAGGGACGCCATGATCAGTGCCAGTTGTTCCTGCAGTAGCGAGGAAGTCGCCGCGCGGGATTCGATCAGCAATGCGCAGGCATTTTCCGATAGGTGTTGTACGAACGCGGGCATGCCGGGTTTGTTCTGCACCGAACGCATGCTACGGCGGTCCAGTAGCTCTACGGCCGAGACTGGCTGAGTTTTCAGCACGGTGACGGCGTTGCAACAGGTCTCCACATCCGGGAACACAATCAATGCCGACGCCTTGTTCGGATGATCGACCACGGTGTTGTAGGTCACTGCGCTGATGAAACCCAGCGTACCCTCGGAGCCCACCAGCAGGTGGCTGAGAATTTCCAGCGGGTCGTCAAAGTCCACCAAGGCGTTAAGTGACAGGCCGGTAGTATTTTTCAGACGGTATTTGTGGCGAATTTTTGCCGCCAACTCGGTATTTGCCCGCGTCTCGCGCCCCAGTGTTGCCAGGCGCTCCAGCAGTGCGCCATGTTGCGTGCGAAAAGCGCTGACGCTGACAGGGTCTTCCGTATCCAGACGGCTACCGTCGGCCAACACCAAGCGTATGCCCGCCAGGGTGTGGTAAGTGTTCTGCGCGGTGCCGCAGCACATACCGCTGGCATTGTTGGCAACAATGCCGCCGATCTTGCAAGCGTTGATGGATGCCGGGTCCGGACCGATCTTGCGCCCGAACGGCGCGAGCCAGGCGTTGGCCTGCGCGCCGATCACGCCGGGCTGCAAACGGATCTGCGTGCCTTGGCCACGAATTTCGCGGTCGTTCCAGTTGTCGCCCAGTACGATCAGCACCGAGTCGCTGATCGCTTGCCCGGACAGGCTGGTGCCGGCGGCGCGAAAAGTAACGGGTACATGGTCGCGCTGGGCCCATTGCAGCAGCGTCACGACTTCGTCTTCGGACTCTACACGGATCACTAGTTGTGGGATCAATCGGTAAAAGCTGGCGTCGGTTCCGAACGCGAGGGTGGACAGCGGGTCGTCGAAGCGTCGGTTTGGTGGGATCAGCTGTGCGACGTCATTAAGGAAAGCGGCAGGCAGACTCATTCGTCCTCCAGAAATAGCGGACGCCGGAATAGTTACCCGGCGTCGGTTCTTACCCTATTACGTGCAGGTCTCAGTGCACCAGCATACCGGTGAACCAATAGGCCTGTGCCAACGTGATCAAGCCAACGATGGTGGCGAAGAACAGGCTGTGCTTGAGGGTGAAGCGGAACAGGTCGGATTCCTTGCCAACCAGGCCGGTAGCGGCGCAGGCCACGGCGATCGACTGTGGCGAGATCATCTTGCCGGTAACGCCACCGCTGGTATTGGCGGCAACCAACAGCGTGTCGTTGACGCCGATCTGGTGGGCAGTGGTGGCTTGCAGCGAGCTGAACAGTGCGTTGGACGAGGTGTCGGAGCCTGTTAGGAAAACCCCCAGCCAGCCGAGGAATGGCGAGAAGAATGGGAAAGCAGCCCCTGTGCCGGCCAATACCAGCGCCATGGTCGACGACATGCCGGAGTAGTTGGTGACAAAGGCGAACGCCAGCACCATGCCGATGGACAGGATTGGCCAACGCAGTTCGTAAAACGTTTCTTTTAAAGTGGTCAGACCAGTTTTGACGTTGATCTTCAGCACCAGCATCGAGATCAGCGCGGAGAAGAAAATCGCCGTACCGGTGGCTGAAATCGGGTCCAGCTTGAACACCGCCGGGATTGCGGTGGGGTTGGTCACGATGGGGGCGACCTTGATCACCAGTTGATCCAGATGTGGAATCGCGAAGTTGAACACCCAGCTGTACATAGAGCCGCCGGCGGCGAACATGGCCTTGAACGGTTTGAGGGTCCAGATCGTCACCAACACCGTGAGGATCAGGAACGGCGACCACGCCTTGAAAATCTGCCCCAAGCTATAGGGCGATGCAACCGTGCTGCGCGGCTGGCCGAACCCACCGGCACTGGCGGTGATGACCGCGCTTGAGGTGGCGCCGGCGATCTGCGCGCCTGCGGTGCGCTTGGGTTGCCAGACTTTCAGGAACAGGGTCAGGGCAATCAGGCTGGCCAACGCCGAAGTGATGTCTGGCAGTTCCGGGCCGATGAAATTGGAGGTGAAGTACTGGGTGATCGCAAAGCTCAAGCCCGCAACCAGGGCTGCTGGCCAGGTTTCACGCACGCCGCGCAGGCCGTCCATCATGAATACCAGCCAAAACGGTACGAACAGCGACAGCAATGGCAGTTGGCGGCCAGTCATGGCGCCGATCTTGAACGCATCGATGCCCGTCACTTGCCCGGCCACGATGATGGGGATACCCAGTGCGCCAAATGCGACGGGGGCAGTGTTAGCTATCAGGCAGAGGCCGGCGGCGTAAAGCGGGTTGAAGCCCAGGCCGACCAGCAGCGCGGCGGTGATGGCCACGGGCGCGCCGAAACCGGCCGCACCTTCCAAGAAGGCGCCAAAGCAGAAGCCGATCAGCAGCACTTGCAGGCGTTGGTCGTCGGTGATCGACAGAACCGAGCTACGGATAATCTCGAATTGGCCGCTTTTAACCGTAAGTTTGTAGAGGAACACGGCCGCGACGATGATCCACGCGATAGGCCACAGGCCATAGGCGAACCCGTAACCGGCAGCGGCGAAAGCCATATCGACCGGCATCTGGAAGGCAAAAATCGCCACCAGGATCGACAGTGCCAGGGTAATGCTGCCGGCCACATGCCCTTTGAGGCGGAACACTGCCAGGGCCAGGAAGAAGAATACGATCGGGATGACTGCGGCGAGAGCGGACAAGCCGAGGCTGCCGAGCGGGCTGTAAAGCTGTTGCCAGGTTTGCATATGGGGTGGCCCCTAATTGTTGTTGGTCAGGCACTTTTTTGTCGATATGGATAATTGGTAATACCAATTTACAATCGATGTGAGCTAGGTTAAAAGCCTTCGTGGGATGTGTCAATTTGCCGCCTGCAAAACTTTGGTCGTAGTGGGATGGCTGAGGGGATCTGAGCGGCAAAAACGAAGGCACTCTGATGGGTGCTGGAACGGCGGCGATAGGCCAGAATAGAGGGCCCGGCGAGTGGTCGGGATGGTGGAGAGTGAGTTATGGCGTTTGATCAGGTGCGGCAGCGCCGTCTGTCTGACGATATTGTTGAGCAGCTTGAAGGAATGATCCTTGAGGGTACGTTGAAATCCGGCGAGCGGTTGCCGGCTGAACGTGCCTTGGCTGAGCAGTTCGGAGTCTCGCGTCCGTCGTTGCGCGAGGCTATCCAGAAGCTGGCGGCCAAAGGGTTGTTAGTCAGTCGCCAAGGGGGCGGCAACTATGTCGTCGACTCTTTGGGGTCGACTTTCAGCGATCCGCTCCTGCATCTGCTGGAGAATAATCCAGAAGCCCAGCGTGACTTGCTGGAGTTTCGCCAGACTTTGGAGGCGTCATGCGCGTATTACGCGGCGTTGCGTGCTACCGAAGTCGACCGGGAACGGCTGACTACTGCGTTTGAAGCGTTGCAGGATTGCTATACACGCGTCGATGAAGTCAGTCGGGCCGAGGAGGGGGCGGCGGATGCTCGGTTCCATCTGGCTATTGCCGAGGCCAGTCATAACGCGGTGCTGCTGCACACGATTCGAGGTTTGTTCGATCTGCTCAAGCGTAACGTGGTGACTAATATCGGTGGCATGTATCAGCAGCGTACGGAAACCCGTGACATGTTGATCAATCAGCATCGGGATCTGTACCTGGCGATTATCGAGGGGCGGGCCGAGCAGGCGAGGGAGGTGTCCACACGTCACTTGTTGTACGTGCAGGAAGTGTTGGAGGAAGTGCGTCAGGAGGTTCAGCGCGTGGCGCGTGCGGAGCGACGTAAAGGGATGTAGCCGCGGGTTTGCCCGAGGCTACATCGTACAAGGTTATTCTTCCTTGCCCTTGTTGCGTACCGCGCGATGCAGCTCGCGATTGGAGTCGCGCTCGCGTTCGGTGTCGCGCTTGTCGTATTCCTTCTTGCCCTTGCCCAGTGCGATCTCGCACTTGACCAAGTGCTTGCTCCAGTACCAGGACAGGCAGACGCAGGCATAGCCCTTCTGCTGCACGGCTGCGGCAAGCTTGTCCAGCTCGCGGGCGTTGAGCAGTAGCTTGCGGGTGCGTACCGGGTCGGCAATCACATGAGTGCTCGCGGTGGTCAGCGGGGTGATATGACTGCCCAGCAGCCATGCTTCACCATCCTTGAGCAGTACGTAACTGTCGACCAGCTGCAGTTTGCTGGCACGCAGACTCTTTACTTCCCAGCCGGCCAGGACCAGACCAGCCTCGAAACGATGTTCGATGAAGTAATCGTGTCGCGCCTTTTTATTTTGCGCGATGGTCCCTGTGGGGTGTTTCTTTTGTTTAGCCATAGGGGCGGCATTATAGGCAGTTGCGAGCCTGGCGGCTACGGTCAACCTGCGCGCTTGAG
Organism: Pseudomonas sp. efr-133-TYG-23; assembly: GCF_030209215.1. Lineage (NCBI taxonomy): Bacteria > Pseudomonadati > Pseudomonadota > Gammaproteobacteria > Pseudomonadales > Pseudomonadaceae > Pseudomonas > Pseudomonas sp. efr-133-TYG-23. The sequence goes on along the minus strand of NZ_JARVSL010000021.1, from coordinate 70,117 downwards.
CGTGTTGGACGAATCCCGGACAATGCGGGCAGTTCTTTGGTTTTTTTCTCTCGCGGATCGGGCTGTTCCTTCGCGATGTTTGCCGCTCAGCTGTGGAAATAACGCACACATGACGACGCATATTCAACGTTCGGCGCTGCTGCCCTATCCGGCACAGGCGCTCTATGATCTGGTCAACGACGTGGCGCGTTATCCGGAATTCCTTCCGTGGTGCTCAACTGCCGAGGTGCTTGAAGGCAGTGCTGAGTACATGGTCGCCAGCGTAGGCGTGGCCAAGGGGGGGCTTAGTCAGCACTTCGTTACGCGCAATGTATTAGTGCCGGGTAAATCAATCGAAATGAATTTGCAGGAAGGACCATTCACCCAGTTGCATGGCGTATGGATTTTCAAAGCATTAACGGACAAGGCCTGCAAAATCAGCCTGGATCTGTCGTTTGATTATGCCGGACCCATCGTACGAGCGACGCTTGGGCCGTTATTCAATCAGGCGGCCAATACCTTGGTGGATGCATTCTGTCAGCGGGCTAAGCAGCTGCATGGTTGAAATCGAAGTGGTGCACGCCGCTGTCGATCGTCAGGTCTTGCTTGCCGTGACCGTGCCCTTGGGCACGAGTGTGCGCAAGGCGGTACAGCTCTCGGGAGTTCTGGAGCAGTTCCCCGGTATTGATCCGGCGACTTGTCCATTAGGGATATTCGGTAAGGCTATTTCTGACGCTGATGTGCGTGTTGTACAAGCGGGCGATCGAGTTGAGATTTACCGTCCATTGTTGGCTGATCCCAAGGAAGTGCGCAGGTTGCGTGCAGCCAAGGCAGCGCTTGCCAGGCAGCAGAGTACTTAGCTCCGCTAATCGGCAGATACGAAAAAGCCCGGCATGCCGGGCTTTTTCGTGTGCCACACAGTTTTATTGTGGGCTGGTGTCCAACGGCTGAGGTGTCGGGACGGGAACGGTTTCCACGCCGTCGACATCCTTCTGGATTCTGTCCAGCAAGGAGCCCGGCTTGGCGGGGACCTCCGACTTCTGCTTTTCGCCTTCTTGCGCGGGAGCCGTCACGTTCGTGTCGTTGTCTTTGCCCAACAAGGCTTCATCACGGCTTACGCCGGGCATGAAGTCACCGGACAGGCTGACAAGCTGGTCATTGCCATTAAAAATGACGCTGACGCGCTCCTGCTGGCGCTCACCGCCACCAGGCTGAATGCTATAGAGATAATCCCAGCGATCGGCATGGAAAGTGTCGGTCAGCAGGGGATTACCCATAATAAACCGTACTTGCCGTCGGGTCATTCCGGGGCGTAACTGGTCTATCATGTCCTGCGTGACGACATTGCCCTGCTGGATGTCGATTTTGTAAACCCCGGGGAATGAACAACCGGCGAGTGCGAGCAGTCCCACAAAGGTGAAACTGGTTAGCAAGAGCTTGGTGTTTTGCATCGGTGGGCGACTTCCACTATCTTGGCTGGGACAACGTAAACGCCGATCATACCCGTATTAAGAGAAGCTGCGAAGCAGCATCCGCGAGAAAGCTAACCATGGTTGAAAATAGCGAACTACGCAAAGCCGGTCTCAAAGTGACTCTGCCACGAGTCAAGATTCTACAAATGCTCGATTCTGCCGAGCAGCGCCACATGAGTGCTGAAGATGTTTATAAGGCGCTGATGGAGTCTAATGAGGACGTTGGCCTGGCCACGGTTTACCGTGTGCTGACCCAGTTTGAAGCCGCAGGGCTGGTGGTTCGTCATAATTTCGACGGCGGTCATGCAGTGTTCGAACTGGCTGACGGCGGTCATCACGACCATATGGTGGACCTCGATACCAATGAGGTTATTGAGTTCACCAGCCCGGCAATCGAGAAGCTTCAGCATGAAATCGCTGAAGAACATGGCTTCGATCTGGTTGACCATAATCTTGTGTTGTACATCCGTAAGAAAAAGTAAAAAACGCTACAGATGTACTTTGCAAACAGCACGAAGGCGACCCTTGGGTCGCCTTCGTGCTGTTTGCAAGAAAATTCCGGCTCACGCCTTGGCGGCTACGACCATCTTCTTCGCATGCGCCAGAGACTCTTTGGTCAGGTCTATCCCACCCAGCATGCGGGCCACTTCTTCCACGCGTTCCGACTTGTTCAATCTGGACACGGCTGTCCGTGTTGCATCGCTGCCTCTGACCTTATGTACAAACAAATGTTGATGCCCTTGCGCCGCGACCTGCGGCAAGTGCGTCACTGTGAGTACCTGGCCTCGCTCTCCCAGGCGGCGCAACAGTTGGCCGACAATTTCCGCCGTTGGCCCGCCGATGCCGACGTCCACCTCGTCGAATACCAGCGTGGGTACTCTGGAGGTCTGTGCGGTAATCACTTGGATAGCCAGGCTGATTCGCGACAGCTCGCCCCCGGAGGCGACTTTTGCCAGCGCTTTGAGAGGTTGTCCAGGGTTGGCGCTGACCAGTAGTTCTACCTGTTCCAAGCCATGGGGCTGCAGTTCGTTGCTGGCATTGGTGCGCAGTTCGATAGTAAAGCGCCCGCCAGGCATGCCCAGGCGCTGAATTTCTTGCTCAACTGCGTCGGCAAGGTTCGTGGCCGCGTGCTGGCGTAACTCGCTCAGTTCGCGGGCCTTCTCTTGATAATGCCGAGCATAGGAGGCCAGTTCGTCGCCCAGTCTTTCAATGGATTCATCGTTGGCATTCAGGGTTTCGATTTCATCCAGCAATTTCTGCTGCATCGCCGCCAGTTCAGTGGGCTGGATTCGATGTTTGCGGGCCAGGGTATAAATAGTGTCCAGTCGTTCTTCTATTTCCTGCAAGCGCGCCGGATCGGCATCGAAGTGGTCCAGAAACCTATTCAGCTCGCCGACTGCTTCTTCAACCTGGATCTGCGCACTGGTCAGCAGGGTTGTCGCTTCGCTCAGCGAACCCGAGGCGTTATTCACGCTGGACAGACGGTTGAGGCTGGCCGTGAGCGCGTTGAGCACATTTCCGGAATCGCTTTCGCTGCATTGCTCCACCACCTGACGGCAGATACCCAGAAGGGTTTCTGCATTGGTGAGGTTCTTGTGTTCCTGTTCAAGCTGCTCCAGCTCCGTTTCGCCAAGACCCAGGCTCTCCAGCTCTTCGAGCTGATAGCTGAGTAACTGATGGCGAGCGCGTTGCTCATCGCCGGAATTGGAGAGTCGTTCCAGTTCCAGGCGTGTCTGGCGCCAGCGTTGCGCAGCAAGCTGTACTTGCCTGGATAGATCGGTGGCGCCGGCGTATTCGTCGAGCAAGCGCCGATGTGTGTCGGTTTTAAGCAGAGACTGATGTTCGTGCTGGCTGTGGATATCGATCAGCAATTCACCCAATGCTTTCAGGTCGCCAAGCGGGCAGGGCGTGCCGTTGATATAGCCGCGTGAGCGCCCTTCGGCAGTGATGACCCGTCGCAGGATGCACGGTCCTTCATGGCTAAGGTCGCGCTCAGCCAGCCAGGTTTCAGCTTCTGGAATATCCGCCAAGTCGAAAGTGGCCAGGATATCGGCCTTTTCTGCGCCTGGGCGCACTACGCCGCTGTCGGCGCGATCCCCCAGGGTCAGGCCCAGTGCGTCGAGCATGATCGACTTGCCGGCGCCGGTTTCGCCTGTGATTACGCTCATTCCACGATCCAGTTCGAGATCCAGATGTTCAACGATGGCGTAGTTGTGTACGGACAGGTGCACGAGCATGACGGCCGCTCCCAGGCTTTATGTCTGGTTATTTATACAGTGTTTCGTCCCGGCGTGACAATCCTGATCCTTAGTTCGATTTACTTGAAAATAAGCTTTTTTTAGCGCAACTGGGAATGTTTGGATGGGAATCAATCCTGGCGCTCTGATGGACTTTTGGTCTTGTTTGCGCCCTTGAACCTGGAAATTGTGGCCCCATATACCGGAACAGAAGCGCGAGTCGAGTTCGCGCATGATTTTGAAAGGAGAGAATCTATGGCTGACGAACAGACGCAGGATACGCAAACTCCAGACGCCAATCCGGCTGTCGGTGATGAGCTGGCAACTCGTGTGCAGGTGCTGGAAGAGCAATTGGCCGCTGCGCAGGATCAGTCTTTGCGTGTTGCCGCCGATCTGCAGAACGTCCGCCGCCGTGCCGAGCAGGATGTAGAAAAAGCGCATAAATTCGCGTTGGAAAAATTCGCCAGCGACCTGCTGCCGATTATCGACAGTCTGGAGCGCGGCCTTGAGCTGTCCAACCCGGATGATGAAAACATCCGTGCGATGCGCGAAGGCATTGAGCTGACCCTGAAAATGTTCCAGGACACGCTCAAGCGGTACCAGCTGGAAGCTATCGATCCGCAAGGTGGCGAGCCGTTCAATGCTGAGCATCACCAAGCCATGGCCATGCAGGAAAGCCACGACCTTGAGCCCAACAGCGTGTTGAAGGTGTTCCAGAAAGGATACCTGCTCAACGGCCGTCTGCTGCGCCCGGCAATGGTAGTGGTAAGCAAGGCGCCAGCGCCCGTTGCACCTTCTATTGATGAGCAGGCTTGAAATCCGCCGCAAGGCCCCCATTTATAAGTCAAGCGTTTAAGTGCTACCGCAGTTAGCCAAAACTGCTGCGGCAACAAAATTCAAGTTTCGGGAGAGTAAATCATGGGCAAAATTATCGGTATCGACCTGGGGACCACCAACTCGTGCGTCTCGGTCATGGAAAACGGCAAGGCCAAAGTTATTGAGAACGCCGAAGGCGCGCGTACTACGCCTTCGATTATCGCTTACGCCAATGACGGTGAGATCCTCGTCGGTCAGTCGGCCAAGCGCCAGGCGGTGACTAACCCGCATAACACTCTGTACGCTGTAAAGCGTCTTATCGGTCGTAAGTTCGACGAAGAAGTCGTGCAAAAAGACATCAAGATGGTGCCTTACAAAATCGCCAAGGCTGACAACGGTGACGCCTGGGTTGAAGTGAACGGCAACAAAATGTCCGCTCCGCAGATCTCGGCTGAAGTCTTGAAAAAGATGAAGAAAACGGCCGAAGACTATCTGGGTGAAGCTGTAACCGAAGCGGTGATCACCGTTCCGGCTTACTTCAACGACAGCCAGCGTCAGGCGACCAAAGATGCCGGCCGCATCGCGGGCCTGGACGTCAAACGTATCATTAACGAACCGACCGCGGCTGCTCTGGCTTACGGTATGGACAAGGCCAAAGGCGATCACACCGTGATCGTTTATGACCTGGGTGGCGGTACCTTCGATGTATCGGTGATCGAGATTGCCGAAGTCGATGGCGAGCACCAGTTCGAAGTGCTGGCTACCAACGGTGACACCTTCTTGGGTGGTGAAGACTTTGACATTCGTCTGATCGACTACCTCGTTGACGAATTCAAGAAAGAAAGCGGCATGAACCTTAAAGGTGATCCGCTGGCGATGCAGCGTCTGAAAGAAGCTGCCGAAAAAGCCAAGATCGAGCTGTCGTCGAGCATGTCGACTGACGTTAACCTGCCGTACATCACAGCAGATGCTACCGGTCCTAAGCACTTGAACGTGAAGATTTCTCGCGCCAAGTTGGAGGCACTGGTTGAAGACCTGGTTCAGCGCACTATCGAACCTTGCCGCATTGCATTGAAAGACGCTGGCATCGACGTTGGCTCCATCAACGACGTGATCCTGGTGGGCGGTCAGACTCGTATGCCGCTGGTGCAGCAGAAAGTCACCGAGTTCTTCGGTAAAGAAGCACGTAAAGACGTCAACCCGGACGAAGCGGTTGCCATGGGTGCTGCGATTCAGGGCGCGGTATTGGCCGGTGATGTGAAAGACGTGCTGTTGCTGGACGTCAGCCCGCTGACCCTGGGTATCGAAACCATGGGTGGCGTGATGACCGCGCTGATCGAGAAAAACACCACGATTCCTACCAAGAAATCTCAGGTGTTCTCGACTGCCGATGACAACCAGGGCGCCGTGACCATTCATGTGCTGCAAGGTGAGCGTAAACAAGCTTCTCAGAACAAGTCTCTGGGCAAGTTCGACCTGGCTGATATTCCACCAGCGCCTCGTGGTGTGCCACAAATCGAAGTGACCTTCGACATCGACGCCAACGGCATTCTGCACGTAGGTGCGAAAGACAAGGCGACCGGCAAAGAGCAGAAGATCACCATCAAGGCCAACTCGGGTCTGTCTGATGAAGAAATTCAACAGATGATTCGTGATGCTGAAGCCAACGCCGAGGCGGATGCCAAGTTTGCTGAGCTGGCCGACGCTCGTAACAAAGGTGATGCTCTGGTGCACTCGACCCGCAAAATGGTCGTGGACGCTGGCGAAAAAGTATCGGCTGAAGAGAAAACTGCAATCGAAGCTGCCGTGGTTGCCCTGGAAGCCGCCGTCAAAGGCGACGACAAGGCCGCCATTGAAGCCAAGATTGAAGAGTTGTCGAAAGTCTCTGCGCCAGTGGCCCAGAAGATGTACGCAGAGCAAGCTCAGCCGGCAGACGGCGCTGCACAACAGGCAGAACCGGAAGCCAAGCATGACGACGTTGTCGATGCTGAGTTCGAAGAAGTTAAAGAAGACCAGAAGAAGTAACTTGGTCGCCCGGTTGACCGCTTTCAAGCGGTGACTGGTAGGATGTCGCCGCGCGGGAGCTTGCTCCCGCGTTGGCGTGTCTGGGGTACGCGAATTTTTACAGCATGCGACAACAGTCGGATGCTGGCGGTGTGATCGGGGATGCTCCTGCTTTCCGAGGGTTTAATACCGCGTTTTTGGCCGGGCGCCTGGCTGAAAGCAGTGATGACCAGGATCGTTGAATTGACGTGAGTTGGGTCCGGGCCTGTATTGGGGCTCAACGAGTTCGGCAAGGCTCAGGAGGGCCTGGTTGAACGTCCTTAAGAGTGCAAAGACTTATGGCAAAGCGTGACTATTACGAAGTTTTGGGTGTGGAGCGTGGTGCCAGCGAGGCGGAGCTGAAAAAGGCTTACCGTCGTCTGGCGATGAAGCACCACCCGGACCGTAATCCGGATAACAAAGAATCCGAAGAAATGTTCAAAGAGGCCAATGAGGCCTACGAATGCCTATGTGATCCCAATAAGCGTGCGGCCTACGATCAGTATGGCCATGCCGGTGTCGACCCAAGCATGGGTGGTGGTGGCGCTGGTTTTGGTGGGCAGAATTTCTCCGATATTTTCGGCGATGTGTTCAGCGACTTCTTTGGCGGCGGCCGCGGTGGTCAGCGTGGCGGTGCGCAGCGCGGCAGCGACTTGCGCTACACCCTGGAACTGAACCTGGAAGAAGCGGTTCGCGGTACCAGCGTCAATATTCGTGTGCCAACGCTGGTCAACTGCAAGCCGTGCGACGGTTCGGGCGCCAAGAAAGGCTCTTCGCCCATCACCTGCCCTACGTGCGGTGGTATCGGCCAGGTCCGTATGCAACAAGGCTTCTTCTCGGTGCAGCAGACGTGCCCGCGTTGCCATGGACAGGGCAAGATCATCTCCGATCCATGCGATTCCTGTCATGGCGAAGGTCGTGTCGAAGAGTACAAAACCTTGTCGGTGAAAGTGCCGGCGGGTGTGGATACCGGTGATCGAATTCGTCTGTCGGGCGAAGGTGAAGCGGGTGTTCAGGGGGGGCCTACGGGTGACCTGTATGTGGTGATCAATGTGCGCGAGCACGCGATTTTCCAGCGCGACGGTAAGCATCTGTTCTGTGAAGTGCCGATCAGTTTTGTCGACGCGGCGCTGGGTGGTGAGCTGGAGATTCCGACGCTGGATGGGCGCGTCAAGCTCAAGATCCCTGAGGGCACGCAAACCGGTAAACAGTTCCGTATTCGCGGCAAAGGCGTTGCGCCGGTACGTGGTGGCGGTGCGGGTGACTTGATGTGCCGCGTGGCGGTCGAAACACCGGTCAATCTGGGGCGCCGTCAGCGTGAGCTGCTCGAAGAGTTCCGTAGCTCGCTGGAAGGCGATGATACCCATTCGCCGAAAACCACTGGTTTCTTTGAAGGCGTGAAGCGCTTCTTCGGCGATCTGTAAGGAAGTGAGTATGCGACGTATAGCCGTAATGGGCGCTGCCGGGCGCATGGGCAAGACGCTGGTTGAAGCGGTGCAGTTGCGCTCACCGGCCTCCGGGCTGACGGCGGCGATCGTTCGTCCGGGCAGCACGTTGATCGGCGCGGATGCCGGTGAGTTGGCCTCATTGGGGCGTATCGGCGTTTCGCTGTCGGGCAGCCTGGAGCAGGTGGCGGATGAATTCGATGTACTGATCGATTTCACGCTGCCCGAGGTGATGCTCAAGAATCTGGCGTTCTGTCGCAAGGCAGGCAAGGCCATGGTTATTGGCACTACGGGCTTGAGTGCCGAGCAGAAGCAGTTGCTGGTGGAGGCGGGCAAGGAGATCCCTCTGGTGTTCGCCGCCAACTTCAGCGTCGGTGTGAACCTGTCGCTCAAGCTGCTGGATATGGCGGCGCGGGTGCTGGGTGATGAAGCGGATATCGAGATTATCGAGACCCACCATCGTCATAAAATCGACGCACCCTCGGGTACCGCGCTGCGTATGGGCGAGGCTATCGCTGATGCGCTGGGTCGCGACTTGTCAAAGGTCGCGGTATACGGGCGCGAGGGGCATACCGGTGAGCGCGCGCGCGACACCATCGGTTTCGCGACTGTTCGTGGCGGGGACGTCGTTGGTGATCACACCGTGCTATTCGCGGCCGAAGGCGAGCGCCTGGAGATCACGCATAAGGCTTCCAGTCGCATGACGTTTGCCAAGGGGGCGGTCCGTGCCGCGCTCTGGCTGGAAGGGCGCGAGCCTGGCCTGTACGACATGCGAGACGTGCTGGATCTGCACTGATCAGTAGCCAAGACGGGGGCTCAGGATTATCCTGAGCCCCCGTTTTTACCCGCTAAGCGACGTCCTGTCGCATTCCCCTGCCTTCAAGGCTCATTAGCGGTGGACCCAAAAAGCCTTTTTCTGTAAGCTACAGCTTTAGTGTGTCCACTAAAAGCGCGCAGAATAATTCAGTGAACAAGCGGGGTGACGTGTCCATACGTCACTCCGCTTTTTTACAACCTGCGATCGCCCTTTCAGGCTTTATTTACGGGAGGTCTTCTTGACTAAGCCAGCCATACTCGCCCTTGCTGATGGCAGCATTTTTCGCGGCGAAGCCATTGGAGCCGACGGTCAAACCGTTGGAGAGGTAGTGTTTAACACTGCCATGACCGGCTATCAGGAAATCCTTACCGATCCTTCCTACGCCCAACAGATCGTTACCCTGACCTATCCACATATCGGCAACACCGGTACTACGCCGGAAGATGTCGAGTCTGATCGTGTCTGGTCGGCGGGGTTGGTGATTCGTGATCTGCCACTGGTTGCGAGCAACTGGCGCAACACGATGTCGCTTTCCGATTACCTCAAAGCCAACAATGTGGTGGCGATCGCTGGTATCGATACCCGTCGCCTTACGCGCATCCTGCGTGAAAAAGGCTCGCAGAACGGCTGCATCATGGTCGGCGACAATATTTCCGAAGAGGCGGCGATCGCCGCGGCACAAGGCTTCCCTGGCCTGAAGGGCATGGACCTGGCGAAGGTCGTCAGCGTCAAAGAGAAGTACGAATGGCGCTCCACGGTCTGGGATTTGAAGACAGACAGTCATGCGACCATCGATGCTGCCGAGTTGCCTTATCACGTGGTCGCTTACGACTACGGCGTCAAGTACAACATCCTGCGCATGCTGGTCGAGCGTGGCTGCCGCGTGACCGTGGTACCTGCGCAAACCCCAGCCAGCGACGTGCTGGCTCTGCAACCGGACGGCGTGTTCCTGTCCAACGGCCCGGGTGACCCTGAGCCTTGCGACTACGCCATCCAGGCCATTAAGGACGTACTGGAAACCGAGATTCCGGTATTCGGTATCTGCCTCGGCCACCAACTGCTGGCTCTGGCCTCCGGTGCTAAAACCCTGAAAATGGGGCACGGCCACCACGGCGCCAACCACCCTGTTCAGGATCTGGACACTGGTGTCGTGATGATTACCAGCCAGAACCACGGTTTTGCGGTGGATGAAGCTACCTTGCCGGTCAACGTCCGCGCGATTCATAAGTCGCTGTTTGACGGTTCCCTGCAAGGCATCGAGCGCACCGACAAGAGCGCGTTCAGCTTCCAGGGCCACCCTGAAGCCAGCCCGGGCCCGAACGACGTAGCGCCGCTGTTCGACCGTTTCATCAATGAGATGGCCAAGCGACGCTGACTGAGCAGCCTGTGGGCGGCCCCGAAACCGGTGGCCCTCGCGGGCTCTCTAAAAGATTGTTCAAGACGGCTTGCCGACTGACCTGCGGATTTGAGTGACAAACCCATGCCAAAACGTACAGACATAAAAAGCATCCTGATTCTCGGCGCTGGCCCGATCGTGATCGGCCAGGCCTGCGAGTTCGACTACTCCGGCGCCCAGGCCTGTAAAGCCCTGCGCGAAGAGGGCTACCGCGTCATCCTGGTGAACTCCAACCCAGCCACCATCATGACCGACCCGGCGATGGCCGACGCGACCTACATAGAGCCAATCAAATGGCAGACGGTTGCCAAGATCATCGAGAAAGAGCGTCCAGACGCGCTGCTGCCGACCATGGGTGGCCAGACTGCACTGAACTGCGCTCTGGACCTGGAGCGCGAGGGCGTTCTGGAGAAGTTCGGCGTAGAGATGATCGGCGCCAATGCCGACACCATCGACAAAGCCGAAGACCGCTCACGCTTCGACAAGGCCATGAAGTCCATCGGCCTGGCCTGCCCGCGTTCCGGTATCGCCCACAGCATGGAAGAAGCCAATGCGGTCCTCGAGACTCTGGGTTTCCCGTGCATCATCCGTCCGTCCTTCACCATGGGCGGCACCGGTGGTGGTATTGCCTACAACCGTGAAGAATTCGAAGAAATCTGCGCCCGTGGTCTGGACCTGTCGCCGACCAAAGAGCTGCTGATCGACGAATCCTTGATCGGTTGGAAAGAATACGAGATGGAGGTTGTTCGCGATAAGAAAGACAACTGCATCATCGTCTGCTCCATCGAAAACTTCGACCCGATGGGCGTGCACACCGGTGACTCCATCACCGTGGCGCCGGCGCAGACCCTGACCGACAAGGAATATCAGATCCTGCGTAACGCCTCCCTGGCGGTACTGCGTGAGATCGGTGTAGAAACCGGCGGTTCCAACGTTCAGTTCGGGATCTGCCCGAACACCGGCCGTATGGTTGTGATCGAAATGAACCCGCGTGTTTCCCGTTCTTCGGCACTGGCTTCTAAGGCGACGGGGTTCCCGATCGCCAAAGTCGCGGCCAAACTGGCCGTGGGTTACACCTTGGATGAACTGTCGAACGACATCACTGGCGGCAAGACCCCAGCGTCCTTCGAGCCGTCCATCGACTACGTGGTGACCAAGCTGCCGCGCTTTGCTTTTGAGAAGTTCGCCAAAGCGGATGCGCGCCTGACTACCCAGATGAAGTCCGTGGGCGAAGTGATGGCTATCGGCCGGACCTTCCAGGAATCCCTGCAGAAAGCCCTGCGTGGCCTGGAAGTCGGCGTGTGCGGCCTGGATGAGAAGCTCGATCTGAGCAACCCGGAAAGCATGAGCGTGCTCAAGCGCGAACTGACCGTGCCGGGTGCCGAGCGGATCTGGTACGTCGCTGATGCGTTCCGTGCCGGCCTGAGTGTCGAAGACATCTTCGGCATGAACATGATCGACCCGTGGTTCCTGGTGCAGATCGAAGATCTGATCAAGGAAGAAGAGAAGGTCAAGACCCTGGGTCTGGCCAGCATCGACCGCGACATGATGTTCCGCCTCAAGCGCAAGGGCTTCTCCGACCAGCGTCTGGCCAAGTTGCTGGGTGTGACCGAGAAGAACCTGCGCACTCATCGCCACAAGCTGGAGATCTTCCCGGTCTACAAGCGCGTGGATACTTGCGCGGCCGAGTTCTCCACCGATACCGCTTATCTGTACTCCACCTACGAGGAAGAGTGCGAAGCGGCGCCGTCGGGTCGCGACAAGATCATGATCCTGGGTGGCGGTCCTAACCGTATCGGCCAGGGCATCGAATTTGACTACTGCTGCGTACACGCTGCTCTCGCCCTGCGCGAAGACGGGTACGAGACCATCATGGTCAACTGCAACCCGGAAACCGTTTCCACCGATTACGATACTTCTGATCGTCTGTACTTCGAGCCGGTGACCCTGGAAGACGTGCTGGAAATCGTGCGTGTCGAGAAGCCTAAAGGCGTGATCGTTCAGTACGGCGGCCAGACTCCGCTGAAGCTGGCGCGTGCCCTGGAAGCTGCTGGTGTGCCGATTATCGGCACTAGCCCGGACGCCATCGACCGTGCCGAAGACCGTGAGCGCTTCCAGCAAATGGTTGAGCGCTTGAACCTGCGTCAGCCGCCAAACGCCACCGTGCGTAGCGAAGATGAAGCGATTCGTGCGGCCAGCAAAATTGGCTATCCGTTGGTGGTGCGCCCGTCTTATGTGCTGGGCGGCCGAGCGATGGAAATCGTTTACGAAGAAGAAGAACTCAAGCGCTACCTGCGCGATGCTGTGAAAGTGTCCAACGACAGCCCGGTGCTGCTGGACCACTTCCTCAACTGCGCCATCGAAATGGACGTGGATGCGGTCTGCGATGGCACCGACGTAGTGATCGGCGCGATCATGCAGCACATCGAGCAGGCCGGTGTTCACTCCGGTGACTCTGCTTGCTCGCTGCCGCCTTACTCGTTGCCGGCGCACATTCAGGATGTGATGCGCGACCAGGTCAAGAAAATGGCTTTGGAGTTGGGCGTGGTCGGTCTGATGAACGTGCAGTTGGCCTTGCAAGGCGAAGACATCTACGTCATCGAGGTCAACCCACGAGCTTCGCGTACCGTGCCATTTGTGTCCAAGTGCATCGGCGTGTCCCTGGCCATGATCGCTGCGCGCGTGATGGCTGGTAAGACTCTGAAAGAAATCGGTTTTACCAAAGAAATCATCCCGAACTTCTACAGCGTGAAAGAGGCGGTGTTCCCATTCGCCAAATTCCCTGGCGTGGACCCGATCCTGGGCCCAGAGATGAAGTCTACCGGTGAGGTGATGGGCGTGGGCGACACGTTCGGTGAGGCATTTGCTAAAGCACAGATGGGGGCCAGCGAAATTCTGCCGACCGGCGGTACTGCGTTCATCAGTGTTCGTGATGACGACAAGCCACTGGTTGCAGGCGTGGCGCGTGATCTGATCAACTTGGGCTTCGAAGTCGTGGCCACCGCTGGGACTGCCAAGCTGATCGAGGCTGCCGGCCTTAAGGTGCGTCGCGTGAACAAGGTAACGGAAGGTCGTCCGCATGTGGTCGACATGATCAAGAATGACGAAGTCACCTTGATCATCAACACTACTGAAGGTCGTCAGTCGATCGCGGATTCCTACTCCATTCGTCGTAACGCCCTGCAGCACAAGATTTACTGCACCACCACCATTGCTGCTGGCGAAGCTATCTGTGAAGCACTCAAGTTCGGTCCAGAAAAGACCGTTCGTCGCTTGCAGGATCTACACGCAGGATTGAAGGCATGAGCATTACCAAATACCCAATGACTGTTCAGGGCGCTCGCGCCCTGGAAGAGGAGCACGCCCACCTGACTAAGGTCGTACGTCCGAAGCTGAGCCAGGACATCGGTACGGCCCGCGAGCTGGGTGACTTGAAGGAGAACGCCGAATATCACGCCGCTCGCGAGCAGCAGGGTATGGTCGAGGCACGGATTCGTGATATCGAAGGTCGCATGCAAAATGCTGTGATCATCGATGTGACCACTATCCCGCACACCGGCAAGGTGATTTTCGGCACCACTGTCGAAATCGCCAACGTTGAAACGGACGAAAGCGTGACTTACCACATCGTGGGTGAGGACGAGGCTGATATCAAACAGGGCAAAATCTCTGTAGGTTCGCCTATAGCACGTGCCTTGATCGCCAAGGAAGAGGGGGACGTGGTTGCCGTCAAAACGCCAAGTGGCGTGATCGAGTACGAGATTGTCGAAGTTCGTCACATCTGATACTCGGCGCCCGTTTCGTGCGGGCGCCATGCTATGGCAGCTCACTCAGATGTTGTGGGTGGGCGGCTTGTGGTTGCTTCACATTGGCGTGCTGCCGGCACTCGGTTTGATTGGTTTGGCGCCGTTGCTGATAGACGAACTCGACGGATTGCTCAGTGCATTACTGGTGGGTTTTGCTGCGGCGTGCGTGGTGCTTCAAGCGTTTGTGCTGATCAAGGCTGAGGGCTTGGAGAGTTTGTGGCGGGATATTCGCGGCCAACTGCTGTTGATGGCGCTGTATGCATGCGCTATGTATTGCGTCGTGCATCTCTGGCTGCCGGAAGCGTTGCGCTGGCGGCTATTCAGCTATCTTGTGCTAGGGTTCTCGGGGCTTGTGCTGGTTGTACAGCCTGCGCCGGGATGGAGTGGCGGGGCGCGCGAAGCACGCCCTTGACCCTATTTGTCATTTGAAGCGATGAACGTTCGACAGTTGTTTGTTGACGCTGAAATTCTTGCGATACAGCAGCGCCATCTTGCCGATGACCTGAACCAGGTCTGCTTTGCCCGCCTTGCACAGTTCCGCAATGGCAGCCAGGCGTGCTTCGCGATCGAGGATATTGACCTTGATCTTGATCAGTTCGTGATCGTTGAGTGCGCGCTCGAATTCAGCTAACACACCCTCAGTCAAACCGTTGTCTGCCACAATCAGAACTGGTTTCAGATGGTGGCCAATGGATTTGTACTGTTTCTTCTGCTCTTGAGTGAGCGGCATAATCTGACCCCTGCGTCTGATCTTGTAAAAAGCGGCGGCCAGTTTACCCGAGCGAGTCCGGGACCGCCCAGTTAATCACGACCCGTTTTATTTTCGAGGTGGCCCGTGGCCCGTTCCAAAACCAGCCTTAACTGGCTAAAAGAACATTTCAACGATCCTTACGTCAAAAAGGCGCAAAAGGACGGCTACCGTTCCCGGGCCAGCTATAAGCTGCTGGAGCTGCAGGACAAGGACAAATTATTCCGGCCAGGCATGAGTGTGATCGATCTGGGGGCCGCCCCGGGGGGCTGGTCTCAGGTGGCCAGTCGTCTGATTGGTGGGCAGGGGCGATTGATCGCTTCCGACATTCTGGAGATGGACAGCATCCCGGATGTGACCTTTGTGCACGGCGACTTCACCCAGGATTCAGTGCTGGCCGAGATCCTTGAGGCTGTGGGAAATTCACAGGTGGACCTTGTGATTTCCGATATGGCACCCAATATGAGTGGATTACCGGCCGTTGATATGCCGCGCGCCATGTTCCTGTGCGAATTGGCGTTGGACCTGGCAGGGCGTGTATTGCGTCCGGGCGGAGATTTCCTGGTCAAAGTCTTCCAGGGTGAAGGTTTTGACGAATACCACAAGAACATCCGTAAATTGTTCGACAAGGTACAGATGCGCAAACCGGACTCCTCAAGGGATCGTTCCCGCGAGCAGTATCTGTTGGCTCGAGGGTTCCGTGGCATCGAAGGCGCGGCGAGTGATGAGCGTCTTTAAGGGTTTCAACGGAGTCGATAGGTTTTTTTATATCGCTTTCGTCATGAAGCTTTACGAATATTGTGTAGTCAAAGTTTCACAAAGGGTTACAGACGGCGCCTGCCAGAGTTGTAGGTAATGTAGTAAGTTAGGTCGGTGAATATCATGCGAAGCGCGCGCCAGCAGCGGAGCTTGCTTCAGAGGGTAGTTAATTGAACGATATGGCAAAGAATCTGATCCTGTGGTTGATCATCGCGGCTGTCCTGGTGACGGTGATGAACAACTTCTCCAGCCCTAACGAGCCGCAGACCCTCAACTATTCCGACTTCATCCAGCAAGTTAAGGATGGAAAGGTCGAGCGCGTAGCGGTTGATGGCTACGTGATCACCGGCAAACGCACCGATGGCGACAGCTTCAAGACCATTCGTCCGGCAATCCAGGACAACGGTCTGATCGGTGATTTGGTGGATAACCATGTTGTCGTTGAAGGCAAACAGCCAGAGCAGCAGAGCATCTGGACACAGTTACTGGTGGCCAGCTTCCCGATCCTGGTGATCATTGCTGTGTTCATGTTCTTCATGCGTCAGATGCAAGGTGGCGCGGGAGGCAAGGGTGGGCCGATGAGCTTCGGGAAGAGCAAGGCACGCCTGCTCTCCGAAGATCAGGTGAAAACCACTCTGGCCGACGTTGCCGGTTGTGATGAAGCTAAAGAGGAAGTGGGCGAGCTCGTCGAGTTCCTGCGCGATCCGGGGAAATTCCAGCGTCTTGGCGGGCGTATTCCGCGCGGTGTGCTGATGGTCGGTCCTCCGGGTACTGGTAAAACCTTGCTGGCCAAGGCGATTGCCGGTGAAGCCAAGGTGCCGTTCTTCACGATTTCCGGTTCTGATTTTGTCGAAATGTTCGTCGGTGTCGGCGCAAGCCGTGTTCGCGATATGTTCGAGCAAGCTAAGAAGCATGCGCCGTGCATCATCTTTATCGACGAAATTGACGCCGTTGGTCGTCATCGTGGTGCGGGCATGGGCGGTGGTCACGATGAGCGCGAGCAAACGCTCAACCAATTGCTCGTGGAGATGGATGGTTTCGAGATGAATGACGGCATTATCGTCATCGCCGCAACCAACCGTCCTGATGTGCTTGACCCCGCGTTGCTGCGTCCAGGTCGTTTCGACCGTCAGGTCGTAGTTGGCCTGCCGGACATTCGTGGACGCGAACAGATTCTGAAAGTTCATATGCGCAAAGTGCCGATGGGCGACGACGTTGCTCCTGCGGTGATTGCTCGTGGCACTCCAGGTTTTTCCGGTGCCGACCTTGCCAACTTGGTGAACGAGGCGTCGTTGTTTGCAGCGCGTACCGGCAAGCGCATTGTTGAAATGAAAGAATTCGAGCTGGCAAAAGACAAGATCATGATGGGCGCCGAGCGCAAATCCATGGTTATGTCCGAAAAAGAGAAGCAGAACACTGCTTACCACGAGGCTGGTCACGCTATTGTGGGCCGCGTTGTGCCTGAGCACGACCCGGTCTACAAGGTGTCGATCATTCCACGAGGCCGGGCACTTGGCGTGACTATGTTCCTGCCTGAGGAAGACCGTTACAGCCTCTCCAAGCGCGCGCTGATCAGCCAGATCTGTTCGCTGTATGGCGGGCGGATTGCTGAAGAGATGACCTTGGGTTTTGACGGTGTGACCACCGGCGCCTCCAACGACATCATGCGCGCCAGCCAGATTGCGCGAAATATGGTGACCAAGTGGGGCTTGTCCGAAAAACTCGGCCCTCTTATGTATGCCGAGGAAGATGGCGAAGTGTTCTTGGGGCGTGGTGGTGGCGGTCAAAATGCCAGTTTCTCCGGTGAGACTGCCAAGCTGATCGATTCCGAGGTGCGCAGCATCATTGATCAGTGCTACGGCACAGCCAAGCAGATTCTCACGGACAACCGCGACAAACTGGACGCCATGGCCGACGCGCTGATGAAGTACGAAACCATTGATGCCGATCAGATCGACGACATTATGGCAGGCCGTCCGCCACGTGAGCCGCGGGACTGGGAGGGGGGATCAGGCACCTCAGGTACCCCGCCCGTTGTTCAGAATGAGCGCCCTGAGACCCCGATCGGCGGCCCTGCGGCTGACCACTAAGGTTTGAAATGACTTCTGTGTTGTCCTCCACCCGGTTGCCTTGCGGCAACCGGGTTCTTGATTTGGCCCATACGCATGTCATGGGCATTCTCAATGTAACCCCCGATTCTTTTTCCGATGGCGGCCGATTCAGTCAGCAGGATGCAGCGTTGCGTCATGCCGAGGCGATGGTGGCGGCTGGTGCGACCTTGATTGATGTCGGCGGCGAATCGACTCGGCCTGGTGCTCGTATAGTTTCTCCACTCGAGGAGTTGGAGCGGGTTGCTCCCATTGTCGAGCGCATCGCACGTGAGCTGGATGTGATCATCTCCGTTGATACATCGACTCCGGCTGTCATGCGCGAAACTGCGCGCCTTGGGGCTGGATTGATCAATGATGTGCGCTCTCTACGGCGTGATGGAGCCTTGGATGCGGCTGCGGCTACAGGATTGCCGGTGTGCCTGATGCATATGCTCGGTGAGCCCGGGAATATGCAGGACGACCCCCATTACGATGATCTGGTAGGTGAAGTGACGGGTTTCCTGGCTGAGCGAATCGCTCAGTGCGCCGCAGTTGGAATAGCGCCGGAGCAGATCATCCTGGATCCGGGTTTTGGATTCGCCAAGACCTTACAACACAATCTAAGTTTGTTCAGGCACATGGAGTCCTTGCATGTCCTCGGCCGGCCCCTATTGGTGGGTGTGTCGCGCAAGAGCATGATTGGACTGGCGTTGAATCGTCCTGTTGGCGAACGTCTGTATGGCGGCCTTGCGCTGGCGGCGCTTGCCATGACCAAAGGTGCGCGGATTTTGCGCGTGCACGATGTCGCCGAGACCGTTGACGTGGTGCGTATGATTGCCGCAGTAGAATCAGCCGAATAAGAATGATGGAGCACTTATGACTAAAAAATATTTTGGCACCGACGGTATTCGTGGTCGGGTCGGCGAGTTTCCCATTACCCCTGATTTTATGCTCAAGTTGGGGTGGGCGGCAGGCATGGCGTTCCGCAGTATGGGGGCGTGCCGCATCCTGGTGGGGAAGGACACTCGAATTTCCGGCTACATGTTTGAATCAGCGCTTGAGGCTGGTTTGTCAGCTGCAGGTGCGGATGTGATGTTGTTGGGGCCAATGCCTACGCCAGCGATCGCTTACCTGACGCGCACGTTTCATGCTGAGGCCGGTATTGTGATCAGTGCCTCCCACAACCCTCACGACGACAACGGCATCAAATTCTTCTCTGGGCAGGGCACTAAACTGCCGGACGAAATCGAGTTGATGATCGAGGAATTGCTG
This sequence comes from Pseudomonas sp. efr-133-TYG-23, assembly GCF_030209215.1. Classification (NCBI taxonomy): domain Bacteria; kingdom Pseudomonadati; phylum Pseudomonadota; class Gammaproteobacteria; order Pseudomonadales; family Pseudomonadaceae; genus Pseudomonas; species Pseudomonas sp. efr-133-TYG-23. The sequence continues at coordinate 51,237 of NZ_JARVSL010000021.1, read as the reverse complement.
GATGCCCCCATGACAGTGGTCGAGTCTAGTAAGTTGGGCAAAGTGTCACGCATCAATGATGCATCCGGCCGCTACATCGAATTTTGCAAAAGCAGTGTGCCAAGCAGTACTAATTTCGCTGGCCTTAAAATCGTTGTCGATTGCGCTCACGGTGCGACTTACAAAGTGGCGCCAAGCGTATTCAAGGAGCTGGGCGCTGATGTGACAGTGCTGTCGGCCCAGCCTAACGGTTTGAACATCAACGAGAACTGCGGTTCTACTCATATGGAGCAATTGCAGGCCGCGGTTTTGGCTCAGCATGCCGATCTGGGGATTGCTTTTGATGGCGATGGTGACCGCGTGTTGATGGTGGATCACACGGGCACTGTAGTGGACGGTGATGATCTGTTATTCATCATTGCCCGCGATCTGCATGAGCGTAACAAGTTACAGGGCGGTGTCGTTGGAACGCTGATGAGCAATTTGGGCCTTGAGTTGGCTCTGGCGGAATTAGGCATTCCTTTCATTCGCGCGAATGTTGGGGACCGTTATGTGATTGCTGAGCTCCTGGAGCGAAATTGGCAGGTGGGGGGCGAGAACTCCGGGCATGTTGTCTGCTTCCAGCACACCACGACAGGTGATGCCATTATCGCTGCATTGCAGGTGTTGCTTGCGCTGCGGCGTCGTGAAGAGAGCCTCGCTCAAGCACGTCAGGCCATGCGTAAATGCCCGCAGGTGCTACTCAATGTGCGCTTTGCCGGTGGCGAAAACCCAATCGAGCACCCCGCTGTTAAGGAAGCGTGCGAGCGCGTGACCCAAGCGATGGCTGGCCGTGGACGCGTGTTGTTGCGTAAGTCCGGGACCGAGCCTCTAGTGCGTGTCATGGTCGAAGGGGAAGATGAAATACAGGTCCGTGGCCATGCAGAAGACCTGGCGAAACTGGTAACTGAAGTTTGCGCCTGAATTCGGCTTGCCAGTGATGTTGTGGTTGGGTAACATCTGCGCCCACTTTGACCGACGAGGTACAGCATGCGTCGCACTATGGTAGCTGGTAACTGGAAGATGCACGGTACCCGCGCCAGTGTCGCTGAGCTGATCAATGGCCTTCGTCACTTGGCTTTGCCGAGCGGTGTTGATGTTGCGGTTTTCCCGCCTTGCTTGCATATCACCCAAGTGGTTGATGGCTTGAAAGGTAAGTCGATTCAGGTCGGCGCGCAAAATTCTGCGGTGGAGGCCATGCAAGGTGCCTTGACTGGCGAGATTGCGCCAAGTCAGCTGGTCGATGCGGGATGTTCATTTGTGCTTGTTGGGCATTCCGAGCGTCGCCAGATGATGGGTGAGCGGGATGGCACTCTCAATCGCAAGTTCGCAGCAGCACAAGCATGTGGCCTGGTTCCCGTGTTGTGTATAGGGGAGACCCTGGAGCAGCGCGAATCCGGCAAGACCCTTGAGGTTGTCTCGCGTCAGCTTGGCAGCATCATTGAAGAGTTGGGCGTTGGTGCGTTTGCAAAGGCGGTCATTGCTTATGAGCCGGTCTGGGCCATTGGTACCGGGCTGACTGCTACACCGCAACAGGCGCAGGATGTGCATGCAGCCATCCGCGCTCAGTTGGCGGCAGAGAATTCTGAAGTCGCACAAGGTGTGCGTCTTCTATACGGCGGCAGCGTGAAGGCGGCCAATGCGGTCGAACTGTTCGGCATGCCGGATATCGATGGGGGGCTCATTGGTGGAGCTTCCCTGAATGCAGATGAGTTCGGTGCGATTTGTCGCGCCGCGGGAAACTGAAAAAATGCTGGAAACAGTCGTAGTCGTTTTTCATCTGTTGGCTGCCCTGGGCGTAGTTGCCCTGGTTTTGTTGCAACAGGGTAAAGGTGCGGATGCTGGTGCGTCTTTCGGTGCAGGTGCTTCAAATACTGTGTTCGGAAGCCAAGGTTCCTCTACCTTTCTTAGTAAGTTTACTGCTATACTTGCCGCCGGTTTCTTCATAACCAGCTTGGGGTTAGGTTACTTTGCTAAAGAGAAAGCTCATATGCTGACTCAAGTAGGTTTGCCAGATCCAGCAGTGTTAGAAGTACCTAAAGCAAAACCGGCTTCTGATGATGTCCCGGTGCTTCAAGAGCAAAAGTCGGCTACTCCAGCGACTGACGTACCTCCAGCTCAAGAGCAGAAGTAAGAAGGGTTTTAAACGCTGTATTGCCGAGGTGGTGGAATTGGTAGACACGCAACCTTGAGGTGGTTGTGCCCATAGGGTGTAGGGGTTCGAGTCCCCTTCTCGGTACCAATTATCAGGAGAGCCCGCTGTTGCGGGCTTTCTTGTAGGTGGAAGGTTACATTGACCCTGTAAGGGATCGGTCGTATACTTCCGCCCCAGCTTTGTCGCGGGGTGGAGCAGTCTGGTAGCTCGTCGGGCTCATAACCCGAAGGTCGTCGGTTCAAATCCGGCCCCCGCAACCAGTTTTAGCGGAGCCCCTTTTAAGGGGCTTTTTGTTAGCTGGACACTTTCAACGCCGCTGTTCGACGGCGTTTCAAGGATGGGCGTTTCGCCCATTTTTTTATTTTGCACAGCATGCACATACATGCACGAGGGGGTTCAGGTGTCGAGCAAGCTAGAAGAGTTGCAGGCCTTGCTGGCCCCGGTGGTCGTGGCCCTAGGCTATGAATGCTGGGGTATTGAGTTTTCGGCTCAAGGTCGCCACTCAATGTTGCGCGTTTATATCGATAAAGAGGGCGGCGTGCTGGTGGACGATTGTGCCATTGTCAGCCGTCAGATCAGTGGTGTGTTGGATGTTGAAGATCCAATTTCCGTTGAGTACACCCTCGAAGTTTCCTCGCCAGGCATGGAACGCCCACTGTTCACTCTCGAGCAGTTTGCTAAATATGTCGGTGAACAAGTGAAGATCAAGCTGCGATCTCCCTTTGAAGGGCGACGCAACTTTCAGGGCCTTCTACGCGGTGTAGAAGAGCAGGACGTCGTGGTGCAGGTAGAAGACCATGAGTTCCTGTTGCCGATCGATATGGTCGACAAGGCCAATATTATTCCCAGTTTTGACTGAGACGCGGATCCCGCGGATCCAATGGCTTGCGAAAGGCGAGGCGTACGATGAGCAAAGAAGTACTGCTGGTTGTTGAGTCGGTATCCAATGAAAAGGGCGTACCGGCAAACGTGATTTTTGAAGCGTTGGAGCTGGCTTTGGCCACTGCTACCAAAAAGCGTTTTGAAGACGAAGTTGATCTGCGTGTGGAAATTAACCGCCACACCGGTGCCTATGAGACTTTCCGTCGCTGGACGGTCGTCGAAGAAGCCGATCTTGATGATCCGGCCATCGAAACCTGGCCGAGCAAGGTTGCTGAAACGCACCCTGGCGCAAAGGTCGGTGATGTCGTCGAAGAAAAGATCGAATCGATCGAATTCGGCCGTATTGCTGCACAGACTGCTAAACAGGTCATCGTGCAGAAGGTTCGCGAAGCCGAGCGCGCTCAAGTCGTTGACGCCTATCGCGAACGCCTGGGTGAGATCATCTCCGGTACCGTTAAAAAAGTAACTCGCGACAACGTGATCGTCGACCTGGGTAACAACGCCGAAGCGTTGCTGGCCCGTGAAGACATCATCTCTCGCGAAACCTTCCGTGTCGGCGTGCGTTTGCGTGCGCTGCTCAAGGAAATCCGCACCGAGAACCGCGGCCCTCAGTTGATCCTGTCGCGTACCGCCCCGGAAATGCTGATCGAGCTGTTCCGTATCGAGGTGCCGGAAATTGCCGAAGGTCTGATCGAAGTGATGGCTGCGTCCCGTGACCCGGGTTCGCGCGCCAAGATCGCGGTCCGCTCCAAGGACAAACGTATCGACCCGCAGGGCGCTTGTATTGGTATGCGTGGTTCGCGCGTTCAGGCGGTGTCGGGTGAGTTGGGCGGTGAGCGTGTGGATATCGTCCTGTGGGACGATAACCCGGCGCAGTTCGTGATCAACGCCATGTCGCCGGCTGAAGTGGCGGCAATTATCGTTGACGAAGATGCCCATGCCATGGACATCGCCGTTGGCGCAGACAATCTGGCTCAGGCCATTGGTCGTGGTGGTCAGAACGTGCGTCTGGCCAGCCAACTGACCGGTTGGACCCTGAACGTGATGACCGAATCGGACATCCAGGCTAAGCAGCAAGCTGAAACCGGCGACATCCTGCGCAACTTCATCGAAGAGTTGGAAGTCGATGAAGAACTGGCACAGGTTCTGGTAGATGAAGGTTTCACCAGCCTGGAAGAGATTGCCTACGTACCGTTGGAAGAAATGCTCAACATCGACGGCTTTGACGAAGATATCGTCAACGAGCTTCGCGCTCGAGCCAAGGATCGCTTGTTGACTAAAGCCATCGCTACTGAGGAAAAGCTGGCAGACGCCCATCCGGCCGAAGACCTGCTCTCGCTTGAGGGTATGGACAAGGATTTGGCGATGGAACTGGCGGTGCGCGGCGTAATTACCCGCGAAGACCTGGCCGAGCAGTCTATTGACGATCTGCTCGACATCGACGGCATTGACGAAGATCGTGCCGGCAAGTTGATCATGGCCGCCCGAGCCCATTGGTTCGAGTAACTAGGCGCGGCCTGAGGAGAGAAGTGCATGACGCAAGTCACGGTGAAACAACTGGCCGATGAGGTCAAAACACCGGTAGAGCGCCTGTTGCAGCAGATGCGTGAGGCAGGTCTGCCGCACACCGCCGCCGATGAAGGTGTGAGCGATAGTGAGAAGCAGTCTTTGCTGACTCACTTGAAGAGCAGCCACAAGGCGAAAGTGGAAGAACCGCGCAAGATTACATTGCAGCGCAAAACCACCAGCACCCTGCGTGTTGCGGGTAGCAAGAGCATTAGCGTTGAAGTACGCAAGAAGAAAGTCTTCGTACAGCGCAGCCCGGAAGAAATCGAAGCCGAGCGCAAACGTGAACTGGAAGAGCGTCGCGCAGTAGAAAATGCTGCACGTCAGAAGGCTGAAGAAGAAGCCAAGCGTCGCGCCGAAGAAGAAGCGCGTCGCCAGCCTGCTGCTGCGCAACCTGCTGCCACTGAAGCGGTTGCCGCGCCAAGTGCACCTGTTGAAGCTGTGCGTGAGGCCGCTCCGGTTGCCGCTGCACCAGCCCCAGCAGCTGACCGTAAGCGTGAAGAGCCCCGTCGTCCGGACAAACCACGTGCCGACGATAACAATCGTCGCGGCGGCGGCGATGGCGAGCGTAAAAACGCTCCGCATCGTGCTTCGGTCAAAGAGAAAGCGCCTGCTCCGCGCGTTGCCCCACGTACTACCGACGAAGAGAGCGATGGCTTCCGTCGCGGTGGTCGCGGCAAGGCCAAGCTGAAGAAACGCAACGCCCACGGTTTCCAGAGCCCAACCGGCCCTGTTGTGCGCGAAGTGAAGATCGGCGAGACCATCACTGTGGGCGATCTGGCCCAGCAGATGTCGGTCAAGGCCGCTGAAATTATCAAGTTCATGTTCAAGCTGGGCACTCCGGCCACCATCAACCAGGTGCTGGATCAGGAAACTGCTCAACTGGTTGCTGAAGAGCTGGGCCACAAAGTGACCCTGGTCAGCGACACCGCCCTGGAAGATTCCCTGGCCGAGTCCCTGAAGTTTGAAGGTGAAGCGGTTTCCCGTGCACCGGTTGTGACCGTAATGGGTCACGTTGACCACGGTAAAACCTCCCTGCTCGACTACATCCGTCGTGCCAAGGTGGCTGCGGGCGAGGCCGGTGGTATCACCCAGCACATTGGTGCTTACCACGTTGAAACCGACCGTGGCATGGTGACGTTCCTTGACACCCCTGGTCACGCCGCGTTTACCGCAATGCGTGCCCGTGGTGCAAAGGCGACCGACATCGTGATCCTGGTGGTTGCGGCGGACGACGGCGTGATGCCACAAACCATCGAGGCCGTTCAGCACGCCAAGGCTGCTGGGGTTCCGTTGGTTGTAGCCGTGAACAAAATCGACAAGCCGGGCGCCGATCTTGATCGCATCCGTAGCGAACTGTCGGTTCATGGCGTGACTTCCGAAGAGTGGGGTGGTGACACTCCATTCGTACCGGTCTCCGCGAAAATGGGTACTGGCGTTGACGAACTGCTTGAAGCCGTTCTGTTGCAAGCCGAAGTTCTGGAGCTGACCGCAACACCATCGGCTCCTGGCCGCGGTGTCGTGGTCGAATCCCGCCTCGACAAGGGCCGTGGCCCGGTTGCGACGGTGCTGGTTCAAGACGGTACCCTGCGCCAAGGCGACATGGTTCTGGTCGGTTCGAACTACGGCCGTGTACGTGCCATGCTCGACGAGAACGGTAAGCCAATCAAGGAAGCCGGTCCGGCCATTCCAGTTGAGATTCTCGGCCTGGACGGTACCCCGGACGCTGGCGACGAGATGAGCGTGGTTGCCGACGAGAAGAAAGCCCGTGAAGTGGCTCTGTTCCGTCAAGGCAAGTTCCGCGAAGTCAAGCTGGCCCGTGCTCACGCCGGCAAGCTGGAAAACATCTTCGAGAACATGGGCCAGGAAGAGAAGAAGACGCTTAACATCGTCCTCAAATCTGACGTACGTGGTTCCCTCGAAGCGTTGAACGGCGCCTTGAACGGCCTGGGTAACGACGAAGTGCAAGTGCGTGTTGTCGGTGGCGGTGTCGGTGGTATCACCGAATCCGACGCCAACCTGGCACTGGCTTCCAACGCTGTACTGTTCGGCTTCAACGTGCGTGCCGATGCCGGCGCTCGTAAGATCGTCGAGCAGGAAGGCCTGGACATGCGTTACTACAACGTCATCTACGACATCATTGAAGACGTCAAGAAAGCCCTTACCGGCATGCTTGGCAGCGACGTCCGGGAGAACATCCTGGGTATCGCCGAGGTGCGTGACGTGTTCCGCTCGCCGAAATTCGGTGCGATCGCCGGTTGCATGGTTGTCGAAGGCACTGTGTACCGTAACCGCCCAATCCGTGTACTGCGTGAAGACATCGTTATCTTCGAAGGCGAGCTGGAATCCCTGCGCCGCTTCAAGGATGACGCTTCCGAAGTGCGTGCCGGCATGGAATGCGGTATCGGCGTCAAGAGCTACAACGACGTCAAGGTTGGCGACAAGATCGAAGTCTTCGAGAAGGTTCAGGTTGCTCGCAGCCTCTAACTCGCGCACTTCCGGAGCCACGCGGCGATTGGGTATGCAAATGCCCTACACCGCGTACGGACTCTAAACGCAACGCCCGGTCTGGCTCTTGTCAGGCCGGGCGTTTGCCGCTTTCAGACCCCACGGGTTTCACCGTGTGGCAGTAACAGGTAACAAGACATGGCAAAAGAATACAGCCGTACCCAGCGTATCGGCGATCAGATGCAGCGTGAGTTGGCTCAACTGATCCGTCGCGAAGTCAAAGACCCGCGCGTTGGCCTGGTCACCATCACCGCTGTTGAGGTGAGCCGTGACGTGGGTCACGCGAAGATCTTCATCACTGTAATGGGGCAGGATAACAGCGAAGAAATCGCGCAAAGCATCAAGGTGCTCAACGCCGCGGCAGGTTTCCTGCGCATGCAGTTGGCCCGAGAAATGAAGCTGCGTAGCGTTCCCCAACTGCACTTCCACTACGATGAAAGTGTCGTGCGTGGTGCGCATCTGTCGGCACTGATTGAGCGTGCCGTGGCAGAAGACAGCCAGCACCCGTCCGCACCTGAAGACGCCAAGGAGTAAGCGGTGGCTCAGGTCAAACGTATCCGTCGTAACGTCAGCGGCATCATTCTGCTCGACAAACCCATTGGCTTTACCTCCAATGCAGCGCTGCAGAAGGTCCGCTGGTTGCTCAACGCTGAGAAGGCCGGGCACACAGGTAGTCTCGATCCGCTGGCTACTGGCGTATTGCCGCTGTGCTTCGGCGAGGCCACCAAGTTCTCGCAATACCTGCTCGATTCCGACAAGGGTTACGAAACCCTGATGCAACTGGGCAAGACCACTACCACGGCCGACGCAGAAGGCGATGTTCTGCAGGTTCGTGACGTGACCGTTGGTCGTGCTGATATCGAGGCTGTTTTACCCGCTTTTCGTGGAGAAATCAGCCAGATACCGCCTATGTACTCGGCGCTCAAGCGTGATGGCCAGCCCCTTTACAAGTTGGCGCGTGCGGGTGAAGTAGTGGAGCGGGAACCGCGTTCTGTTACTATTGCGCGCTTGGAATTGCTCGCCTGTGAAGGCGATACCGCGCGTTTGGCCGTGGACTGCAGCAAAGGCACCTATATCCGTACCCTGGTGGAAGATATCGGTGAAAAGCTCGGTTGCGGCGCCTACGTTGCAGAACTGCGACGCACCCAGGCCGGGCCTTTCAGTCTGGCCCAGACGGTGACGTTGGAAGAGTTGGAAGCGGTGCATGCCGAAGGCGGTAATGAAGCGGTTGATCGCTTCCTGATGCCATCGGACAGTGGGCTGCTGGATTGGCCATTGCTGCACTTCTCGGAACACAGCGCGTTCTACTGGCTCAACGGCCAGCCGGTACGCGCTCCGGATGCCCCGAAGTTCGGTATGGTGCGAGTACAGGATCACAACGGTCGCTTTATCGGTATCGGTGAAGTGAGCGAAGACGGGCGCATCGCGCCGCGTCGACTGATTCGGTCAGAATGACCGAACGAGTGTGGCTGTTAACAGGCATGGTCAACACTCATTTTTAGATACAGGGATTTGTCCCTGGCCTGTTGAAACTTCCCTTTGGGTGGTTTCCTGAAAAAAGGATTGCCTCATGGCTCTCGACGTTCAAGAAAAAGCACAAATCGTAGCTGACTATCAGCAAGCTGTTGGTGACACTGGTTCGCCAGAAGTGCAAGTTGCACTGCTGACCCACAACATCAACAAGCTGCAAGGTCACTTCAAGGCCAACGGTAAAGACCACCACTCCCGTCGTGGTCTGATCCGCATGGTAAACCAGCGCCGTAAGCTGCTGGACTACCTGAAAGGCAAAGATCTGGGTCGTTATCAGACTCTGATCGGTCGCTTGGGTCTGCGTCGCTAATAAGCGATTGCGCTAGAGGTTGGTTGTCTGCCGTGTGTCAGTGGAATCCCGCTGGCCCATGGCAGGCTCCCAGCCTCAAGTTTTATCTGGATACACGTTTTACCCTGGACGAGCGTCGGGCCGATTCCCGGCATTGCCCAAGAATTTCGCAAGAAGACAAGTTCCCCAAGAGCCACAAAGAAGGTAGGACACCGTGAACCCGGTTATCAAAAAATTTCAGTTCGGTCAGTCGACCGTTACCCTCGAGACAGGCCGTATCGCCCGTCAAGCCTCCGGCGCAGTGCTGGTTACCGTTGATGACGACGTTACTGTATTGGTGACCGTTGTTGGCGCCAAGACCGCTGACCCTAGCAAAGGCTTCTTCCCTCTTTCCGTTCACTACCAGGAAAAGACTTACGCTGCCGGTAAGATCCCTGGCGGTTTCTTCAAGCGCGAAGGGCGTCCTTCCGAGAAAGAAACCCTGACTTCCCGACTGATCGACCGTCCGATCCGTCCGCTGTTCCCAGAAGGCTTCATGAACGAAGTGCAGGTTGTCTGCACCGTCGTGTCCACCAGCAAGAAGACCGATCCGGACATCGCTGCGATGATCGGTACTTCGGCTGCCCTGGCCATCTCCGGCATTCCTTTCGATGGCCCGATCGGCGCTGCCCGCGTTGCGTTCCACGAAAGCACCGGTTACCTGCTGAACCCGACTTACGAGCAACTGAAAGCGTCGAGCCTGGACATGGTCGTTGCCGGTACCTCGGAAGCCGTACTGATGGTTGAATCGGAAGCCAAAGAGCTGACCGAAGACCAGATGCTGGGCGCTGTGCTGTTCGCCCACGACGAATTCCAGGCCGTTATCAAAGCGGTCACCGAGCTGGCTGCCGAAGCCGCCAAGCCAACCTGGACCTGGGCTCCGCAAGCTGAAGCCACCGAACTGCTGGGCACCATCCGCTCTGAGTTCGGCGCTGCCATCTCCGACGCCTACACCATCACCGTCAAGGCCGACCGTTATGCTCGCCTGGGCGAGTTGAAGGATCAGGTCGTGGCCAAGCTGTCCGGTGAAGAAGGCCAGCCTTCCGCCAGCGACGTCAAAGCTGCATTTGGTGAAATCGAATACCGCACCGTTCGCGAAAACATCGTTAACGGCAAGCCACGTATCGACGGCCGCGATACCCGTACCGTGCGCCCGCTGAACATCGAAGTCGGCGTTCTGCCGAAGACTCACGGTTCGGCCCTGTTCACCCGTGGTGAAACTCAGGCACTGGTAGTTGCGACCCTGGGCACTGCCCGTGACGCACAACTGCTGGACACCCTGGAAGGCGAGAAAAAAGACCCCTTCATGCTGCACTACAACTTCCCTCCGTTCTCGGTGGGCGAGTGTGGTCGTATGGGCGGTGCAGGTCGTCGCGAAATCGGTCACGGCCGTCTGGCCCGTCGTTCGGTTCAGGCCATGCTGCCGGCTGCTGACGTGTTCCCGTACACCATCCGTGTCGTATCGGAAATCACTGAGTCCAACGGTTCCAGCTCCATGGCTTCCGTGTGCGGTGCTTCCCTGGCACTGATGGACGCCGGTGTGCCGATGAAGGCGCCGGTTGCCGGTATCGCCATGGGCCTGGTGAAGGAAGGCGAGAAGTTTGCCGTCCTGACCGACATCCTGGGTGACGAAGACCACTTGGGCGACATGGACTTCAAAGTAGCCGGTACCGCTAAAGGTGTTACTGCGCTGCAGATGGACATCAAGATCAAAGGCATCACCGAAGAAATCATGGAAATCGCTCTGGGCCAAGCCCTGGAAGCGCGCCTGAACATCCTCGGCCAGATGAACCAGATCATTGGTCAGTCGCGTACCGAACTGTCGGAAAACGCTCCGACCATGATCGCGATGAAGATCGACACCGACAAAATCCGTGATGTTATCGGTAAAGGCGGCGCGACCATCCGTGCGATCTGCGAAGAAACCAAGGCCTCGATCGATATCGAAGACGATGGTTCGATCAAGATCTTCGGCGAAACCAAGGAAGCTGCGGAAGCTGCGCGTCAGCGCGTGCTGGGCATCACTGCAGAAGCTGAGATCGGCAAAATCTACGTAGGTAAGGTTGAGCGCATCGTCGACTTCGGCGCATTCGTCAACATCCTGCCAGGCAAGGACGGTCTGGTTCACATCTCCATGTTGAGCGACGCTCGCGTGGAGAAGGTGACCGATATCCTCAAAGAAGGCCAGGAAGTGGAAGTACTGGTACTGGACGTGGACAACCGCGGCCGTATCAAGCTGTCCATCAAGGACGTAGCAGCGGCCAAAGCCTCGGGCGTTTAATCACCCCTAGGTCTCAAGCTGAAAAAAGGACTCTTCGGAGTCCTTTTTTATGGCTACTGGAAAATGCCTAAAAATCAGACGGTTAATGCAAACCCAAAAGCCGCAACTTGCATGCAGGTGTTGAGCGCTTCATGCAATATGCACGATTCCGGAAATAATGTTGATTTGTAAGTTATTGTTTTTAAAGGTTTTAATCGAAGAAATAGAATTGGCACAGTGCCTGCAATATCCCTGTTAACGCTGCAGCATTGAGGTTTACACGCTGCAGACTTTTAATAAAACAGGAGTTACTCGTATGAAGAAGTTCGCTCTCGCTACCGCAACAGCTACCGCTCTGACCCTGGCTATGGCCAACGCCGCCTTCGCCCAACCTACTCAGGCGCCGATGACCCTGGCTGCTGGCGAGATGACCAAGGCTAAAGAGTCCACTTCGGATACCTGGATCACCACCAAAGTCAAAGCTGATCTGCTGACCGAAAAAGGCATTCCAGGTTCGGACATCAAGGTCGAAACCAACAAAGGCGTGGTTTCCCTGTCTTCCGATGTAGCAATTTCGGACTCGCAGAAAGCGACTGCCGTAGCTATCACCAAGAAAATCAAAGGTGTTACCGCTGTTTCCGCTGATGGCCTGATGGCTGGCGGCGCTGCTAAGGCTGACAACATCGACAAGTCCAAAGAAGCCACTTCGGATACTTGGATCACCACCAAGGTCAAAGCTGACCTGGTAACCGAGAAAGGCATTCCTGGCACTGACATCAAGGTCGAAACCAACAAAGGTGTGGTTTCCCTGTCCTCCGCTAGCCCAGTTACTGAATCGCAGAAAGCCACTGCTGTTGCGATCACCAAGAAAATCAAAGGCGTTAAAGCTGTATCGGCTGATGGTCTGAAAGCCGAGTAACGCTCAACAGTTCGTCTGAACAACTTAGCGGCGGCGGCGCGTGAGTTAGATATCCACTCAATGCACCTCTGAGGTTCATGCGACCGACCACACGGAAGTGGTCATTACAGGCCCCGGCACTTTGTGTCGGGGCCTGTTCTATTTTAAGGCCGACTGCGACAAGCGAGCCTACTGCACCGGGGGAGCTGGCATCGATTGTCCATAGCTATCTCGATTCGGCCTACACCCTCGTTCACGCAAGACCTTCTTCTTGCAACGCTTTTTGAACGGCAGGACGCACTTTAACCCGGTCATACCAGGCATGTAGGTTAGGCAAATTGTCGAAGTGAATGTCGGCCTTGTAATAACTGGTCAGCCAGGCGGCCTGCCCCCAGCCTGTCAATGCGAACAAATAGGCATCCGCCACAGTGAAGGAATCACCCATGAGGTATGGGCGAGTACTCAACTGTTCGTCAATCCAGGCGAAGCGCTTCTCCAACTTCAGCTTGGCAGTGTCTACGTATCTACCTGCGAGTGTGGCGTACAACAGCGGAATGAACCCTTTGTGAATCTCCGACGTCAGGAAACTCAGCCATTCTTGAAGTCGGTATCGATCCAGGGTGCCATTGGGGGGAACAAGCCCAATCTCCGGCCTCAGGTCACCCAAATACTGCACGATCGCTGGGCCTTCACGCAGGATAGTGCCGTCGTCCAGCTCGATTGCGGGCACATAACCGAAGCTGTTGACCTCGAAGTAATCGGCGCCCGATTCGGTGAGGTGTTTCTTGTGATCGACTTTAACCAGCGTGGCGTCGAGACCAAGCTCATTCATGACGATATGGGGCGATAAGGAGCAAGATGCGGGGATGTAGTACAGCTTCATTTACAGACTCCAGAACATGGGTAAGCGCTTTCAATTCCAACAGAGAGGTGGCTTCAGCTCATTCTAGATGTCAGGTATAAAATAGGAAGAACGCACTATTTTGTAGTATAGGTACAAAAAATATACCTACATCCGTCTAGGATTTTGACCATGAAAGACAATATATCTGGCTGCTCGGTCGAAGAAGCGATGCGTTTGCTCGGTGGTCGCTGGCGTCTGCTCCTTGCCTCATACCTGCTCGATGGGCCAAAGCGCTTTAATGCGCTTAGGCGGGACATCCCCGCTATTTCCCAACGGATGTTAACCCTCGATTTACGCGCTCTTGAGGAAGCAGGTCTCGTCAAACGTACAGTATTTCCCACCGTGCCCGTCACGGTTGAATATGAGCTCACACTCGACGGACGGCGGTTAGAGCCTGTGGTTGAGGTAATGAAACAGTTTGGGCTATGGGTCAAGAGTCGCCAGTGCGTTGATGGCGTCGGCCCAGTTTAACGTGCCTTAGTTAGCGGCCATTCCACGTAGGCTGCGGTAGCTGGCTGATCTCAATTACCGGCTGCGCCTGCAGCCGTTTGAGGGCTTCCTTCAAAATACGCCAAGACTGTGACTTGGCGTGAGGTAGGCATCATCGTCTTTGGCGTCTGGGCCGGGCCGGACGGACACTACTGGAACCGGCGCCCCAGTACGAGCACGGCCCCAGCCACAATGCGCCTAGATACGCCCCCTCACTACTCGGCATCCAGATGCATTGGCGTCACCACGCTACCGTCTTTTTCAGCCTGGCCTAACTGCGCATCAATGAAGTAAACCCGATCGTCTTCCAATTGCCCTTTATCCACCAAGTAGTCCTTGATGGTACTGGCACGGTCTTGACCCAATTGGCGCAACAGCACATCACTGGTGCTCCAGAACTTGATCACGCCGTCCTTAAGCTTCGCCGAACGCTCGTCTCGGCTCAGGTCTTTCCACTCCGCGGGCGGCTGCTGTTTCAAGCGGGTTCGGTAGATGCCTTCCAGCAGGGGCGCTTTCTCGCTTTCCGGTACTTGCAACAGGGAGGCCTGGGCCGGGACTTTGTCGCCCCGACGTTGCAGCATCTTGTAGTAGTTGTATTGGTATTCGCGTTCCAAGCGCTGTTCAGCCAGGAATGGCCCGTCGCTGCTGGCGGCGGCGGTGCCTTCGATTTCCAGGCGCAGGGTAGGGCGTTCTTTAAGCGCCGTGGCCAGTTTATTCAGCGCGTCTTCGGCGTCCTTGCTCAATTCGCTGGAGCCCGGTGCGAACGAGACGTTACCCAAGTCTTCGGCACCACCGCCGGTGACCAGCCCGCCAATGAATTTGAAAGGCGCCGTGGCGGCGCGAACCACCAGGTTTCGCAGGGTCTGCCAAACGATCGGCATAACGCTGAATTGGGGGTTATTGAGGTCGCCACTGACGGGCAGCTCGATGGATATCTTGCCGTCACTGTCTTTGAGCAGTGCAATGGCCAGACGAATCGGTAAATCCACCGCGTCGGCACTGTCGACTTTTTCACCCAATTGCAGCTGTTCGACCACCACTTTGTTTTCAGCTTTCAGTTGGCCTTTGGTGATCACGTAATGAAGGTCGAGGTTCAGGCGGCCCTTGCGGATACGGAAACCGGCGAACTTGCCTGAGTAAGGCGTGAGGGTGGTCAGTTCGACCCGTTTGAAGCTGGTGGCGATGTCCAGCGCCGCCATCGGATCGAACGGATTGACACTGCCTTTGATCGTCACGGGCGCATAGCGGTCGACCTTACCCTTGATGTCGACGCTGGCGGGCTTGGCCTGGCGGCTGTCGATGGTACCGATCTGACCGTTGAGCTGTTGAATCGCCGTGGCGAAGTTAGGGGTGAGGCTGAAGTCGGCAAAGTTGGCCGAGCCGTCGTTGATCGCAATCTGCCCAATGCGAATGCCCAGCGGCTTGTCTTTGCTCGCAGCCGGTTTGGCCGCCGACTTGGCGCCAGTGTCCGCCGGCTGTGGAATCAGCAGGTCATCAACGTTGGTGGTGCGGTCATCGTTGATCATGAAGCGGGCGTACGGCTGCAGCAGGTTGACCTTATCGATCGACAGGCTTTGGCCATGTTGGTAATTCACGCCTTCGAGTACCAGACGCTGCCACTTGAGAAAGTCGCGAGTCTTGAGCGTATCGAGGGTGTGCAGTTGGTCGACCTGAGCCCGGCCAGTGACTTGGAGTGCCAGCGGTTCGGTGCTCTTGAGGTTGACGTCCAGATTGCTGCCGAGCATGCCGCTACGCAGCTCCAGGCGTATGAAGGGGCTGATATAGGACTGGGCGACACGCAGGTCGATGTCCTGGGTAGTGACTTTCAATCTGGCGCTGACCGGGTTGAGGTTGACCTCACCACTGGCCTGCAGCTTGCCCTGTTTGCCTAAGCCGCTATCGATTTTCAGGTTGAAGGGGCTGCCGTTGAGGCTGTCGAAGTTCTGCATGTCGACGTTCAGCGGGCCCAGTTCCAGTGCGACCGCAGGCTTGGCCTGACGATCAGCCAGATGCACTTGGTAGTTGCGCAGTTGCACATCCTTGAGCAGCACTTGCCATGGCTTGCTGGGCGCGGCGGGTTCTGCCTTGGGCGAATCGGCGGTGGCAGGGGCGCTGGCCGGCTCCGGTGCCTTGGCCGGTTTGCTCGGTTGGCTGGCGAACAGTTTTTGCCAGTCCAGTTGCCCGTCAGCCTCACGCGCGGCCCAGGTTTCGAGCTTATTGCTGCGGATTTTGCCGACGACCACTTGCTGTTTGGCCAGGTCCACGGTGGTGTCGCTGACGTCCAGACGCTCCAATCGTACCAGTGGCCGGCCGTCCGGCGCCTTGATGGCAAACGGCGCGATACTGGCGGCGGTGTTGGTCAGGTTCAGTTGGGTTTCTTTGGCCAGGCTGAAGGTGTATTCGGTGCTGAAATTGAGTACGCCATCTTCAAGCACCAAGGGCAGTGCGTCGCGCACATACGGCCACCAGGCTTTCATTTTGCCGTCGGTGACCTTCAGGATGCCCTGGGACGTGATCGGCACCAGGCTGAAATTGCCTTTCCAGTCGATATGCCCGCCCTCGGGGCCGGCCGCGACCAGGGTCATGTCGGCATTGTCCTCAGGCAGGGTGCTGAGGTTCTTCAGTTCGAAGTCGAGTTTGTCGTAGAGGAATTCGATGGGCTCGCTGGGGCGCAAGTCCTCAAAGTGCAAATAGCCACCGGCCAGTTTGATGTTGTCCACACGCAGCGGGAAGGGCTTGGCGTCAGGATCAGTCGGTGTTGGCTCACTGGGTGGTAGTTTGAACAACTGCGCCAGGTTCAATTGGCCGGATTTGTCGAACAGCAATTCGGTCGTGGGCTTGTCCAGTTGCACATCGGCCAGATGCAGGGCGCGGGTCCAAAGGCTGTCGACCTGAAGGTTGGCATACAGACGCTCGAAGCCCAGCTGCTCCTTGCCCGGGTCACCTATTTTCAGGCCCCAGACCGTCAGCTCAAGGCTGAACGGGTTCAGTTCGATCCGCTCGATGCGTGCCGGCACTGTGGCGTACTCGGCCAATTGTTGGTTGGCAATGCGAAGGCCAATGCCGGGGAGGATCAAAAAGCCCAGCAAGCTGTACAAGGCCAGGGCAGTCAACAAGGCGCCGGCGGCGCGGATCAATCCTTTGGGCATGGGTGACGCCATCTATGTCGAACAAGGAGTGCCTTGGAGTATGGCACGGGTTTTCGGTTCCGAAGAGCCGGGCGTTTGGGACGAATCTTACAGCTGCAGGATCAGCGTTTTCAGGGGCGGCTGGTGATCTTGCGATGGGAAATCTGCGCCCGGAGTCATCGCTTTCCAATCACGTACAGGGCGCCCGGCTTTTTCCGCGCAGCGCAGCACCTGTTCACGCCAGTCGTCCATGCTGACCTTTGCCAAGTTATTGCAGCAGATCAACACGCCGTTATCGGCGGTAGCTAGAAGGGCGGGCTTGAGCAGGCTCTGATAGTCGCGCAACAGGTCGACGGTGCCGAAGGCGCTCTTGGCCCAGGCGGGTGGGTCGAGCAATACCAGGTCGTATTGGCGCTGCTCCAGGCGCGGGTAGCTGGGCAGTTTCTGCCCGCGACGCTGAGTGATCGGCAGGCCGGCCAATTGGCGAATGGCGGGGAAGTAGTCCGATTGCACGAATTTCATCGTTTGCAGGTGGGGGTTGAGCTGGCCATTTTCGCGCCCGACCGCCAGGTTGCCTTCGGCGAAGTCCAAGTTGCACACCTCCCGAGCACCCCCGGCAGCGGCGCTCAGGCCCACACCGCAGGTGTAAGCGAACAGGTTCAGCACGCTCTTGCCGGTGGCGTGTTCTTTGACCCAGCCACGTGTGTTGCGCAGATCGAGAAACAACAGCGGGTCCTGCCCGGCATGCCGTCCGCGCACACGGTAATTGAGGCCCCACTCGTGGCCGACCAGGTCTTGCAGAGCGGCGGGTTCGGCGCGGTACACCGAGTCTTCGCGATCGATCCGCGAGTTGCCTCGGGAGCGGTCGTTGTACACCAGCAGCAACTCCATGCCCATGTGCTGGTTGATCTGTCGATGCAGGTCCAGCAAGTCGGATGCTTGCAGTGACTGATGGAAACTCTGCACCAGCAACTGCGGGCCATAGCGGTCGATGGTCAAGCCGCCGGCGCCTTCCTGGCTGCCGTGAAACAGTCGGTAGCAATCGGTGCCTTGAGTATGCAGCTCGTGGATCAAGTCTTGGCGATGGTCGAGGGCGGCGCGCAGCGCCTGGTTCAGGGGAGACATGGAGCGCGCCTTGCTTTAGGTAAATGTGGGCAATGAGGGCGCGAAGTCTACCAGCTAAGGGATGCGGCCTACAGCAACCCCATCCGTCGATGGGCGCGTTGCACCGAACCATCGCGCATCGCCCAGCGTAGCAACGGTGCGCTGCGCTTGACCCCGGCTCGTATCATCCGGCGCTGCAGCGGGCTCTGATGCTGATCGAGCATTTCACTGGCCCAATCCGGCAGCAGGTCGATGCCGGCCTGCATCATCAAAGCGCCAAACGGCTTGGCCAAGGGGCTGGGCGCGGGCGCATTGAGCAGCAGGCGTAGCACTTCCCGGCTGCGCTCGTCGCATAGCAGTTCGGTGCGAATGAGCTCTAGATACTCAGAAATTTCCTGCCTGGAACGCGGTACGTTCTGCGCGCCCAAGCGTTCGGCGACCAGCGCAATCTCGCTGTAGTAACGGTCCTGATCGGCGCCTGAGAGGCGTGGGTTGCGATAGCGCAGATGGGCGGCGAGAAAGTTGCTCACTTCCGCCACATGCACCCACGTCAGCAGCGCCGGATCGCTCGCCGCGTAGGGGCGCCCGTCCGGGGCGTGGCCGACCACTTGCAGGTGGATGGTGCGCACTTTCTCGATCAGCCAATCAGCGTCCTTGCGTGCGCCGAAGGTGGTGCCGGAAATGAACTGCGAGGTACGTCGCAGACGTCCAAGCATGTCCTGGCGAAAGTTCGAGTGGTCCCACACCCCGGCCAGGGCCAAGGGGTGCAGGGCTTGCAGCATCAATGCGCTGATCCCGCCGATCAGCATGCTGCTGAAGTCGCCATGCACTTGCCAACTGACCGAATCCGGCCCGAACAGGCCTGATCGCCCTTGGGGTTCTCCAGGTCCAACTGGCCCAGTGACAGCCCCGTCAGACTCATCAACTGGCTTTCGATACGGCTGCGGATAAATTCCATGGCGACGTGAGGCTTCCTATCGGTTCAAGCGTTTGTCGATCAGGCCGTCCACTACGCTGGGGTCGGCCAGGGTTGAGGTGTCGCCGAGGCTGTCCAGCTCGTTGCAGGCAATCTTGCGCAGAATTCTGCGCATGATCTTGCCGGAACGGGTTTTCGGCAGGGCCGGTGCCCATTGGAGCAGTTCCGGCTTGGCAAAGCTGCCGATTTCCTGGCTGACCAGTTCCAACAGGTGTTTTTTCAGCGCATCGCTGGGCTCCACGCCGTTCATGGGCGTGACAAACGCATAGATGCCCTGACCCTTCACATCATGGGGATAGCCCACCACCGCGGCTTCGGCCACTTGGTCGTGCAGAACCAAAGCGCTCTCCACTTCGGCAGTACCGATGCGGTGGCCGGAGACGTTGATCACATCGTCGATGCGCCCGGTGATCCAGTAATCGCCATCCTCATCGCGGCGCGCGCCGTCGCCGGTGAAGTAATAGCCAGGGTAGGGTTTGAAATAGGTGTCGATCATGCGTTGCGGATCGCCGTAGACGCTGCGGATCTGCCCCGGCCAACTGGCCTGGATTGCCAGTACGCCGCTGCCTGGGCCCGTGAAGGGGTGGCCGTGTTCGTCCAGCAGCACCGGCTGCACGCCAAACATCGGCTGGGTAGCGCAGCCGGGTTTGATGCGCTGGGCGCTGACCAGCGGGCTGAGCATGATGCCGCCGGTTTCGGTCTGCCACCAGGTATCGACAATCGGGCAACGTTGTTCGCCCACGGCGTTGAAGTACCAGTCCCAGGCTTCCGGGTTGATGGGCTCGCCTACGCTCCCCAGCAGGCGCAGGCTGGCGCGGGAAGTGCTTTCCAGCGGGCCGTGTCCTTCACGCATCAAGGCGCGTAACGCGGTGGGGGCGGTGTAGAAGATATTCACCTGGTGCTTGTCGATCACTTGCCAGAAGCGCGAGCTGTCCGGGTAGCTGGGGACGCCTTCGAACATCAGCGAGGTGGCGCCGTTGGCCAGCGGTCCATACACGATATAGCTGTGGCCGGTGACCCAGCCGACATCGGCGGTGCACCAGAAGACTTCGCCGTCGCGGTAGTCGAGCACGTACTTGAAGGTCATCGCCGCTTGCAGCAGGTAGCCCCCGGTGGTGTGCAGCACGCCCTTGGGTTTGCCGGTGCTGCCGGAGGTGTACAGGATGAACAGCGGGTCTTCGGCGTCCATCGGCTCGGGCGGGCAATCATCGCTGGCGGCGGCCAGGGTTTCTTGATATTTCAGGTCACGGCCGTCGCTCCAATTCACGGCCGCGCCGGTACGTTGCACAACCAGCACGGTGCTGACACGCGGGCAACTGGCCAGGGCTTTGTCGACATTGTTTTTCAGCGCCACCGGCTTGCCGCCGCGCACGCCCTCGTCGGCGGTGATCACGGTGCGGCAATCGGCATCCAGGATGCGGTCGCGCAGGGCATCCGGCGAGAAACCACCGAACACGACCGAGTGCACCGCGCCGATGCGCGTGCAGGCCAGCATGGCGTAGGCGGCTTCGGGGATCATGGGCATGTAGATGCACACCCGGTCACCTTTCTTCACGCCACGGCTTTTCAGCACGTTGGCCAGGCGGCAAACGTTCTGGTGCAGTTGGCGGTAGGTGATCTTGCTGGAATTTGTAGGATCGTCGCCCTCCCAGATGAAGGCCGGCTGATCGGCGCGGTGCTGGAGGTGGCGATCGATGCAGTTATAGCTGACGTTCAACTGGCCGCCGGCGAACCATTGGGCGGCACCGGTGTTGATATCTGACAGTTGGACGGTATGCCATGGGGTTGTCCAGTCGAGAAAAACGCTGGCCTGCTCGGCCCAAAAAGTATTGGGTTGCTCGATGGATTGGCGGTAGAGGCGCTGATAGTCCTCTTGACTGAGTTGTGCTGCCCGGCGGACGGCATCGGCGGCGGGAAACGTGCTGATATCGAACATGAGCGGTCCTTATTCTTGTTGTCGGGACAAGGCATAAAGATGCACCCAGCGTGGGGAGGGGGCAAGGCCAACGTCCAAACGGACGTTGGCCTTGCGGGCAGTGCGATCAGCCGCGGTGACGCCCGCGGAAGTAGTTGATCAGGCCCTGGGTCGAAGCATCCTCGGCCGAGGTTTCTTCGGCACCGGTCAGGCGGTTGTACACGCCCTTGCCCAGTTCTTTGCCCAGCTCCACACCCCATTGGTCAAAGGCGTTGATACCCCAGATCACGCTTTGTACGAACACTTTGTGCTCATACATGGCGACCAGAGCACCCAGGCGGCGCGGGCTGATGCGCTCGACCACCAACGTGTTGCTCGGACGGTTGCCCGGGATCACCTTATGCGGCGCCAGCTTCTGCACCTCTTCCTCGGCGATGCCCTTGTCACGCAACTCGGCTTCGGCTTCGCTGCGGGTTTTGCCGAGCATCAGCGCCTGGCTTTGGGACAGGCAGTTGGCGTACAGCCACTGATGGTGATCGGACACAGGGTTGAAGCTGACAATCGGCACGATGAAGTCGGCCGGAATCAACTGAGTCCCTTGGTGCAGCAACTGGTGGTACGCGTGTTGACCGTTGCACCCCACGCCGCCCCAGATCACCGGGCCTGTGTCGGTGGACACCGGCGTGCCGTCCTGGCGCACGCTCTTGCCGTTGGATTCCATGTCCAACTGTTGCAAGTGCTTGGTGATGTTACGCAGATAGTGGTCGTACGGCAGGATCGCATGGCTCTGCGCACCCCAGAAATTGCCGTACCACACGCCCAAAAGGCCCAGCAGCACGGGCATGTTGGCTTCGAACGGCGCGTTCTGGAAATGCTGGTCCATGGTGTAGGCGCCGGACAGCAATTCCTTGAAGTTGGACATACCGATGGCCAGGGCGATGGGCAAGCCGATGGCCGACCACAGCGAGTAACGGCCGCCGACCCAATCCCACATCGGGAAGATGTTTTCTTCGCGGATACCGAAGGCCACGGCTGCCGCGTTGTTGCTCGACACCGCAATAAAGTGGCGATACAGCTCGGCTTCCGAGCCACCCTGGGCCAGGTACCATGCGCGTGCGGCCTGGGCGTTCTTCAAGGTTTCCAGGGTGTTGAAGGATTTCGACGAGACGATAAACAGCGTGGTCTCGGCGCGCAGCTTCATGGTCAGTTCGTGGAACTCACTGCCGTCGATGTTCGCCAGGTAATGGCAGCGTACGCCCTTATGAGCGTAGGACAGCAGGGCTTCGGAGACCAGCTCCGGGCCGAGGAACGAGCCACCGATACCGATGTTCACCACGTCGGTGATCGGTTTTTCGGTGTAGCCACGCCACAAGCCGTCATGGATGCGGCCGACCAGATCAGTGATCTGATTCAGCACTTTGTGCACGTCCGGCATGATGTTCACGCCGTTGACCGACAACTTGTCGCCCACCGGACGGCGCAGTGCCGTGTGCAGGGCCGGGCGGCCTTCGGACGAGTTGACCGGGTCGCCGGCATACAGCGAATCGATGGCGCCCTTGAGATTGACTTCCTTGGCCAGGGCCACCAGCAGGTCACGGGTTTCGCTGGTAATCAGGTTTTTCGAGTAATCGAGGAAAAGTCCGCAGCTGCTCAAGGTGAATTGGGAAAAACGCTGGGGATCGGCATTGAACGCTTCGCGCATGCTGAAATCCTGCATGGCTTGGCGGTGTTGAGTGAGCGCTTGCCAGGCGGGCAGAGCGGTAACGTCATGAGGAGTGCGGTAGTACGCCATCGCTGCGGGTTTCCTTTTATTACGGGGACTGCCTTTAGGACACTTCAAAGCCCGGAACATCCAGTCTTTTATCAAGGGCTGGGTTCCAGACAGCGCTAACCATAGCGCAGGGCGATTACATTAAACCTAGCGTGGGCATATGTCTTGGCTTTGTCTGTGCTGTAGCCGGTACTTTTTTATACCGGCACAGCGGGCGGAGCAATGGCGGAGTGTCGGCAGGGTCAGTCGAGGGTCAAGTGCAGGTTATCGATCAGGCGGGTTGCGCCCAGATAGGCGGCGACCAGAATCACCAGGTCACGGTCTTCGGCCGTGGCCGGGCGCAGATTTATGCCCTGACGCACTTCCAGGTAATCCAGGCGCAACCCGGCGGCTTCGATCTGCTCCACCTGTTCGGCGCGCAGCCTGGCGAAATCGCGATCGCCGGATTTGATCGCAGCGGCCATCTGGCTGAGGCTGCGGTACAGCACCGGCGCGATGGCACGTTGTTCATCGCTGAGGTAACCGTTGCGCGAGGACAGCGCCAGGCCGTCGTCGGCGCGTACGGTGGGTTCGCCGATGATCTGGATCGGCATGTTCAGGTCGCGCACCATGGCGCGAATCACGGCCAGTTGCTGGTAGTCCTTTTGACCAAACACCGCGATGTCTGGCTGAACCATATTGAATAGCTTGCTGACCACCGTGGCCACGCCCTCGAAGTGACCGGGGCGGCTGGCGCCACACAGGCCTTCGGACAATTGCGGAACACTGACGCGGGTCTGGCCGGCCATGCCGTCGGGGTACATCTCTTCGACGGTCGGCGCGAACAGCAGGTTGCAGCCGGCCTGCAGGAGTTTTTCCTGGTCGGCGGCCAGGGTGCGGGGGTATTTCTCCAGGTCTTCGCCGGCCCCGAATTGCAGTGGGTTGACGAAGATACTCGCCACCACGAACTCGGCCTGCTGCGCGGCCTTGGTCACCAGCGTGGCGTGGCCGCTGTGCAGGTTGCCCATGGTGGGCACAAAGCCGATGCGTTTGCCGGCCTTGCGCGCATGGGCCACGGCCGATCGCAGTTCTCGTACGGTTTTTACGGTGTTCATGCAGAAAATCCGTGTTCGGCGCCGGGGAAGGTCACGCCTTTGACTTCGGCGACATAGGCGCTCAAGGCGGCGTGGATGCTGTCCTGGCCGAGCATGAAGTTCTTGACGAACTTCGGAACCCGGCCGCTGATCGACAGCCCGAGCATGTCGTGCAGCACCAGTACCTGGCCATCGGTGGCCGAACCGGCGCCAATTCCAATCACCGGTACTTTGACGGCCTGGGTGATTTCAGCGGCCAGTTCGCTCGGTACGCATTCCAGCAGAATCATTGCGGCGCCGGCTTGCTCCAGGGCGATGGCGTCGGCACGCATCTGTCGCGCTTGGGCTTCCTGACGGCCTTGCACTTTATAGCCGCCGAGCAGGTTAACCGACTGCGGGGTCAGGCCCATGTGCGCGCATACCGGCACGCCGCGCTCAGCCAGCAGGCGGATCGACTCGGCAAGCCATACGGCGCCTTCGACCTTGACCATGTGGGCGCCAGCCTGCATCAGTTTGCCGGCGTTCAGGAAGGTTTGTTCGAGGGTGGCGTAACCCATGAATGGGAGGTCGGCGATGATGAACGCACCATCATTGCCGCGCTTGACGCTGGCGGTGTGGTACGCCAGTTCATCCGTGGTCACAGGCAGTGTGCTGTCATTCCCTTGAAGAACCATGCCCAGGGAGTCGCCCACCAGCAACACTTCGACCCCGGCCTGGCAACTGGCGTGGGCGAAAGTGGCGTCATAGCAGGTCAGCATGGCGATTTTTTCACCTTTGAGCTTGAGGCTCTGCAAGGTGGTCAGGGTAATGTCTGGCATGAAAAGGGTCCTCGTTCAGGCGCTTGGAAACAGCGAGTAACGCGCGTGAGTCTTCGTTTATACAGGCGCACTGTCTTGAGAGCAGTGCTTATAAGGCCTGGATTGCGCCCTTTAGCGCCGGGTTGGCGGCAGCGGGACGCCTATAGTCGTGAGGAGGACACGGGAAGTCAATTGGATGTGTTACCGCATTGTTACGACGGCGGTGTTACCGCTGTTACTGACGCGATTCAGCAACGGGGAGCCGTTCCAGGCCAACAAACGGGCAGGCTTCAAGCAGGGCGCTGAGGCGTCTGCCATCCGGCAATTGCAATGCGGCGGGCGCCAGTTCGGCCAACGGGTACAACACAAACGCACGCAGGTGCATCTGGTAGTGGGGCACTTTCAGGCGCGGCTGGTCGATCAGGTGGTCGCCAAACAGCAGGATATCCAGGTCGAGGGTACGAGGGCCCCAGCGTTCGAGGCGTTCGCGGCCTTGGTCATTTTCGATAGCTTGCAGCGCGTCGAGCAGGTCCAGGGGCGCCAGGTCGCTGTCCAAGGCTGCCACTGCGTTGGTGTAACGCGGTTGCCCGGGCAATAGGGAGTCACTTTGATAGAACGCGGACACCCCGGCGAGGGTAGTGCCGGGCAACCGCGCCAGCGCTTGGACAGCATTGCGCAGTTGTTGCTCCGGGGCCGCCAGGTTGCTGCCCATGCCGATGTAGATACGTTCCACGGTTACTCGCCTGCGGTGCCCGATGCATCGGCGGCGCTACGTTTGCGCTTGGCACCGCTGCGACGACGCTTTTTCGGCCCTTCGCCAGCACCATCGCCTTTGCTGCCCAGCTCACGGATCATCTCGCGGCGTTCGCTGTCATTGGCATCCTGGTAGTCGGTCCACCATTCGCCCAGGCCGTCGGTCTGTTCGCCGGCGCTTTCGCGCAATAGCAAGAAATCGTAGCCGGCGCGGAAGCGCGGGTTGTCCAGCAACAGATCGGCGCGTTTGCCGCTGCGGCGTGGCAGGCGTTCCTGCATGTCCCAGATCTCGCGGATCGGCAGGGTGAAACGTTTCGGAATCGCAATGCGCTGGCACTGCTCAGCGATCAACTCGTGAGCGGCTTCCTGCATGGCCGGAATCGGCGGCATGCCCCGTTCCTGCAAGCGCAGCACACGTTTTGGCAGGGCTGGCCACAACAGCGCAGCAAACAGGAAGGCCGGTGTCACCGGCTTGTTCTGCTTGATGCGCAGGTCGGTATTGATCAGCGCTTCGCTGATCAGCGTGTGGGTGTAGGTCGGGTTGTATTCAAGCGCCTCGGCACTGGCCGGGAACAGCGGATCGAACAACTGCAGGTCGACGAGCATTTCGAAGGTATCGGCCGCGTAACCCGAGAGGAACAGCTTGAGCACTTCTTCGAACAGGCGCGCCGAGGGGATTTCCCGCAGCATCGGCGCCAGGTCGCGAATGGGGGCGGCGGTGTGTTTCTCGATCCCGAAGTTCAGCTTGGCGGCGAACCGCACGGCCCGCAGCATGCGTACCGGGTCTTCTTGGTAGCGCTGGGTCGGGTCGCCGATCAGGCGGATCAGGTTGTTGCGAATATCGTGCACGCCGTTGGCGTAATCGAGGATGCGCTCGCTGACCGGGTCGTAATACAAGGCGTTGATGGTGAAGTCGCGGCGCTGCGCATCTTCTTCCAGGGTGCCGTACACGTTGTCACGCAGGATACGCCCGCTTTCGTTGCGGGAAGACTGGTTGGTGTCTTCCTCTTCATCGTTTTGCGGATGCCCGGCGCGGAATGTGGCGACTTCGATGATTTCTCGGCCAAAGTGGATATGCACCAATTTGAACCGGCGACCGATGATCCGCGCATTGCGAAACTCGGCGCGCACTTGTTCGGGCGTGGCGCTGGTGGCGACGTCGAAGTCCTTGGGCGTGATGTTGAGCAGCATGTCGCGTACGCAACCACCCACCAGATAGGCCTGGTAGCCGGCGTTCTGCAACCGTTCGACGATATTCACCGCATAACGGCTGAACTGAGCGCGTTGCAGCGAATGCTGGCTGCTATTGAGCACTTCAGGCGTGCTGCGTTTGTGTTGCGTACGACGCAAGGGAGAACGGAATGACTGGAACAGCTTCTTCAGCATGGGATGCACTGTTTGAAGGAATGTTCGGCCAAAACGAAGAATGACCGCATGATGGGCCGAGATTCTAGCATTTAGTCAGGGGATGGTGTAGGAACAAGCTACAGGCATTGCGCCATAAGCTTTGGAAGGTCAAATCGCGGAAACTACAAGGGGAGCCGAAGCTCCCCCAGAAGTAGTTGCGTGCTCTATTTTTATTATTGATTTCGGGCTTCTTGTTTTTGTTGATCGCCCTCGCCATGAAGCTTCACCTTCATGACACTCCCAATCGGGAGTCAAGAGCAAACGGATTGCTTTGGTCGCTGTGTTGCTGATCTACGATCCAACCAGTTCAGGCTCTGCCTTAGGGCAGTTTTTGTTGTTCTCGGCCTGGTTGCGGGGCAAGCCCCAAATGCAACGCCTCTCCAAAAGAATCAGTTAGCTGCGCCTCCGCCGTGTTGTTTTTGTTATGCGTGAGTCGATTCGTCTTATTTTTATTGTCTTGTACAAAGCTTGTTATTGTTTTTGTACTAAGCATATAGCAGGGGGCGTGCCAACTTTTGTGCCGTCCAGCAAAACCGGGGGGTTGAAGAGGTTTCGGTTTTTTGACAGGCCAAAAAAAGCCGGGGCTTCGTTACCGTAAGCCCCGGCTTTTGTTACGCGGATTGTCCGCGGTAACAGTTTTTTCACATTTGCCGGTGTTACCGGTGGGCGCGCGCTCAGCTCTCGCTGGCCACACCGGTCTTACGCCGAGGAATGCCCAAGCGCTGACGGCGTTCCCACAGGCACTTGCGGCTCACGCCTAATTTGCGCGCCAGCTCGGTCTCGGTCATGTGGTCCTGATGCTCCAGGACGAAATGCTGGAAGTAATCTTCCAGCGACAGATCTTCCGTCGGCTCATGGCTGGTGTTACTGGCCGCGCCCTGTTGCGGCGCCAAGCCGATGAACTCGTCGTCTTCCAGGTCGCTGAGTTCGATGTCGATGCCCAGCAGCTCAGCGGAAATTTCCGGGCTTTCCGACAGAATCACCGCGCGCTCCACGGCGTTCTCCAGCTCGCGCACGTTACCCGGCCATGAGTAATGCCGAATAGCCTGTTCGGCGTCCGGGGCAAACTTCAGGTCGGTACGGTTGATGCGCGCGCTTTGACGCTGCAGGAAGGCATTGGCGATCTCGTTGACGTCGGCGCCACGCTCGCGCAACGCTGGCAGTTTGAGAGCGATCACATGCAAGCGGTAGTACAAGTCTTCGCGGAACTGACCGATCTTGGCCAGGCTCTTGAGATCGCGGTGGGTCGCCGCGATCAGGCGCACATCCACCTTTTGCGATTGCACCGAGCCTACACGGCGAATCTCGCCTTCCTGCAGTACTCGCAGCAGCCGCGCCTGTGCTTCCAGCGGCAGCTCGCCGATTTCGTCGAGGAACAGCGTGCCGCCGTCCGCCGCTTCCACCAGGCCCGCACGTCCAGCGCTGGCGCCGGTAAAGGCGCCTTTCTCGTGGCCGAACAGCTCGGATTCAATCAGCGATTCTGGGATCGCCGCGCAGTTCACCGAAATCATCGGAGCCTTGGCGCGCTTGGAGAGGTTGTGCAGGGCGCGGGCCACCAGTTCCTTACCGGTCCCGGATTCACCCTGGATCAGTACATTGGAGTCGGTGGGGGCGACTTTGCGGATCTTGCCGTAAAGGTCCTGCATCGGTGGGCAGGAGCCGATGATGCCGATCTCGCCGTTGCTGTTGTCGACGCCGGGCTTGTCTGAGCCGTTGGCGGCCTTGCCGGCGGGGCGCTGCTCGGCGGGGGCGCTGCTGGCCGACTGGCGGTCGCGCAGGATGCGGGCCACTGCCTGGAGCATTTCGTCATGGTCGAAAGGCTTGGCGATGTAGTCCACCGCGCCCATCTTCATGGAGTCCACTGCCGAGCGCAGGCTGGCGTAGCTGGTCATGATCAGCACCGGGGTGCCCTGGCCGAGTTTGATCAACTCAGTGCCGGGCGCCCCGGGCAGGCGCAGGTCGCTGACGATCAAGTCGAACGTGGGAATGCTGAAGCGCTCCTGGGCTTCCTGCACCGAGCCGGCTTCGCTGACTTGATACTGATTGCGTTCAAGCAGGCGACGCAAGGCAGAGCGGATAATGGTTTCGTCTTCGACGATCAAAATGTGCGGCATTGATTCAATTCTCTCGACGGTCTCAGTTCACAGCGGACGTCGCTTCGACATGACGCGGCAAGGTCACCCGAATACGGGTGCCGCGTTGGCTTTCGGTGTCAGCCGGGCTGTCGATGGTGATTTGTCCATAATGCTCTTCAACGATGGAATAGACCAGTGCAAGGCCCAGACCGGTGCCTTCACCCGGATCCTTGGTAGTGAAGAAGGGTTCGAACAATCGGTCCATGATGTTCTGTGGAATGCCGCTGCCTTCATCCTCCACGATCAGGTCGATCGTGTGCTCGAAAGCCTCGCTCTTGACGCGTACCGCACTGTGGGGGGGCGAGGCGTCGCGAGCGTTGGACAACAGGTTGATCAGGACTTGGGCCAGGCGTTGCGAGTCGCCGTCGACCCAATGATCGGGATCGCACAGGTTGAAAAACTGTACTTCGAAATTGCGTCGGTTCAAGGCCAGCAGCCCGATGGCATCCTGCGCGACCTCAGCCAAGCACACCGCCTCGTCCTGATTCTGATGAGCGCCGGAATGGGCAAAGCTCATCAACGACTGCACGATGCGCGATACGCGCTTGGTCTGTTCAAGGATCTGCCCGCTGATTTCAGTGATTTCACCGTCTTCTTCCCGTTCTTCGCGCAGGTTCTGCGCCAGGCAGGCAATGCCGGTGATCGGGTTGCCGATCTCGTGGGCCACACCCGCAGCCAGGCGACCAATGCTGGCCAGGCGCTCGGAATGCACCAGTTTGTCTTCGAGCATCTGGGTTTCGGTCAAATCTTCCACGAGTAACACCAAACCGCTGTTGCCGGGGGCCAGGGGCTCGTCGATGGCGGCTTTGTGCAGGTTGAGCCAGCGGGTCTGGCCATCGAGGGCCAGGTGCTGTTTGTGCAAGTGCTCATCAGGCAGGTTGATAAAACCTTGCAGCAACTCTTTCCACGGTTCGCCCAGAGTCGTGAGGCGCGAGCCCACTACGCGCTGCGCGGCGATACCGGTCAGCTCTTCCATGGCCTTGTTCCACATCAGAATCTCTTGATCCTTGGCCAGGGAGCACACGCCCATGGGCAACTCCTGCAGGGTCTGGCGGTGGTAACGGCGTAACGCATCGAGTTCGGCGGCCAGGCCGGTGAGGCGCGAGTGGTAGTCCTCCAGGCGACTCTCGATAAAGTGAATGTCTTCGGTCACGTAGTTTTCGCCGCCGGCCTTGTAGGGCAGAAAGGTTTCGACCATGTCTTGGGAAACGCTGGGGCCCATCAGGCCGGACAGGTTGGCTTCGATGCGGTCGCGCAGGCGGCGCAGCGCATACGGGCGGCGCTCGTCAAAGGGCAAATAAAGATCGCGCAGCGCTTGCTCGACTTCCTTTTGTGCGGCCTTGGCGCCCAGGGGTTTGGCCAGTTGCGTGGCGAACTCTTGGGGCGAGGCTGCGTGCAGTTCACGGCGTTGCGGGCGGCGCACGTTGTCCACTGCGCAGGCTTCGGCGGCGCTGGTTTCCTCGGGGCTGGCGTTGGTGAACAGCGAGATCAGGGTGAACATCAAAACGTTGGCGGCCAGGGAGGCAATCGCGGCCATGTGCCAACTGGTGTCGTCCAATACGTAAATCATATTCAGCAACGGGATGTAGAAACCCTGGAGGTTGCCGACCAGTGGCAGCAGCATGGTCACGACCCACACCAGAATCCCCGCGAGCAGCCCCGCGATAAAACCACGACGATTGGCGGTCGGCCAGTACAGCACCGACAGCACCCCCGGCAAGAACTGCAAGGTGGCCACAAACGCCACGATGCCCAGGTTGGCCAGGTCTTGCCCAGCGCCGAGCATCAGGTAGAAGCCGTAGCCGGCCATGATGATGGCGACGATCAGCGCACGGCGTGTCCATTTCAGCCAGCGGTAGATATTGCCTTCCGCCGGCGGCTGGTACAGCGGCAGCACCAAATGGTTGAGCGCCATGCCCGACAGCGCCAGGGTGGTGACGATAATCAGGCCACTGGCCGCCGACAGACCGCCGACATAGGCCAGCAATGCCAGGGCCGGGCTATTGGCGGCCATGCCAATGCCGAGGGTGAAGTATTCCGGGTTGGTGGTAGCGCCCAGCTTCAGGCCGGCCCAGAGGATCAGCGGCACGGCGAGGCTCATCAACAGCAGGAACAGCGGCAGGCCCCAGCTTGCACTCACCAGCGCGCGGGGGTTGAGGTTCTCGGTGAACGTCATGTGATACATGTGCGGCATCACGATTGCCGACGCGAAGAACACCAGCAGCAATGTGCGCCACGGGCCTTCCTGCAAGGGGGTGTGCAGGGCGGCGAGGGCGGTCTGGTTCTGCAGCAGCCAAAGCTCCAACTGTTGTGGGCCATCGAACACACCATAGAGCGCATAGAGACCGACGCCGCCAATGGCGATCAGCTTGATTACCGATTCGAAGGCTATCGCGAATACCAGCCCCTGGTGCTTTTCTCGGGTGGCGATGTGGCGTGAACCGAAGAAAATCGTGAACAGCGTGATCAGCGCGCAAAACGCCAGGGCCACGCGATGCTGCACCGGCTCATGGGTAAGGATGCTGATGGAGTCGGCCACCGCTTGGATCTGCAAGGCCAGCAAGGGCAACACGCCAATCAGCATGAACACGGTGGTCAGCGCACCGGCCCAGGTGCTGCGGAAGCGAAACGCAAACAGGTCGGCCAGGGACGACAGCTGGTAAGTCCGGGTGATTTTCAATATGGGGTACAGCAGCACCGGCGCCAGTAGGAATGCTCCGGATACGCCGAGGTAGCTGGACAGAAACCCGTAGCCATACTGATAAGCCAGGCCCACCGTGCCATAGAACGCCCAGGCGCTGGCGTAGACCCCCAGGGACAAGGTGTAGGTCAATGGATGGCGAATGATCGCCCGCGGGATCATCCCGCGCTCACTGATCCAGGCGACGCCGAACAGCGCGGCCAGGTAGGCGGCGCTGATCAGCAGCATCTGAGTGAGGCTAAAGCTCATCGGCATCTTTTTGGCTCTGCAGGATGAAGGTCACGACGATCAGGATCAGCCACAGCAGATACGGGCGATACCAGGCGCCGGTGGCGTCGATCCACCAATCCATGATGGCGGGGGAAAACAGGTAGATCCCGACGACCAACAGCAGGACCAATCGATAGATGTACATGTTGGCCTCTGAGTTAAAAACTGCCGCGATGGTAACGGATGGCTGGCAAGCTGCAAGCGCCTTCAGCTCAACTGCGCTTCTGCCAACGTAAGCGCGCGCGGGATGCGGTTGGCATCCCAATGCCGGACGCCCCAATCGAGCAGCTCGCGCGCGCTGGCGTAGAGCAGTTCGCTGCCCGGTTGTTGGCCAAGGGCACGCAAGGCTCTTAACAGCAAAGGCGTGGCTTGGTCGGGTGTCAACGGCGGTGAGCGATAGGACTTGCCCAATTTGTGGCCGTCCGGCTGAACGATCAACGGTACATGCAAATAGCGCGGTTGGCGCAAGCCCAGCAGTTCTTGCAGGTACAGCTGGCGTGGCGTGGAGTCCAAAAGGTCGGCGCCGCGCACGATGTCGGTCACGCCCTGCCAGGCATCGTCCAACACCACGGCCAACTGGTAGGCGTAGAGGCCGTCGCGCCGACGGATAACAAAATCGCCGACCTGACGGCCCAAGTGCTGTCGGAAATGGCCCTGTACTCGGTCGGTAAAGTGGTATTCCAGTTCCGGAACACGCAAACGGATGGCTGCGTCGTGCGGGTCATGACCGGCGTTACGACAAAGGCCCGGGTAGATGCCGTTGTAAGGCTCCAGCTGTTTGCGTGAGCAGGTGCAGGCGTAGGCCAGGCCGTGGTTGAACAGGTCGTTCAATACTTTGGCGTAGGCATCATGCCGTTCGCTTTGTCGGACGAGTTCACCGTCCCACTCGAATCCATAGCTCTCCAAGGCATGAAGAATCGCCGCCTGGGCGCCGGGCTCTTCGCGGGGGGGATCCAGGTCTTCCATGCGCATCAGCCAGAGGCCTTGATTGGCGCGGGCGTCGAGGTAGGAGGCGAGGGCGGCGACCAGGGAGCCGAAATGCAAATGGCCGCTGGGCGTGGGGGCGAAACGCCCGATATAGGTAGAGGCTGTCATGGGCCGGATACTACTGGAAAATCGGCAAACGCCAGAAACAAAAATGGAGCGTTCGCACGCCCCATTCGGTCAGCCCGGCAGGATTATTTGCCGACCTGTTTTTCCTTGATTTCGGCCAAGGTCTTGCAGTCTACGCACAGGTCCGCGGTTGGGCGGGCTTCCAGGCGACGGATGCCGATCTCGACGCCGCAGGATTCGCACCAGCCGTATTCTTCGTCTTCGATCAGTTGCAGCGTCTTGTCGATTTTCTTGATCAGCTTGCGTTCGCGATCACGAGCGCGCAGTTCGAGGGCGAACTCTTCTTCCTGGCTGGCACGGTCGGCCGGGTCCGGGAAGTTGGCGGCTTCGTCCTTCATATGGTCAACCGTGCGGTCGACTTCCTGCATCAAGTCCTGCTTCCACTTTTGCAGGAT
Source organism: Pseudomonas sp. efr-133-TYG-23 (assembly GCF_030209215.1). Classification (NCBI taxonomy): domain Bacteria; kingdom Pseudomonadati; phylum Pseudomonadota; class Gammaproteobacteria; order Pseudomonadales; family Pseudomonadaceae; genus Pseudomonas; species Pseudomonas sp. efr-133-TYG-23. The sequence continues at coordinate 18,161 of NZ_JARVSL010000021.1, read as the reverse complement.
CTTGGTGAAGTGCTGGCGCATGGGCTTGCCCATGTACTCCTCACCCTTCGTTTCGACGTAAGGTGTGAAGCCGCTGAGGCTCTGCTGCTGTTGCTTTGCTTGGGTGGACATGAATAGACCGCCTCTCACTCTTCTAATCCATTGCGCAGGATTGCAACGTCACCGACACCTGCCGGCCCTGCGGCTGCAAGCGGGCGAACTTACCAGATAGATTCAGGGTGCGCCACTCCCGGTTGTCGAAGCCCTTCGCTCAGGGGTTGCAAACTGCAGCAGCCCGCTGTGGCTGGGTATGGATCGCCTCGAATGTTGATTTTAGTCGTTTTGCTGGCGCGTGCCGGGTTCATCACGAACGACCGAGCAGGCAATAGAGCATGTTTTACCGCGAGGGTTCGGTAGAATCCTGATTTTGTCCTCACCGTTAAGGAAGGCTAATGGCCCAGCCCTACAGTGCGCGCAGTCGCGCCATCGAACCTTTTCATGTCATGGCGTTACTGGCGCGCGCCAATGAGCTGCAAGCGGCCGGCCATGATGTGATCCACCTGGAAATCGGCGAGCCGGATTTCACCACGGCCGAGCCGATCATCCAGGCCGGCCAGGCCGCGCTGGCCAATGGCAAAACCCGCTACACCGCCGCCCGTGGCCTGCCGGAGCTGCGCGAAGCCATCAGTGGGTTTTATCAGCAACGCTACGGCTTGAATGTCGATCCGGAACGCATTCTGATCACGCCCGGCGGTTCCGGTGCGTTGCTGCTGGCCAGCAGCTTGCTGGTTGATCCGGGCAAGCACTGGCTGCTGGCAGACCCCGGTTACCCATGTAACCGGCATTTTCTGCGCTTGGTCGAGGGCGCCGCGCAACTGGTGCCGGTAGGGCCGGACATGCGCTATCAACTGACGGCCGACTTGGTGGACAAGCATTGGAACCAGGACAGTGTGGGCGCCCTGGTGGCATCGCCGGCGAATCCGACCGGCACGATTCTCACCCGTGACGAACTGGCCGGGCTGTCGAGTGCAATCAAAGCGCGCGATGGCCATCTGGTGGTGGATGAGATTTATCACGGCCTCACCTACGGCACCGACGCCGCCAGTGTGCTGGAAGTCGATGATGACGCCTTCGTCTTGAATAGTTTTTCGAAGTATTTCGGGATGACCGGCTGGCGCCTGGGCTGGCTGGTGGCGCCGCCCGCAGCGGTGGGTGAGCTGGAGAAGCTGGCACAAAACCTCTACATCAGCGCGCCGAGCATGGCTCAGCATGCCGCGCTGGCGTGTTTTACCCCGCAAACATTGAGCATTCTGGAAGAACGCCGCGCCGAGTTCGGTCGCCGCCGCGATTTCCTGTTGCCGGCGCTACGGGAGCTGGGCTTTGGCATCGAGGTCGAGCCGGAAGGAGCCTTCTATCTATACGCCGATATTCGTGCGTTTGGCGGCGATGCCTACGCATTTTGTCGTCATTTCCTGGAAACCGAGCACGTTGCGTTCACGCCCGGTCTGGATTTTGGCCGCTATCAGGCCGGCCACCATGTGCGCTTTGCCTATACGCAGAACATCGAGCGCCTGCAGCAGGCGGTGGAGCGCATCGCCCGTGGTTTGCGGAGTTGGCAAGGCTGATGCGTTTTTATCCTCCCCTCGAAGAAGGCCGCTTGATTCGCCGTTACAAGCGTTTTCTCACCGATATCGAAACCATTACCGGCGAGTTACTCACGATTCACTGCCCGAACACCGGTTCCATGCTCAATTGCATGGTCGAAGGCGGGCAGGTCTGGTTCAGCCGCTCCAATGACCCCAAGCGCAAGTTGCCCGGCACCTGGGAAATCGCCGAAACACCCCAAGGTCGCCTGGCCTGCGTGAACACGGCGCGCGCCAACCAGTTGGTTGAGGAAGCATTGCGCGCTGGGGTGATCGCCGAGTTGGATGGCTTTACCGCGTTGAAGCGCGAAGTCCCCTATGGCCAGGAGAAAAGCCGTATCGACTTCCGTTTGGACTATCCCCATGGCGCGGCCTACGTTGAAGTTAAAAGTGTCACCTTAGGTTTCGATGATTCCAGAGTGGCGGCCTTCCCCGATGCGGTAACCCAGCGCGGAGCTAAGCATCTGCGGGAGTTGGCCTATCTGGCGCGGGATGGCGTGCGGGCGGTGCAGTTGTACTGCGTCAATCTTTCGGGGATCGATGCGGTGCGCCCGGCCGTGGAAATCGATGCGGCCTATGGCGCGGCGCTGCGCGAGGCCAAGGCGGCGGGGGTGGAGGTGCTGGCCTATGGCGTGCGTGTCACGGCCGAAGAGATTTGCGTGGATCGCCGCCTGGACGTGCTGCTCGACTAGAGGTCCACCCACAGGCCCTGTGCGTCTTCGCGGCCGGGCAGGGCGACCAGACTTTTACCGGCACAGGGTCCGGCGATGCACTCGCCGGTTTCAATCAGGAACAAGGCGCCGTGGGTCGCGCACTGGATCAGGCTGGCGCTGTCGTCGAGGAATTGGCCGGGTTGCCACTCCAGTGCAACACCGCGGTGGGGGCAACGGTTGATATAGAAGTAGGCAATGCCATCGCGGCGCACAGCCAATAACTTGCACCCGTCGATATCAAAGCCGAGGCTGGTATTGGGTGCCAGTGCGGCGGAGGAGCAGAGAAACTTCATTTCAATCCTTAAGTACCTTGACGTTCAAATGCAAACAATTATCAAATGCGGGCTTCGCTCGTCGGCTGACGGGGCGCTACGTTCGATGCCTGGCAGGGCCAATCTGTCTCCTCGAAAAGCGTTCTGAGACCCAGCCCCTGGAAGGAAACCCTGTTATGCGCCTGAGTACCAGCGCTATTGCGCTTGTTGTTGGTTTGCTCATCAATCACGGGGCAATGGCCTCTGAACTACCACAACGCTGGGTGAGTGCCGGTGGCGCGCTGTCGGAGTGGGTCGTGGCCTTGGGGGGCGAGCCAAAACTGGTGGGTGTGGATACCACCAGCCAGCATCCCGCGACACTTAAAACGTTGCCTAGTATTGGCTACCAGCGTCAATTGTCGGCCGAGGGCATTCTCAGCCTGCGTCCGCAGGTACTGGCGGGCACCGAAGAAATGGGGCCGCCGCCGGTGCTGGCGCAGATCCGCAGTGCGGGTGTGCAAGTGGAGATGTTTTCCGCACAGCCAGATTTACAGGCGCTGAAAAGCAACCTTGAGCACCTGGGGATATTACTCGGTAAGGCGGCTGAGGCTCGCGCACTGTTCGGCGATTATGAGCAGGCACTACAACGGCAGAAAAACCGCCTCGTGAAGATCCAGGCGACTCGGCAGGCGCCGGGTGTGTTGCTGCTGGTGGGCAATGCCGGTGGTAAGCCGCTCGTTGCTGGCCAGGACACGGCAGCGGACTGGATGCTGCGCCAGGCGGGTGGCCACAACCTAGCTACGCACACGGGCTATAAACCCTTTTCGGCAGAGTCGCTGGCGGGGCTGAGTCCGCAGGTGCTGGTGTTTGCGGATCGCGCATTGACAGGGGAGGCGGCGCGTGCGGCGCTGTTCAAGGAAAACCCGATTTTGGCGTCGACGCCAGCGGCCAAACAGGGCCGGGTGCTTGAAGTGGACCCCACTCTGCTGGTTGGCGGATTGGGGCCGCGTCTGCCGCAAAATCTGGAAGTATTATCGGCCGGGTTCTATCCGACTTCGTCTGAAGCTACACCATGACCACACTGGTAAAACCACGAACGTTGTTTATCGGCTTGACGCTCTTATGCGGGTTGGCCGCCTGGCTGTCATTGGCTTTAGGGCCCGTCAGCCTGCCGCTGTGGGATACGCTTCGTGCGGCTTTGCGCTTGATGGGCCTACCCATCGATGCCTACGGCCTGGAGCAGGCAGAGCTGATCCTGGGGCAGATCCGGCTGCCGCGCACCTTGCTGGGCCTGGCGGTCGGCGGCGTGTTGGCGTTGTCGGGGGTGGCGATGCAGGGGCTGTTTCGTAACCCGTTGGCGGACCCGGGATTGGTGGGGGTGTCCAGCGGCGCGGCCTTGGGGGCGGCGGTGGCGATTGTCGGCTCTGCGTTCCTGGGCGGTTTGCCGGATGTGTTCGGGCCCTATGTGCTGTCGTTGTGCGCGTTTGCCGGTGGGCTGGGGGTGACTGCGTTGGTTTATCGCCTGGGGCGGCGTGATGGTCAGACCCATGTGGCCACGATGCTGCTCGCGGGCATTGCGCTAACGGCTCTCTCCGGTTCGGCAGTCGGTTTGTTTACCTATCTGGCAGATGACGCCACGTTGCGCACACTCACGTTCTGGAACCTGGGTAGCCTCAACGGTGCCAGCTATTCAAGGCTATGGCCGTTGTTGCTGGTAACTGCGGGGGTTGCGCTGTGGTTGCCGCGGCGGGCGAAGGCTTTGAATGCGTTGCTGCTTGGCGAGTCTGAAGCGAGCCACCTGGGCGTTGATGTCGAAGGGCTTAAACGTGAACTGGTGTTTTGCACCGCCCTGGGTGTAGGGGCGGCGGTGGCTGCGGCGGGGATGATCGGATTTGTCGGTTTGGTGGTGCCGCACTTGGTGCGATTGCTTGCTGGGCCTGATCATCGCGTGCTATTGCCTGCGTCGGTGTTGGCGGGCGCGAGTTTGTTGCTGTGTGCCGACCTGGTCGCACGGCTTGCCCTGGCGCCTGCTGAATTACCGATCGGCATTGTGACGGCATTTATCGGCGCGCCGTTTTTTCTGTACTTGCTATTACGAGGACGCGCCTGATGTTGCGAGTGGAAGGGGTGCAGGTCCGTCGTGACCGCAAAGTCGTATTGGCGGACATAACCCTCGATCTGCTGCCGGGCGAAGTGCTCGGCGTGCTGGGGCCCAATGGCGCCGGCAAAAGCACACTGTTGAGTACCTTGAGCGGTGAGTTGCGAGAGGATCAGGGCAATGTCTGGCTGGATCAGCAGGCTTTGAGCGCATGGAGCGGGGCACAGCGTGCTCAGCGCCTGGCAGTGTTGCCGCAAACTTCCACCCTGGATTTTGCTTTCCGTGTCGAAGAGGTGGTGGGTATGGGGCGCCTGCCCCATCAGACCGGCAAGACCCGTGACGAGCAGATCATAGCTGCGGCGTTGCAGGCGGCGGATGTCGGGCACCTGAGCGGTCGCAATTATCTGGCCTTATCGGGCGGTGAGCGCCAGCGCGTGCACCTGGCACGGGTATTGGCGCAATTGTGGCCGGGTGAGGCGGGGCAGACATTGCTGCTGGATGAGCCCACATCGATGCTCGACCCCTTGCACCAACACACCATCCTGCAGGCAATACGTGCCTTTGCTGACCGCGGAGCGGCGGTGCTGGTGATCCTGCATGACCTGAACCTGGCGGCGCGTTACTGCGACAGGATGCTGCTCCTGGAGCAGGGACGTCCCTACGCCTTGGGCACGCCGACCCAGGTGCTGCAGCCTGAGATCGTCAAGGCAGTATTCGGCCTTGAAGTGTTGGTGCAGCCGCATCCGGAGCGTGGGCATCCATTGGTCATCGCGCGCTGAAATGGGATTTCTATCAGGCAAAAAAAGACCCGGCAAAAGCCGGGTCAAATAACCGTGATTAGCCTGATGAGGAGATAATCTGAGAGTCCGAACCAAGGGCCTTTCAGTTATCGGCTGATCTCGCGACCAGTTGTGATAATCATAACGATTCTCATTTGAGAGTCAACCGTTGTTTTTGCGGTCGCCTGAAGTTTTCTCAAACGCTCGTTCGAAACGCCGAGTGGCGAGATCTAGCCAGGCTCAACTCTTCGGGCGAGACGACACCGCCTCCAACTGGCGATTCAGGGCTTCCTTGCGTTCGGCAGGGATATCGTTCCAGTGCACATCCAGCAAGGCCCCTTCGATCGCATACAACAACACTTTCGATGCCCGAAATCCGCGAGTCCTCACTGCTCGATAGGCATCGACCGCCCCCAGGCGGCGCAGGTCCGATGCACTGTGGATGCCCACTGCATGCAGCCACTGCGCTGAGGTCTTGCCGAGGTTTTTCAGGTGTTGCAGCTCATCGTTCATCAAGCCTCCTTGCGACGGCCGAACGGTGCGGTGGGTATCGTGACCAGACAGGCCTGAAAAGGAGTGTAGCGTTCAGTAGGAAAAGTGCAGTTCTTTGCTCTGATACGGCTCAAAAGCTTATAAGCCTGACGCTGTAACTTTGACGCGCGCAGTCCCAAGTCTCCGGTTACGCTGGCGCATAACCGGGGCCTGGACCTTGAGGTTCACTTGGTGCGGTAACGCAGGCGAGTGCCGAAGTTGACCGACATCAGGATCTCATCTGCGGTCAGTTCAGGTGGGAAGTAGGTGCCGGAAATCTGCGCATGGGCAAGGCTGGCGCCTTCCAGCGAGCAGTCACGCAAATCCAGGCCGCGTAGGTCGGCAGAGCGGAAATACGCGTCGGTGAAATCCACGCCGCTGGCGTTCAGGTCGCGCAGGTCCAAACCACGGAAGTCTCCACCGCGCATATCAATCACGCCGTCGGTTGGGCGCTCTTGGTTAAAGCCGCGGATATCGTCTTTATGCAGGAGCGAGTAGAGCGGTGTATCTAAAAGCTTAGGCTGACTCATGAAGGCGACTCCTGTTGGATTTATGACGCCATTATAGTGCCACTATTGTTCGGGCGCGCGCCCAACTAGACGACGCGACCAAGAAATATTTCTTACAAGCCTGGCAGGCGCTGACGAATTTGCGCGACCAGTGCATCCAGGGTTCCGCTTTGATTGGTTTCCACCCGCTTGCTCTGCAATAACTCTTCAGGCGTGAGGGGATCGCGATGGGCCTGCTGTTCCTCGATAACTGCCAGGGTCGCGTCGGACGGGTCGTTTTGTTCCGCCTGGCGTTGCGCCAACCAACTGGCAATAACCGCTTGTGGCGCATTGCAATCCAGAATCAGAAACGGCGCACCAGTGGCTTCGGCGACCTTGGCGGCAGCATCGCGTTGTTCACGTTTAAGGAACGTCGCGTCCAGCACCACCGGGAAACCGGCGCGCAGCACGATGTTGGCGATTTCATTCAAGCGTGCGTAGGTCTTGGTGCTGGCGTCGGCGGCATAGATGCCCGCCTGAGGTGTGTTTTCTACCTGCTGTTCACCGAACAGGCGTTTGCGTTCTACATCCGACCGCAGGCGCACAGCACCCAAGGCTTCCACCAGGCGCATGGCGACGTGGCTTTTGCCGACGGCTGAGACGCCGTGGGTGATCGCCAGAAAGCGCGATGGAATGGTGCTGTAGCTTTCCGCCAGATTGGCGTAGTTGCGATATTGGCGCAGGGTGGTGGCCCGTTGCACCGGGCTGGCTTCGCTCGGCATGCTGAACAGCGCGACTTTGGCGCGGACCAGGGCACGGTAGGCTTTGTAGAAATTCAGCAACTCAAGGCCCTGGTAGTCGCCGGTCAGTTCCAGGTACTGACTGATGAAGCGGCGAGCCAGGGACTTGAGGCCGCGGTCTTCCAGGTCCATGGCCAGGAAACCGGTGTCGGCGTAAACGTCAGTGAAGCGAAACGGTTCGTTGAACTCAATGCAGTCGAAGATCACCACTTGCCCATCGATCAGGGTCGCGTTGCCCAGGTGGATGTCACCGTGGCACTCGCGGGTGAACCCATCGAGCTTGCGCTGCGCGATTAGCGGCTTGAGGCGTTCGAAGCTGCTTTCGGCCCAGGCTTGCAAGGCTTCGAGTTGAGCCAGGTCGGCCTTGTCGCTGAGGAACGGGCGGATCTGCTCGAAGTTCTGGCGCACCGGCGCCATCACCTCGTCCGGGGTCCCGGCGGGGTGAGCTTGCGGTACATGAGGGGCGCTGAGGTGAAAATGCGCGATCTGCCGGGCCATTTCATCGATGTGCGCAGCGGTCAGTTCGCCATTGGCCTGCAAGGTGCTGAGCAGTTGGCTTTGGGGAAACTGACGCATCTTCAGCGCGTATTCGATCACAGGCCCGTCACCGCCCAGGTGTGGCGATTCGGCGGTGCCGGTGATCGGCAGAACTTCCAGGTACAAATCCTGGGTCAGGCGTTGGTTGAGGCGCAATTCCTCGTTGCAGAAATGGCCGCGATCTTCCAGGGCGGTGAAGTCCAGAAAGCCGAAGTTCATCGGTTTCTTCAATTTATAAGCATAAGGGCCGGTCAAAATGACCCAGGAGATATGGGTTTCGATGACTTGGAACGCTTCTACCGGATGGGGGTACAACGCCGGGTCTTGCAGGGCTGCGATCAGGGACTGGCTCACGGGCGATCCTTCAGAGTCTTGGGGAAATCATGTCGGGCATTATGGCCGCTGTAGGCGGTCGTGCAAACCGCTGTCCGGCTCATGTTGATCATCGATAAAGTGCGTATAATCCGCCGCCATGACTCGAACCCGATCTCCCCGCTCCCGTAAAAAAACACCTTCCCGCAGCCTGCGCCCCTGGTTGGGCTGGGCGCTCAAGCTCGGCCTTGTCGGTCTTGTAGTGCTCGCCGGCTTTGCGGTGTACCTCGACGCCGTGGTCCAAGAGAAGTTCTCTGGTAAACGTTGGACTATCCCGGCCAAGGTCTACGCCCGCCCGCTGGAGCTGTTCACTGGCCAGAAGCTGAGCAAGGATGACTTCCTCACCGAGCTCGACGCGCTCGGTTATCGTCGTGAACCGGTCAGCAATGGCCCGGGGGCCGCCGCCGTCAGTGGTAACACGGTCGACTTGACCACCCGTGGCTTCCAATTCTATGAGGGCCTGGAAAAGCCTCAGCCGGTACGCGTGCGCTTCTCCGGCGATTATGTGGCCGAACTGTCGTCGCTCAATGGATCCAAACTGCCCGTGGTTCGTTTGGAACCGCTGATGATCGGCGGTATTTACCCCAAAAACCTTGAAGATCGCATCCTGATCAAGCTGGATCAGGTGCCGCCTTACCTGCTGGAAACCTTGGTTGCAGTAGAGGATCGCGATTTTTACAGCCACTGGGGCGTCTCGCCCAAGTCGATTGCCCGCGCGATCTGGGTGAACACCTCTGGCGGCAAAATGACCCAGGGCGGCAGTACGCTGACGCAACAATTGGTTAAGAACTTCTACCTGACCAACGAGCGCAGCCTGACCCGTAAGCTCACCGAAGCCATGATGGCGATGCTGCTTGAACTGCATTACAGCAAGCAGGAAATCCTTGAGGCTTACCTTAATGAGGTGTTCGTCGGCCAGGATGGTCAGCGCGCAGTGCACGGTTTCGGCTTGGCCAGTCAGTTCTTCTTCGGCCAGCCGCTGTCCGAATTGAAGCTGCACCAGGTCGCGCTGCTGGTCGGCATGGTCAAGGGGCCTTCCTATTACAATCCGCGTCGCAACCCGGAGCGTGCGCTGGAGCGCCGCAACCTGGTGCTGGACGTGCTGGAGCAGCAGGGCGTTGCTAGCGCCGAACAGGTTGCCGCGGCCAAGAAAATGCCATTGGGCGTGACCTCCCGAGGCAAGTTGGCGGACAGCTCATTCCCAGGCTTTATCGATCTGGTCAAACGCCAGCTGCGTGAAGACTATCGCGACGAAGACTTGACCGAGGAGGGGCTGCGAATCTTCACCAGTTTTGACCCGATCCTGCAGATGAAGGCTGAAGCGTCGGTCAACGACACTTTCAAGCGTCTGACCGGGCGCAAAGGTTCCGACGAAGTGGAAGCCGCAATGGTGGTGACCAACCCTGAAACGGGTGAAGTGCAGGCCATGATCGGCAGTCGCCAGGCCAGCTTTGCCGGGTTCAACCGCGCCTTGGATGCTGTGCGCCCGATCGGCTCGCTGGTCAAGCCGGCGGTGTACCTGACGGCACTGGAAAAGCCGAGCAAATACACGCTCACCAGTTGGCTCTCGGACGATCCGTTGTCGGTCAAGGGCGGGGATGGTCAGGTGTGGACCCCGCAGAACTTCGATCGCCGCTCTCATGGCACGGTATTCCTTTACCAGGGCTTGGCGCATTCCTACAACATTTCCACCTCTCGCCTCGGTCTGGAAGTGGGGGTGCCGAATGTGCTCAAGACCTTGGCGCGACTGGGCGTTACCCGTGAATTCCCAGCGTTTCCATCCATCCTGCTGGGCGCTGGCGCGATGACGCCGATGGAAGTGGCAACCATGTATCAGACCCTGGCCAACGGTGGCTTCAATACGCCGATGCGGGGCATCCGCAGTGTGTTGACGGCCGAAGGGGAGCCGCTCAAGCGTTATCCTTTCCAGATTCAGCAGCGTTTCGACGCGGGTTCCATCTACCTGATCCAGAACGCCATGCAGCGCGTAATGCGCGAAGGTACTGGCAGTTCGGTCTATAAGGTGCTGCCGTCCAATCTGACGCTGGCGGGCAAGACCGGCACCAGTAACGACTCGCGGGACAGTTGGTTTGCCGGTTTTGGTCAGGATGTACTGGCCGTTGTATGGCTGGGGCGCGACGATAATGGCAAGACGCCGTTCACCGGTGCAACCGGCGCATTGCAGGTTTGGACCAGTTTTATGCGCAAGGCTGACCCGCTTCCGCTGAACATGCCACAGCCGGATAACATCGTGCAGGCCTGGATCGATCCGCACACCGGTCAGGGCTCTGATGCCAACTGCCCGGGCGCGGTGCAGATGCCGTATATTCGCGGCAGCGAACCACCACCCGGTGCGGCGTGCGGTGGCGGTGCCCCTGCTGACGCAGAATCGGTGATGGATTGGGTCAAGGGCTGGATGAACTAAGCAAAGAGGGTTTCAAGTGAACAAGTGGTGGTTTCCAGCTATTACAGCGCTGGCTTTGCTCGGCGGTTGCTCCAGCGTGCAACGCGGTTCCATTCCAGTGGTGGACTCGAGCACGGCCGTTTCCAATAGCGATCGGATCTCGGCCAATGGCGGCTTCCGCCAAACCGTGACCAAGCGTCCCGTCCAGGCCGCGGCTCAAGCGGTGCCGCAGGACTCGGGCGTGGTGGTGATGGTGCCCGGCGGCGGTGCCGCGACTTCGGCGCCGATCAGTGCCGAGCCGTGGACACCAGGGCCAAGCACTTCCGGGCCGATCGACGCCACGCCGATTCAGACGGCGCCGGTCAATCAAGGCACCTATAACATGCCGTCCTCGCCGAGCGGCATTCCGTCGTCTTCCAATGCAGGCGGCTTGTCGGCTGACGAGCAACTGGACGGGCCGGTGCTGGCTTTGTTGACCACTGCTCAGCAGCAGCAGGCGGGTGGCGACTTGAACGGCGCTTCCTCAAGCCTTGAACGCGCGCAACGTGTCGCACCCCGAGAACCTCAGGTTCTGTATCGCTTGGCGCAGGTGCGCATGGCTCAGGGCGACGCGCCGCAGGCCGAACAATTCGCGCGTCGGGGTTTGAGCCTGGCCAACGGTCGCCCAGACCTGCAAGCCAGCCTGTGGGCATTGATCGGCGACGCGCGCGCCGCGCAGGGCGATGCCGCCGGCGCCGCCCAGGCCCGTCAGAAAGCCAAGGTTAACCTCTGATGGATGGGCGTTTTCCTGCGATTGCCGAACAGTTATTGCTGATCGAGCGTGAACTGCGCGTGCAAGGCTGGTGGGAAGAGGTTCCCCCCAGCTCTGAAGCACTCAGCAGTATTGAGCCGTTTTCGGTGGATACGCTGGATTTCCACCAGTGGCTGCAATGGATCTTCCTGGCGCGCATGAAGCACATCCTTGAGCAGGATCTGCCTTTGCCACGCGCGTCGGGCATTCTAGAAATGGCCGAGATGGTCTATGTAGACCGGCCTCAGGAAAGCCTCGGATTGCGCAACGCGCTGAAAAAGTTCGATCAATTGATCGTCGACGCTCGTTAATTGCCTGACTGCCGGCTTTTTCGGCAGTCTTGCGCATATTTCTACCGCTTGACGACATTCAGGCGAGTTTTATCCCTCCTCACGGCCCTTTCTTCTACGTTCTCATGCGCTTAGTTGGAAAAAAGCGCAATTATTGCTTGACTTGAAGGGCCTGAAACAGAAGAATCCAAAGTCCGCTGTATCGGGACTGCCAGAAGCAGGCCCGCTCAGCAGATCATGAGGCGCACATCCGCGCCGACCTGTTACACCCGCAACGCGTTACCTCGCGCTGGGTGGGAAAAGCCCGCAACACTTGGGACGATCCCAATACTTGCTCAGTCAGTGCTGACGTAGTCGGCGACCACCGTCGCTCATGCTCTGTTGAGAAGTAAACCTATTAAGACCCGTCGGTTTTCAACGGACGGTATTCTGGCGTTTTAGAGGTGAACAACGTGGAGCTTTTATCTGGTGGTGAGATGCTCGTCCGCTTTTTGCGTGACGAAGGCGTCGACTATATCTACGGGTACCCAGGTGGTGCTCTTCTGCATGTTTACGACGCGCTGTTCAAGGAACCGGCTGTTACCCACATCCTGGTTCGCCACGAACAAGCCGCGACCCATATGGCTGACGGTTATGCCCGCGCCACCGGTAAAGCCGGTGTAGTGCTGGTAACTTCCGGCCCAGGCGCAACCAATGCTATTACCGGCATTGCGACGGCCTATATGGACTCCATCCCGATGGTGATCATTTCCGGCCAGGTGCCCAGCACCATGGTGGGAACCGATGCGTTCCAGGAAACCGACATGATCGGTATTTCCCGGCCGATCGTGAAACACAGCTTCATGATCAAGCATCCGTCGGAAATCCCGGAAGTCATGAAAAAGGCCTTCTACCTCGCACAGTCCGGTCGTCCGGGCCCTGTCGTTGTCGATGTTCCGAAAGACATGACCAACCCGGCGGAAAAATTCGAATACGTCTTCCCCAAGAAAGCCAAGCTGCGTTCCTACAGCCCGGCGGTCCGTGGGCACTCAGGGCAAATCCGCAAGGCCGCAGAGATGTTGCTGGCGGCCAAGCGCCCAGTGTTGTACTCGGGTGGTGGTGTGATCCTGGGCGGCGGTTCCGCACCGCTGACCGAACTGGCCAAGCTGCTCAACTTGCCGGTGACCAACACACTGATGGGGCTAGGTGCGTTTCCGGGTACGGACCGTCAGTTCGTCGGCATGCTCGGTATGCACGGCAGCTACACCGCTAACCTCACCATGCACCACGCGGATGTCATTCTGGCGGTTGGCGCACGTTTCGATGATCGGGTTATCAACGGCGCGAGCAAGTTTTGCCCAAATGCCAAGATCATCCATATCGACATCGATCCGGCGTCCATCTCCAAGACCATCAAGGCCGACGTGCCGATCGTGGGGCCTGTAGAGAGCGTCCTGACCGAAATGGTCGCCGCGCTCAAGGATATCGGCGAGACGCCTAACAAGGAGTCGGTGGCCAGTTGGTGGAAGCAGATCGATGAGTGGCGCGGCGATCGCGGCCTGTTCCCTTACGACAAGGGTGACGGCAGCATCATCAAGCCACAAACCGTGATCGAAACCCTGTGCGAAGTGACCAAGGGCGACGCCTTTGTGACCTCCGACGTGGGCCAGCACCAGATGTTCGCCGCGCAGTACTACAAATTCGACAAGCCGAACCGCTGGATCAACTCCGGCGGCCTGGGCACCATGGGCTTTGGGTTTCCCGCGGCCATGGGGGTGAAGCTGAGTTTCCCGGACGCCGATGTTGCGTGCGTCACCGGTGAAGGCAGCATCCAGATGAACATCCAGGAACTGTCGACGTGCCTGCAGTACGGTCTCCCGGTCAAGATCGTCTGCTTGAACAACGGCGTGCTGGGCATGGTGCGTCAATGGCAGGACATGAGTTACAACAGCCGTCACTCCCATTCCTATATGGAGTCGCTGCCAGATTTCATCAAATTGGTTGAAGCCTATGGCCACGTTGGCATTCGCATCACTGATCCGAAAGATCTGAAGCCGAAGATGGAAGAGGCGTTCGCCATGAAGGATCGTCTGGTGTTCATCGATATTCAGGTGGATACCAGCGAGCACGTCTACCCGATGCAGATCAAAGACGGCTCTATGCGCGACATGTGGCTGAACAAGACGGAGCGTACGTAATCATGCGGCATATCATCTCCCTGCTTCTTGAGAACGAACCCGGCGCTCTGTCTCGTGTTGTCGGCCTGTTTTCGCAACGTAACTACAACATCGAAAGCCTGACAGTGGCGCCGACCGAAGACCCGACTCTGTCGCGTCTGACATTGACCACTGTAGGCCACGATGAGGTGATCGAGCAGATCACCAAGAACCTCAACAAGCTGATCGAAGTGGTCAAGCTGGTCGACCTATCGGAAAGCGCTCACATCGAGCGCGAGCTGATGCTGGTTAAAGTCAAGGCCACGGGCGCCCAACGTGCCGAGATCAAGCGGACTACCGACATCTATCGCGGGCAGATCGTCGATGTGAGCGCCAGCGTTTATACCGTTCAACTGACCGGCACCAGCGACAAACTGGACAGCTTCATCCAGTCGATCGGGACGGCCTCGATTCTGGAAACCGTACGCAGTGGTGTCACCGGGATAGCCCGTGGCGACAAAGTACTCAGCATCTAACCCAAATTAGCGAATGGCCTTAAGGCCTGGATATATAGAGGAACCTCATGAAAGTTTATTACGATAAAGATTGTGACCTGTCGATCATCCAGGGCAAGAAAGTCGCCATCATCGGCTACGGCTCCCAAGGTCACGCGCAAGCCTGCAACCTGAAAGACTCCGGCGTTGACGTGACTGTTGGTCTGCGCAAAGGCTCGGCCACCGTAGCCAAGGCTGAAGCTCATGGCCTGAAAGTGACTGACGTTGCTTCCGCAGTTGCTGCTGCCGACCTGGTCATGATCCTGACCCCGGACGAGTTCCAGTCCTCGCTGTACAAGAACGAAATCGAGCCGAACATCAAAAAAGGCGCCACCCTGGCCTTCTCCCATGGCTTCGCGATTCACTACAACCAGGTTGTGCCACGCGCCGACCTCGACGTGATCATGATTGCGCCGAAAGCGCCGGGCCATACCGTACGCTCCGAGTTCGTCAAAGGCGGCGGTATTCCTGACCTGATCGCGATCTACCAAGACGCATCGGGCAACGCCAAGAACGTTGCGCTGTCCTACGCTGCTGGCGTTGGTGGCGGTCGTACCGGCATCATCGAAACCACCTTTAAAGACGAAACTGAAACCGACCTGTTCGGCGAACAAGCTGTTCTGTGCGGCGGTACCGTTGAACTGGTAAAAGCTGGTTTCGAAACCCTGGTTGAAGCTGGCTATGCGCCGGAAATGGCCTACTTCGAATGCCTGCACGAACTGAAGCTGATCGTTGACCTCATGTACGAAGGCGGGATCGCCAACATGAACTACTCGATCTCCAACAACGCCGAGTATGGCGAGTATGTGACTGGTCCCGAAGTGATCAACGCCGAGTCCCGTCAGGCCATGCGCAATGCCCTGAAACGCATTCAGGACGGCGAGTACGCCAAAATGTTCATCAGCGAAGGCGCTACCGGCTACCCTTCGATGACCGCTAAGCGTCGTAATAACGCTGCTCACGGTATCGAAGTCATCGGCGAGCAACTGCGCTCCATGATGCCGTGGATCGGTGCCAACAAGATCGTCGACAAAGCCAAAAACTAAGTCGTACGCATCAAAGAAAAACGCGGCCTAGGCCGCGTTTTTTCGTTTGGCTGGCCGGTTCTGGTATAAAGCTGCATCGTTTGCTGGCGAACACTCGCCGCACGTCTTTGTCGAATTTTTCAAACTGTTGCAAGGTAAAGTCCATGAGCGAACGTCCCGAAGAGCCAAGCCAGGCTTCTGACGCCGAAAGCCTGCTGCCAATCGATGAGCATGTCGAAGAAGGGCATGACGCGGAAGGCCGCAAGGTCCGGCATCGTGGCATCTATCTTCTGCCTAACCTGTTTACCACCGCGAACCTGTTCGCCGGCTTCTACTCGATCATCAACTCCATGAGCGCCCAAAGTGCGCTGGCGGCGGGTGACGCGGCGAGTGCCAGCAAATATTTCGGTTTTGCTGCTATCGCGATTTTTGTGGCCATGGTGCTTGATGGTCTGGATGGTCGTGTAGCGCGGATGACCAATACGCAAAGTGCATTTGGTGCCGAGTACGACTCGCTGTCGGACATGGTGGCATTCGGCGTCGCCCCTGCATTGCTGGCGTTCGCCTGGGCGCTGGGTGATATGGGCAAGGTTGGCTGGATGGTTGCCTTTATCTATGTCGCGGGTGCCGCGTTGCGTCTGGCGCGTTTCAATACCCAAGTGGGTACCGCGGACAAGCGTTACTTTATCGGCTTGGCCAGTCCGGCTGCTGCGGGAGTGGTGGCGGGTATCGTCTGGGCATTCAGTGATTACGGTATCCAGGGGTCGAAAATGTCGTTCCTGGTGGCCTTGATGGTGGCGGCTGCCGGGATGTTGATGGTCAGCAACATCAAATACAACAGCTTCAAGGAGCTGGACCTCAAGGGGCGTGTGCCTTTCGTGGCGATTCTTGTCGTGGTGTTGGTGTTCGCCGTGGTGTTCAGCGATCCGCCGCGGATTCTGCTGCTGGCATTCCTGGTTTATGCCGCGTCGGGCCCGATTCAGTATTTGCTGCGTCTGCGTCGGGACAAAACGTTGCCTTAATGTAATTTCCCCCATACTCCACAGTCTATTGGTGCATCAGTCCTCCAATGCTGCGGAGTTGCCATGTTAATCAAATTGCCTAAAGCGTCCGATTCCCATGAGTCGGACGTCACGCCTGAATCTTTTTACCTCTCTCGTCGCAGCCTGCTCGGTGGTGCACTTGCCGGCATTGCCGCCAGCAGTCTTCCACGTTGGGCGAGTGCGGAGGATGCTGCGCGTTATGCTGACGTCGAACCGGGTAGGGCGCCTGGGTGGTTCACCGAAAAGCTGCCTGCTACAAAGTGGCAAGCGGTAACGGTCAAAGATGAGGCAATTACTCCATTTAAGGACGCAACCCACTACAACAACTTCTATGAGTTCGGTACCGACAAGGGAGATCCGGCAAAAAATGCCGGTTCGCTCAAGACTGAGCCCTGGAGTGTTGTGATCGATGGTGAGGTAGCGAAACCTGGGCGTTATGCCCTTGAAGACTTCATGAAACCTTATCAATTGGAAGAACGAATCTACCGTTTACGCTGCGTCGAGGCGTGGTCGATGGTTATTCCATGGATAGGGTTTCCGATTGCCGCTTTGCTTAAGCAGGTCGAACCGACGTCCAAGGCCAAGTACATCCGTTTCGAGACTTTGCAGGACCCAAAAAGCATGCCGGGTCAGCGTTCTAGCTTCGCTCTGATCGATTGGCCTTATGTGGAAGGCTTGCGTTTGGATGAGGCGATGAACCCTTTGGCGATTCTTGCCGTGGGCATGTATGGGCGGGAGCTGCCTAACCAGAATGGCGCGCCGTTACGTTTGGTTGTGCCGTGGAAGTATGGTTTTAAGAGTGTGAAGTCGATTGTGCGTATCAGCCTGGTCAGTGAGCAACCGAAAACCACATGGCAAAGCATCGCTGCGGATGAGTATGGGTTTTATGCAAATGTGAATCCCACTGTCGATCACCCTCGTTGGACTCAGGCGCGGGAGCGTCGGCTGCCAAGTGGCCTTTTCAGTCCTAACGTACGTGAAACGCAGATGTTCAATGGATACTCGGAAGAGGTGGCTTCTCTTTATACGGGCCTTGATCTGCGGAAGAACTATTGATGCGTCATCCTATCTGGCGTGTCGGCGTTTTTATCGCCGTGGCGATATGGCCGTTGTGGTGGTTGTATCAAGCATGGAGTTTTGCGCTGGGGCCTGATCCGGGCAAGGTGTTGGTTGATCGCTTGGGGTTGGGCACGTTGGTCCTGTTGCTGATCACTCTGGCAATGACGCCGATGCAGAAGCTGACTGGGTGGTCGGGGTGGATAGCGGTGCGTCGGCAGTTGGGGTTGTGGTGCTTTGCTTATGTGGTGCTGCATTTGGCTGCTTATTGTGTCTTCGTCTTAGGATTGGACTGGTCACAACTAGGAGTGGAGTTGCGCAAGCGACCTTACATCATCGTCGGAGCATTGGGGTTCCTGGGCTTGTTAGCCTTGGCCGTGACTTCGAATCGCTATAGCCAGCGTCGGCTGGGTACTCGTTGGAAGAAGCTGCATCGCGTTGTGTATGTGATTCTTGGTCTTGGTTTATTGCATATGTTGTGGATCGTGAGGGCAGATCTGAAGGAGTGGGCGATCTACGCCTTTATAGGGACGCTGCTTTTGGCGTTGCGGCTGCCCCCTTTAATGCGCCGTATCCCCCGGCTTAAGGCGAAAAAACCATCTTCTGCGGAAAAGGTGTAATTAACGCTTGACGGCAGATTCCAGAAGTCTATAATTCGCCCCACTTCCGGCGC
>NZ_JARVSL010000007.1:0-103040 GCF_030209215.1 Pseudomonas sp. efr-133-TYG-23 | reverse complement strand
CATAACGTTGTGGTGAGCAGGCTTGCCCTGCGCTGGGCTGCGAAGCAGCCCCACTCCAGACACTGTGTTTTTATCGGGCACACCGAGGGGCTTGGCTTGGGGGCCGCTTCGCAGCCCAGCGCGGGGCAAGCCCGCTCACCACAAAAAAACCTATTTTCTCAGGTCTTCCAGAGCGGCCGCAGCGCATGGTCGATCACCCAATGCGGCTCGCCGGGGCGGATGCAAGTGCCGCCGACCCAGCGTTCGTGTGAGGCGTGGTCGGGCCAATAGGCTTGGCCGCTGAGCACCTGATGGCCCAGGGGCGTCAGCGTCAACATGCGACGGGGCCATTCCAGTTGTGTTGCGCTTTCGGTAAGTAACGGTTGCGCGCCATCGATGAGCGGGCGGAGCAGCGCATGGAACATCATGTCCCCCAGAAACGGCAGTGGTTCGCGCTTGGCCATCAGGTCGGCGAATACACGCCCGAAGGGCATGGGCCCGGTGTCGGCGAGGCTGGTCAAGGCCAGGCGTTCGGTCAGCGACAGGCCGTCCTGGGCGCCAGGCAATTCTTGCAACTGACGCAACAAGGCCGGGCCCAGCAAGGGCAGGGCGGGGTGATGGGCGTGTGCCAGTTGCGCCAGTTTGAGCGGTGACGGATCGCAATAGGCCGACCAGGCCTGTTTGGCCAGTTGTACCGCGTCGTCACCGATCAAGCGCCGCTGTGGCCACAGCCAGGCGAGCACGTCCGGGGCCAGTTGGCCGATGCCGATAAAGCGTTCGACGCCTGGAATCTGCGCCACTTCAATCAACTCCAACTGGCGCGGAGCACGGTCCAGGCTGGCCAGGACGCGGATCAGGAACAGCTGGTCATACGCGTCCGCTTCGCACCACAACACACTGGGCGTGTCGTCGGCCAGCGTCTGCAATTGCTGATATTCATCGTCGACCCGGCGCGCCACGGTGGCCAAGTCCAGGGCGAAGGCCTGGCTGATAAAGGCGCTGCGTAGAGCGCGAAACGCCTCGGCGGGAAGGTCGCGTACCGGGCCCATGCACAGCGGGTCGGTGAGCATGCGGAACTGGCCCTGGAACCCGGCCAGTTGCAAGGTGTGGGCGATGTCACTGCCGCAGCGCCAATGGGTGGTGCGGGCTTCGTCGCTGGCGTGGAAATCGGGATGGCGCGCGGCAAAGTCAAGGGCGTCGACATGGGCCTTGAGCTTGGGCCAACTGCTGAACCCCAACTGCTTGGCGATCTGCCATTGGGCCTGGGACAAGGTCGCACCGGGGTCTTGGGCTTTGAGCTGCGGCAGCAATTCCTTGGCGCGCTTGCGCTGCTGCTCAAGGTTGAGGCGACCATCGGTGGTGGAGGTGATAGGAAGTGGCGACATACGAGCTCCTGGGCTTACCTTTTTCCGCTGTCAGGTGGGGAGTCGTAGCAATCGGATGGGTGTTGCGGTGTCCTGGGCGCAGCCCTTTCCGCGGAAGGTGGCGTGGATCGCGCCAGGCCGCAAATATAGGCAGCATGGCAGGCGATTGCAAGGCGGCCCTCACGCAGAGGGCCGCTTTGCCTCACTTGTCCTGGCGCGCGTCCAGGGTCTTGCGGTGTTCGGCCAGGAACGGCTGTTCGGCCGGATCAAAGCGATCGATCCCGGCAGTGAAGCGGTGCCAGTACGGGTACAACGGCTGGCGCCGTGTCACGGCTTCGATGCGGGAGGATTGCGCCTCGGTGAGCTTCAACTCGGTGGCCGCCAGGTTATCGCGCAGGTGTTCCTCGGTGCGCGCGCCGACGATCAACGAGGTGATGCCCGGACGATCCTTGAGCCACGCCAGGCACGTACGCGCCACCGAGACGCCGTGCTCGTCGCCTACCGAGGCGAGGGTTTCGATGATGTCCAGCGCGCGCTCCTGATCATGCACGTAAGGTTCCGGCCAGTCGCTGCCCTGGCGGGTATTGGCCGGCGGCTTTTGCCCTCGGCGGGTGGAGCCGGTCAACAGACCTTCGCCCATCGGTCCCCACACCAGGGTGCCCACGTGCTGATCGAGGGCCAGCGGCAGTAACTCGTACTCGGCCTCGCGGGATTCCGGGGTGTAGTAGATCTGTTGCGTGATGGGTTTGAGCATGCCGTGCAACTCGGCTTTGCCCAGGGTTTTCATCATTTGCCAGGCCGTGAAATTGCTGGTGCCGAAATAGCGGATCTTGCCCGAACCCACCAACAAACGCAGGGCTTCGAGGGTTTCCTCGATGGGCGTCATACCGTCCCAGTTGTGCAACTGATACAGGTCGATATGGTCGGTGCCCAGGCGCTTCAAACTGGCTTCGCAGGCTCGGATCAAGTGATAGCGCGACGAGCCGGAGTTGTTCGGGTTGTTGTCCACCGGGCTGCGCCCTTTGGTGGCCAGCAGGATGTCGTTGCGCTTGTCGCCCAGCGCCTTGCCGACCACTTCCTCGGCCAAGCCATGGGAATAGAGGTCGGCGGTGTCGACCATGTTCACCCCGGCGTCGAACGCGATGTCGAACATGCGTCTGGCCTGGGGCACGTCGACGCTGCCGCATTTCTCAAACTCGGCGCGGCCGCCAAACGGTACGGTGCCCAGGATGATTTCGGATACCAGCAGACCCGAATGGCCCAGTTGTCGATACTGCATGTCGCCTCCTGCTAAACGTTGAACGTGAAGTTCTGAGCCGTGCAGTTGGCGATAGTTTGAATTTTTTCCATGAAACCTCGATACGCCTGCTGCATCGCTGTGCTGGATACATGTGGATAGGCATTGTTTCGCCAGATGAAATACTCGATTGTGAAGCGTGGTGATTCCATCGGTGGCAGCAGCGCTGGAAGATGGTCAGCGCTGCCTACCCACTACTTTTTTGGAGCCTGTCATGTCTCAGCCTACGATCAAACTCTACGGTTTTCCGTTGTCCGGCCACTCCCATCGAGTCGAGCTGATGTTGTCGCTGTTGGGGCTGCCCAGTGAATTTATCCTGGTCGACCTCAAGCAGGGCGCGCATAAAAGCGCGGCGTTTCTGGCCAACATCAACAGTTTCGGTCAGGTGCCGGCCATCGATGACGGCGGCGTGGTGCTGGCCGATTCCAATGCGATCCTGGTGTACCTGGCGAGCCGGTACGGTAACGGCCAATGGCTGCCGAGTGACCCGGTGGGGCAGGCGCGGGTCCAGCGCTGGCTGTCGGCCGCCGCCGGGCCGCTGCACGCAGGGCCTGCCACCGCGCGGCTGGCGGTGGTGTTTGGCGCCGATGTGGATGCGCCGTTGGCCATCAGCCGGGCTCATGGGTTGTTGAGCCTGTTGGAGCAGCAACTGAGTCAGACACCGTTTTTGGTGGGCGAGCAGCCGAGCATTGCCGATGTGGCGTTCTACAGTTACGTAGCTCACGCGCCGGAAGGCAATGTGTCGTTGGCCGACTACCCTCAGGTACGCGCCTGGTTGGGGCGCATCGAAGCCCTGCCGGGTTTTGTCGGTATGCCGCGCACAGCCGTCGGTTTGCAATCGAGCTAGGGAGCGTCAATGGACCGATTTCATGAAATGCAGGTGTTTCTGGCGGTGGCCGAGGAGCAGGGCTTCGCTGCGGCAGCACGGCGGTTAAATACGTCGCCCCCCAGCGTGACCCGTGCCATCGCCGCGATGGAACAACGCCTCGGCACACAGCTGCTGGCGCGCACCACCCGCAGCCTGCACCTGACTGAAGCCGGCCAGCGTTATTTGGAAGATTGCCGACGCATCCTCGCCGAGTTGGACGAGGCCGAGGAGGCGGCGGCGGGCAGTTACGCCAGCCCCTGGGGCCACCTGACGGTGACCGCCCCGGTGCTGTTCGGCGAGCTGTATGTGGCGCCGCTGTTGGGCGAATACCTTGACCGATTCCCCCAAGTGACGATCAACGCGCTGCTGGTCGATCGTGTGGTGAACATGGCCGATGAAGGTGTCGACGTGGCCGTGCGTATCGGCCATCTGCATGAGCCGGGGCAGCAGGCGCTCAAGGTCGGCGAAGTGCGCCGCGTGGTATGTGCTGCGCCAGGCTATCTGGAGCGGCATGGCCGGCCCGAACATCCCGGGCAGTTGCGCGAGGCTACGATTGCCACCTCGTCCGCCAGCCAAGTGGTCAGCGAATGGCAATTCGTCGACGACGGTCGCTCGCTGACGGTGCCGATTACCCCACGCCTGGTGGTCTCGGCGAATAACGCGGCGATCCACCTGGCGCGCCTAGGCTGGGGGATGACGCGTGTGCTGTCGTATCAGGTCGCGGCGGCGGTCGCGGCCGGTGAGCTGGAGATTGTGCTGGACGCCTTCGAGCCGCCGCCGCTGCCGATCCAGGTGGTGTTCCACAACCGTGGGCGCGTGCCGGCCAGGGTCAACACCTTTGTCGACTTTCTCAGCCAGCGCCTGAGCCAGGATGCTGCGCTGAACCCGTCCCACCGGCACTCGCCTTGATGGAGCGTTATCGCGACATGCAGCTGTTCGCCGCGCTGGCCGGGCAACCTAGCCTGGCGTCGGCGGCGCGCGCTGCACGGGTGTCCGGCCCGACCTTGGTGCGCGCCATTGCCCGTTTGGAGGCGCGTCTGGGGGTAGCGTTGTTGCGGCGCAGCACCCGCGGCGTCAGCCTCACCACTGCCGGCGCCGCCTACCTGGCCGATTGCGTGCGGTTGCTGGCCGCCGTCGACGCCGCCGAAGCCTCGGCCAAGGGCTTGCAGATGCAGGTTCAGGGCAGCCTGCGGGTGTGCTTGCCGTTACTGTTCAGCCGCTACGTGATGGCGCCGGTATTGGCCGACTATCTGGCGAACTACCCCGACATGCGCTTGCGGGTGCGCTATCAGGACCCTCACCCTAACCTGCACGAGGAGGGGCTGGATGTGGCGATCCTGGTGGGCGAATTGCCCAACTCAGCGCTGATCGCGCGACCTTTGGGGCAGGTGCGACCCATTCTGTGCGCAAGCCCCGATTACCTGGCTGCCCACGGTGACCCCAACCACCCCGATGAACTCAAGCAGCATCGCTTGATCGCCAGCCCCGCCCCCCACGACCCGTTCCGCACCCGCGCACGTCTGGCCTGTTCCACGGTGCAAGGCGCGATCAATGCCGCCGTACAGGGCGCTGGATTGTTGCAGTGCCTCAGTTATCCGGTGCATGAGCATTTGCTCAGCGGCGCACTACGCCGCGTGCTGCCGGACTTCGACGGACCACCGCTGCCGGTGCAGGTGGTGTACCGCGAGGGCAGGCAGGCGCCGATGCGCGTGCGCAGTTTTGTCGAACACTGTGTGAGCGCGCTGCGCGGGCATCCGGCATTTCAGTTGGCGTAACAGTGGATTGCTGGAGGTGGTGATTCCCTCGTCGCGTATTGGGGCGCAGCATTCGCCTATCCCTAATTGGAGGTGGCCCTATGAACCCGATCGAACAGTCCCCTTGGCATGCCGGCGAGCGGCAGATGCAGCACAGCGCCGGCGTTGCCGAGCGCATGGCGATGGTCGGGCCCAAGGTGATTCGCGACCACTTGCCCGAACAGCACCGGGATTTCTACCCCTTGCTGCCGTACCTGGTGCTGGGCGCGGTGGATGCGCAAGGCCTTCCCTGGGCGACCCTGGTGGAAGGTGCGCCGGGCTTTGTGCATTCGCCCGACCCGCAGCGCTTGCAGATCGACAGCCTGCCCTCGGCGGGCGATCCGGCCCGTGCGGGGCTGCATCAGGGCGCGTCGGTGGGCGTACTCGGCATCGACCTCAATACCCGTCGTCGCAATCGTATGAATGGCCGCATCGGCGCCCTTGACCACGAAGGATTGTCGGTGGACGTGGTGCACACCTTCGGTAATTGCCCCAAGTACATCCAATTGCGCCCGGTCGAAGGCGTCGCCCGCAAACCGGGCAGTGCGGTTGAGCGCTACGATCACTTGGATGCCGCCGCGCAGCACCTGATTCGCAACGCCGACACCTTCTTCGTCGCCAGTTACGTCGACACCGGCAGCGAGCGCGCGGTGGACGTTTCCCACCGGGGCGGCAATACCGGTTTCGTGCGCGTCGACGGCAACGTGCTGACCATTCCCGACTACGCCGGCAACCTGTTTTTCAACACCCTGGGCAACCTGGCGGCCAACCCGGTGGCAGGGCTGTTGTTTATCGATTTCGACACGGGGGATGTGTTGCAGCTTGTCGGGCGCACCACGCTGATCCTGGACGGGCCGCAAGTGGCGCTGTTCGAAGGCGCCCAGCGCGTGTGGACAGTGACCGTGGAGCACAGGGTTCGGCGCCCGGCGGCATTGGCCTTGCGCTGGCGGTTTGCGGAGTTCTCGCCGTTCAGTCTGGCGATGGGGTGATCGTTTCTGTGGCAACTGCAAATAGGATGAGCAGCGGGCCAGGTGTGAAGGGTGAGACTTCTGTGGTGGGCGGACCTGGCTTCATCCTGCTTCGTATCCAGACGCTGCCGCGCCGATCATCCACTTGGCTAACCCGTGCCGGCCGCTGACGCCCAGCTTGGTGGCGGCGCGTTTGAAGTAGGTTTCGATCGAGCTGTTTTTCACACTGAGCTTTTGCGCCAACTGCGGCACGGTACCGCCGGTCAACAGGCCCAGGCACACCTGTTGCTCGCGCGCGGACAGGCTGACGGCGTCCAGGGACAGGCGTTGGTAGAACGCACGGTGCAACTGCGATTGTTCGGGCAGCGCGTGATCCGGATTACGCGGTACCTGATGCAGCAGTTGTACGTGGTGTTCGAGCAGCGGCAGCAGGGTATCCGACAGTCGCTTGAGGAATGACAGCTGTGCCAAGGCAAAGCCGCGTTCGGTGTCGGATCGGTACAGCGAGATCACCCAGCGTCGGTTGCCTTGGCGTGACACCAGGTGGCACTGGTGTAGGTTGTTGATCCTTGGGTTTATCTGGATCAGCAACGGGTCCTGCATGTCGAGCATGTCCCGCAGCAACGGCTGGTCCTGCCCCGACGTCAGGCATGGCGGCCGTGCGTGCGGGTGGCCGGCGCTGCCCAGCCGCTTGATGTCGAGGACGTGTCCGGGCAATTCATCCAGGGTCCACTCACTGAGGTCGACCCATTGGGCAGGCACCGATCGGTTGACCAACTGCAGCAGATGGTCGGCGAAATGGGCGTGGCCGCTATGGGCAATCACCTCGCCCAGTTGCGCGTAGAAATGTGGGCTCTCGGGTTCGTGTGGCTGGGCATCCATGGCCCGCCGAGCGTCAAGGTTCAGCACTGTTAATGGCCGCCCTGGGAGTTTGCTTGAAGCATAAGCGCCTGATCCTACTTATCCAGCTGAAACGAGGTAGACAACGTGCCATAAAAATCGCGTCATTAATTCGACGTTTCTGAAGGGCGTTTCCGGATATGGATCTGGGGGGCAAATTTTTGATTTATCCTAACTATATGAAATGTAAGGATAATATTTAGCGAGAGACAGGCAGGCACTCGGGTTGACCTCGCCAATCAGTAGCCAATGTCTTACAGCGCTTTAATCGTTTCAGCCGTCGGGCTTCAGGGGTGGGGACCTATTCGTTTGGATATCGGGGCAAGAGGGCGGCAGTGAAGTCAATCGCCCCTTTCAGGGCTGGCGCGGAATGAATGCTTTGCTGCCGTCCTGCCTCGCCCGGAACAGCCGTTCGCCGTTATCCGGTTGTGTCGTGATGACCTGATGGTCTGCAGCGAGGTAAGCCAGTGGCGTCGGGTCGTCCTTGGAGAACGCTGTGACGATAATCGTGCGCTCTGGGTCGAAGTGACGGCCGCTGGTGGTGTCCAGCCAAGCCATGAACGCGGCGCTGTCGCCTTGGCGCGGGAAGTTTTGGGCCTGGCTGACGTAGTAGAACGCGTTGCCTTGGTTTTGCAGGTACAGGGGCACCTTGTTGTCGACTTCCAACATGACCATCTGCCATTGATCCCACGGCGCGGTTTTGACCGCCTCGGTGCGTACATCCTTGGCAAAGCGGGTGACGCCGCCATTGCCGTTGCTCCAGGGGTAGGCCACGCCGAGCACACCGAGCATCACCACGGCGGCGATGGCGAAACCCTTGTGCCAGCGCGTCCCACTGGCCGGCTTTTTCGCCAGGCGTTCGCTCAACCACCAAGCGGCCAACAGCTGGGCGAATGGCACCAGCGGCAGCACGTAGTAACTGCGTCGGCTGCCGCTGGCGGTAAAAAACACAAACAACAGACCCAAGCCCCAAACCAGCCAGCGCACATTGGCAGGCGTATGGCGCCAGTGCCGCACGGCCAGCCACAGACCCAGCAGCCAGCACGGCGTCCAGGGCAGGGTGTAGGCGGGCAGGTAGATCAGGTAGGTGTAGATCGGCCCCATGTGGTCGAAGGGATCGAAGAAGCGCACCACGTTTTCCCGGAACACCAACGCCAGGCCGCTCTCGCCGTAAGTCGCTGCGCCGTAGAGGTGAGATAACACGAACGGTACCGCATATGCCGCGCCACCAATCAGTGCGGCCAGTAACAAGCGCAGGTTGAGGTGCTGCCTGTAGCGCTGCTTGCTGAGCAGGTGCGGCAGCAACACCAGGCCTGGCAGCACCACGCCGATCAAGCCTTTGAACAGCGACGTCGCTGCCAGTAACAGGCAGAACACGGTGTAACGTCCCAGCCGTGTGTCGTCCGGCCCACGCCAGTACCACCATACGGCGGCGAGGACGCCGCACAGAGTCAGCACATCCGCCGTGGCCACCCGCGCCCAGAAGAGGAAGTAGAACGTGGTGGCGAGCATCCAGCCCGCGATCAGACCGGTGCCTCTGCGAAACAGGCGCTCGCCGAGCAGGTAGATCAGCCACACGCTCAACCACGCGGCGATGACCGAGGGTAAGCGCAGCGACCACGGGTCCAGGCCGCCCATCAGGTGCGCCATGCCGGTGATCATCCAGTAGGAGGGCAGGGGTTTGTCGTAATACGGCGCGCCTTTGAGGTAGGGGTCGAAGTAATCGCCGCTCTGCAACATCTGCAAGGCAATGTTCGCCCAACGGGTTTCCGGCCCCCATAGGTCACGCGCGCCGAGCCCGCACAACAGCAACAGGGCACAGACGCCGAGCAGTAACAGCAAGGCGCCACGTTCGCTGCGAGGATAGACCGGCATCAGGGCACCTGCGGGTACAGGGTCAGTTCCAGATAGCCTTTGTTATAGCGTTTACCACCCAGCGGCAGTTGCCCAGCCTCGGCCATTTCGCTGGTGCTGCCGACCCGCAGCAGCACGCCGACCGGGCCGTGACGGCGGGCCTCTTTGAGCCAGTCCTGAACCTGCGTCACGTCCACCTTACGCTGCGCGGCATCGGGGTATTGCAGGCCGTAACGCAATTCGCCCTCGGTGTTGTACAGCGTCACGTCAGGGCGTTGCAGGCGCCAGGCGAGGGCGCTGGCGCTTTCCAGTTGGTTGCTCAGCAAGGCGCTGGTTTGCTGCAGTTCGCCCAGGTGTTCTTGCACGAATTGGTCGGGCATTTCGTTGTCGGTGATCAGCGCCGGCATGCCGGCCGGCAGCAGTACCACCAGCAGGCCGATGCCCAGGGTCGGCATGGCCCACAGCGTCAACGGGCGGAAGGCTTGCAGCAGGTTGGTCAGAATCCACACCAACAGCACGATAAAGGTCAGGGACAGGCTGAACATCTCGGCATGGCTATTGCCGTATAGCGGTCGGGCGATTTGCAGGTAAATCAGGCCGATCATCGCCGCCATGCCAATGGCGAAATTAAGCAGGCCGTTAAGGCAGATCGACCGGGCTTTGCCTTGGCTGATCAGGTCGATCAAGGTGTGCCCCATGAGCAGGGCGAGCGGCAGCAGGCACGGCATGATATAGGTCGGCAGCTTACCGTTGCTGAGGCTGAAGAATCCCAGCGGCAGCAGTAGCCACAGGGCCAGGAAGCGAATGGGGGCCTGGGTTTTTTCCTGCCAGGTCTTGCGCAGGGTGTTGGGTAGCAGCCCCGCCCAGGGCAGGCACGCCACAGCCATGATTGGCAGGAAAAACCACCACGGCCGCACATGCTGCGCATCCTCGGCACTGAAGCGGCGAATATGTTCGTTCCAGAAAAAGAAGCGCCAGAAATCCGGTTCCTGCACATGAATCGCCCACACCCAGGGCAAGCACACCAGCGCCGCCACTAGTACCGCCAGTGGGCCGTAGCGCAGCAATTCCCCCAGGCGCCGTTGCCAGAGCATATAGGGCACCGCGATCAATACAGGTAGCGCCCAGGCCAGAAAGCCTTTGGTCATAAAGCCCATGGCGCAGGCAAGCCCCACGATGGCCCAGGCGCTCAGTCGGCCAGGCAGTGTTTGACTGTCGAGGGCAAACCACAACGCGACCAGACTCAGGTTGACCCACAGCGTGAAAAGCGGATCGAGGTTGGAATACCCGGCTTGGCCGGCGATCAAGCCGAAGCTCAGGTAGAGCAGGGCGCAGGCGAAGGTTTTGCGCGGATCATTCCACAGGCGACGGGCGAGCAGATAGGCCAGCAACACACTCAGGCCGCTGGTCAGGGCCGAGGCGATGCGCACGCCGAACAGGTTCTGGCCGAACACGGCTTGGCCCAGGGCGATCAGCCAATAGCCTCCGGCGGGTTTTTCGAAATAGCGCATGCCCATAAAGTGCGGTGCCACCCAGTTGCCGCTGAGCAGCATTTGCTGGCTGACCTGGGCGTAGCGGGTTTCATCCGGCGTCCACAAACCGTGCAGGCCCAAGGGCAGCAGATAAAACCCTGCGAAGGCCAATAACAGCAGGTGCAACGGTTTTATGCGGGGCATGGCAACGTCGCTCCTTGACGTTTTATGGAGGCTGTTTGAACTAATAAAGTCATAGCGGAAGAACCAAAGCGTTCACTAAGTGGCGAGAAAGAGTCATGGCGTCGTGATTTAAAGACGCAATTCAACATGCCAGAAAAGGGCTGTCTTTTTGCTGAACACGCTGTGGCGGTCGTTGTAACTGTGCTTAAAGTTGCTTGAGGGCAGCGGGCCAATCGGGGTTATTAACAATGCCCAGGGTTTTGAACTTACCGTTGGGCAGAACTTGCACGAACAGTGCACTGCCGTACTCGGGAAACCGCGCACGGGGGTAGCCCAGATGGCTTTCAAAGTCGGCGATGCAGCCGCTGTGCGTGACGAACACCAGGTTGCGCCCGGGCTGTTTATGGCTGAGCAATTCCTCGCCCATGGCCGCGCCGCAGACGGCTTGCTGGCTGGCGGTGACATCGGTCTTGCCGAACATGAAGCGGGACGTCTGGGCGGTGCGAATAGCCGGGCTGGCGAGCACGTCGCTGCCTTCCATGCCCAAGGATTTAAAGGCTTTGCCGAGTTGTTCGGCGCGTTGGCTGCCTTTGATCGTCAGGCCTTCGACGGGGCCCAGGCACGGGTTGCTCGAACGGTCGCAGCGCTCTTCATGGCGCACCAGTACGATCAAGTCGCCATCGCGCCAGAGCGGCAACACCGATGAACTCAGCAGGCGATTGCCGACACCCAAGTCCCGTGGCGATAAGGGCCAGTTCATGAAAGCAGTCACGAGCAAGGCAACTACCGCAATGCCCAGCCAGAGCGCTGACAAGCGCTTGAGAAAGTGTCGGTGTGCGCGTGGCTTGGTCAGGGTCAGGTCAACCACTTCATTCACCTTGGGCGCTGTCGCCAGCGTTTTATTTATTGGGCGCGACATGTTGGCGAGTGCCTTGAGTGGAGCCAGAAGCTGTCACAGAGCGGCTGTCTTTTCGCTGAACATGGAGCGTTTAAAAGTTGCCAGGCGTAACAACTAACAAGTTGCCGACGGATGACGCTTGGCCGGCAATTTAAAGAGTGACGGGTGGCCGTCCGGTGAAATCCATGTGAAAAATTTGCGTGGGCTCGGACCGCAGCCGTTATCCTCGATGGCCACCCATCAAACGAGTGCTCCCATGTTGCAGGTGCAAGGCGTGTTTAAAAGCTATGTCACTCCTCAGGGCCCGTTGACGGTGCTGGCCGGTGTCGATCTGCACCTGGCCGCACGCAGCAGCTTGGCGTTGATGGGGGAGTCGGGCAGCGGCAAGAGCACGCTGTTGCATTTGGTGGCCGGGTTGGATCGAGTCGATAGCGGCCGTATCCAGATCGGCGAACAGCGCCTGGACCGGATGAGCGAGGCGCAACTGGCGCACTGGCGGCGCACGGACATCGGCCTGGTGTTTCAGCAATTCAACCTGATCGGCAGTTTGCGCGTGGCCGACAACCTGGCATTCCAGGCGCGGCTGGCGGGGCGTTTCGATGCCCATTGGCAGGCCCAATTGATCGAGCGCCTGGGCCTGGGGGATTTGCTGAGGCGTTACCCGGAGCAACTCTCGGGCGGCCAGCAGCAGCGGGTCGCGGTGGGGCGTGCGCTGGCTTCGCGTCCGCGGCTGTTGTTGGCCGACGAGCCCACCGGCAACCTCGACGAAGCCACCAGCGACGAGGTGCTGCAACTGATGCTCGACCTGTTGCGCGACAGCCCCACCAGCCTGTTGATGGTCACCCACAGCCCACGCCTCGCTGCACGACTGGATCGCCAGGTAGTGCTGCATCGCGGCCAGGTCGTAGCGGCGGGAGCGGTCTGAGGTGGCGGTGTTCTATTGGACGTTGCGCGCCTTGCTCAGCCATTGGCGACGCCATCCCGTGCAGTTTTTCAGCGTGCTCACCGGCCTGTGGCTGGCCACCGCGTTATTGACCGGGGTGCAAGCCCTCAACAGCCAGGCGCGCGACAGCTACGCCCGCGCCAGCCAATTGATCGGCGGCGAACCCCAGGCCAGCCTCGCGATGCCGGACGGCGCCAGTTTTCCCCAGGCACTGTTTGCCCAGTTGCGCCGTGCCGGGTGGCCGGTGTCGCCGGTGGTGCAGGGCAGGGTGCAACTTCAAGGGCATGCAGACCTGCGCCTGCAATTGATGGGCATCGATCCGCTGTCGCTGCCGGGCAGTGGCGCGGTGGCGGGGCAGCGCTTGAGCCAGGCGCAGATGCTGGCGTTCTTCGCGCCGCCGGGCCGCACCTGGGTCGCCCCGCAAACCTTGCAAGTCCTCGGGCTGCAAGCGGGCGAGCAACCCTTGACGCTGAACGGGCAGCGCCTGCCGCCGTTGCAGGCCCAAGCGGATATGGCGCCTGGGCTGTTGCTCACGGATATCGCTTTCGCCCAGCCGTTGCTGGGGATGCCCGAGGGTTTGTCACGCCTGTTGCTGGACAACGCCTTCGCCGCCGACCACCCCACGCCGCCCGCCGGGCTACAACTCAAGCAGGGCGAGGACAACAACCTCGCGCGGCTGACCGAGAGCTTTCACCTGAACCTCGACGCACTGGGCTTTTTGTCCTTCGTAGTCGGGCTGTTTATCGTGCATGCCGCCATCGGCCTGGCCCTGGAGCAGCGGCGTGGGTTACTGCGCACCTTGCGTGCCTGCGGCGTCAGCGCGCGTTGCCTGATCGTCGGCTTAGGGGTGGAGTTGGGTGCATTGGCGTTGCTCGGCGGCGTGCTCGGCGTGGCCAGCGGTTACCTGCTGGCCAGCCTGTTGCTGCCGGATGTGGCCGCCAGCCTGCGCGGTCTGTATGGCGCAGAAGTGCCGGGGCAATTGAGCCTGAACCCAGGCTGGTGGCTGGCCGGTTTGGGCGTTAGCCTGCTCGGCGCCTTGCTCGCCGGCGCCAGTAGCCTATGGCGTGCGGCGCGCCTGCCGTTGCTGGCGTTGGCCAATGCCCAAGCCTGGCACGAGGCCCACGGGCGCTGGTTGCGGCGTCAAGGCTACGTGGCCGCCGCCGCGCTGCTGGTGGCCCTGTTGGCGCTGTGGCGCGGCGATAGCCTGGCCGCCGGCTTTGTGTTGATGGCCGCGTTGCTGCTGGGCGCCGCCCTGGGGTTGCCGGTGTTGCTTAACGGCTTGCTCAAAGCAGTGCTGGGCCGCAGTCGCTCGGTGCTCGGCCAATGGTTTCTCGCCGATTGCCGTCAGCAACTGCCGGCCCTGAGCTTGGCGCTGATGGCGTTGCTGTTGGCGCTGGCCGCCAATATCGGTGCCGGTTCCATGACCTCGGGCTTTCGCCATACATTCAATCATTGGCTGGAACAACGCCTGACCGCCGAGCTGTACCTCAACCCCCAAAGCCCGGCCCAGGCCGAGCAACTGGGCACCTGGCTGGCGCAGCAACCACGGGTGCGTGCGGTACTGCCTAACTGGCAGGTGGTGGTGCAGGTGCAAGGCTGGCCGGCGGACCTGTCAGGGGTGGTTGACGATCCCACTTATCGGCAGCACTGGCCGTTGCTGGAAGCGGCGCGCGCGCCTTGGGATCAATTACGTGACGGCGACAGCGTGATGCTCAGCGAGCAACTGGCGCGCCGCCTGGCAGTCAGCGTGGGCGACACGCTGAACCTGTCAACGCCGCAGGGGCTGTGGACGCCGAAGGTGGTGGGCATCTACGCCGACTACGGCAACCCCAAGGGGCATCTGCTGATCAATGCCACCCACTTGCTCAGCCACTGGCCGGGCCTGTCGCCGTCGCGTTTCAACCTGCGGGTCGCGCCGTCCGATGTGCCGGCGCTGATCCGTGACCTGCAACGGGTGTTTGCCCTGGAGGACAGCCGCATCATCGATCAGCAGCAACTCAAGGGCTGGTCGAGCCAGGTGTTCGAGCGCACCTTCGCCGCCACCGCCGCGCTCAATAGCCTGACCCTTGGCGTGGCGGGCGTGGCGTTGTTCATCAGCTTGCTGACCCAGAGCCAGAGCCGCCTCGGTCAACTCGCACCGCTGTGGGCGCTGGGCGTGACGCGGCGACAATTGATGCTGCTCAACCTGGGCCAGACCTGGCTGCTGGCGGTGCTCACCTTGTGCCTGGCGCTGCCGCTCGGGCTGCTGCTGGCGTGGTGCCTGGACGCGGTGATCAATGTGCAGGCGTTCGGCTGGCGCCTGCCGTTGCAGGTGTTCCCGTGGCAATTGGCGCAATTGCTGGGCCTGGCACTGCTGGCCACGTTGCTGGCTTCGGCCTGGCCGCTGTGGCAGTTGTATCGCAGCCGTCCGGCGGACTTGTTGAGGACATTTGCCCATGAAGGTTAAGTCGTTGTGTTGGGCTGTGCTGTGGCTGCTGGCGGCCTGCGATAAAGCCCCAGCGCCCGCGGAAAGCTTCGCCGGCCTTGGCAGCGATGCGGCGGACTTTGCCCAAGTGGTGCCCGGCAAAGTCTTCAGCTTTCCCGAAGACCATGGCCCCCACGCGGGGTATCGCATCGAATGGTGGTACGTCACCGCCAATCTCAAGGATGCCCAGGGCAATCAGTTCGGTGTGCAGTGGACATTGTTTCGCAACGCCCTGAAGGCCGGGCCCACCCAACCGGGCTGGCACGACTCCACCCTGTGGCTCGGACATGCGGCCGTCACATCCGCCACCCGCCACTACGCCGCCGAACGCTTTGCCCGTGGCGGCGTGGGCCAGGCCGGGGCGCAAGCGGCGCCGTTCAATGCCTGGATCGATGACTGGAATTTCGCCAGCCGCCCCGGTGCCACCCGCGCATTGACCGACATGCAACTCAAGGCCCACGGTGCGCAATTTGCCTACGACCTGCGCCTGACCTCCCAGCGCCCGCTGGTGTTACAGGGCGACAACGGCTACAGCCGCAAATCCGATCAGGGCCAGGCGTCGTATTACTACAGCCAGCCATTCTTCAGCGCCGAGGGCAGCGTAAGCATTGATGGCAAGACCTATCAGGTCAGCGGCCCCGCCTGGCTCGACCGCGAATGGAGCAGCCAACCGCTGAGCGCCAGCCAGAGCGGCTGGGACTGGTTCTCCCTGCACCTGGATCGCGGCGCACAATTGATGCTGTTCCGGGTGCGGCAAACCGACGGTGCGCCCTACCTGACCGGCACCTGGATCGACCGCGAAGGCCGTACCCAGACCCTGCACAATGGCGATATCCAACTGACGCCGTTGCACACTACCGCCATCGATGGGCGCCAGATACCGACGCGCTGGTCGCTGAAGATCCCCAGCAAACAGCTGGACATCACCACCGAGGCGCTTAACCCCAACGCCTGGATGAACCTGAGTATTCCGTACTGGGAAGGCCCGGTGCGCTTTGACGGTGGGGTGGGTTACTTGGAGATGACCGGCTATTAGGGGTGTTTCCGTAGGCGCTATTTCCTCACCCAGTAGGCAACTTCCCAAATGCGCTTCACCCCACCTGCGCTTGTGTCCGGGGCGTAGGCGCTTGCTTATATTTCCACGCCATCTTCTTTGCATCCTGGATGTAGGGCATGGCGCAGAGCTATATCAACGACCGCACCACGGACTACCACAGCTTGAAATCCCGCCTAATGGGCAGCGCCCCGACCCGACAACGTTCCGAACATTTTGATGTGTTGAACCGACACCTGCGCCCCGGCCTGGTCACGCCGGGGCAGTTGGTGATTATTCCCGATCCCCACAGCGTAAGTTGCTCCGGCGAGGAAGCCTGGTTGATGCGCCATGCCGAAGCAGTGCGACGCAACCTGGACATGAACTCATCCACCGGCAAGGCCTTGATCGGCAACTATGACTTGTTACAAAGCTTTATGGCGTACAGCTCCATAGGCATCGGCAGCGCCACAGCGGCCTGGGCGCGGCATCTGAATGACGTGGCGCAGACCTTGGAAGAAATCGAGCAGTTGCATCAGCGCTTGAAAGACGGCGCATTGGACCGCGAGGCCTTTATCCAACAGCGCCAGACCCTGTTCCGCCGCCTGGACCTGCAACTGCAAGGCGCGGCACGTTTTGGCACAGGGTTGCAGGGGCATGAATCGTTGAAAAAGGTGCTGGGAATATCGACCAAAAGCTATCTGCATAAAGGTGAGATCGCCGGGTATGCACAGCGGATTCGGGAGACCGCGCAAATGTCGAAGTGGCTGGGCAAAGGGACCTATCTCGGCGTGGCGCTGGATGTGGGCGTGGCGGGGTTGGAGATCAAGGAGGCGTGTGTGACGGGGCGAGAGGCGCAGTGCAGGAGGGTTCACTCATAACGAAAGGGTCCGCGCCAATAAGCGATTCTGGAGAAAAAATCATTGGATCGACAGGCAATACCGCATGTTGTTGATGTTTGATTTACTGTCTGACTCAGCACGCTATGTGAAAGCAGGTGTCGTGACCGAAGCCGAACTGGCGTCTGTGCCGGTAGCGCTCAAGCGTTGGGTGTTGTGGCCCTATAACCTTGGCCTCATTTGGGTTATCGGCACCGTCGCTTGGTCCGTTTGGCGTAGATGGTGCGGCGTCGAAATGGCGCTAAATTAAGTCGGCGTGCATGCAACATCTTTTTAGGTATTGCGGCTAAAGGGCATGGTGAACTCATCTGTAGTGTTATCGGAGGTGCTGCGGGTGGGTATGAGGGCGGCAATTTGTTCGGCGATGGCGGGGCGTTTCTGGGTGGGCAGATCCTGGAAGTTAATGGTGATTTGATATTCCAGCCAGAGGGCGCATAGCCATGGATCTTTTTCTTGCTTACACCATCGTGTGGTTTGGTGGGATGCTTGTCATTTTGGGACTGATACTTTATGCCGAATATACAAAACTCGACGAACTGGAAAGTTATTTCAGTGGAAACGAGAAAGTTTGTAGGCATAAACGTTTTTGGAAAAGAAATCAGCGAATTGACCGTTTTCATCGCATGGGGTTGATGATCGATATTCTGTCAACGCCCAAGGCTTTTCTGAAAGCCGGTCTTGTGACTGAGGCGGAACTGGCATCTGTTCCTTTAGCGCTTAAACGATGGGCGTTGTGGCCTTATCGTGTTGCTTGCGTTTGGTTTGTCGCATCCTGCGTTTGGTATATCTGGTTTCATGGGTGGCCAGAGTGGATTTGACTGTGGATTTTTTCTTGTCTACATCACTCTGTTGATAGTTTTTACTTTCGTCATGTTAGGACTGATGTTATTTGCCGAACATAGAAGGCTGGAAGAGCTGGAGAGTTATTTCAGTAAGAACAAAATGGTTCTTGAGCACAAACGTAAATGGGGCGTAACCAGAGACTCGCCAGATTTCATCGCATGGGTTTGATGATCGATATCCTCTCAATTCCAAAGTGCTATGTGAAAGAAGGATCTGTGTCCGAGGCAGAGTTAGCCGCCATCCCAGCATATGCCGATGGTGAAGAGCGGCGATGAGGTGGTGTTGTTTGGCAAGCAGGGGAGTGTGCAGACGACTCAGGCGGAGAGAGAGGACATTAATGAGGCATTGTTGGCTGACCTGTATACAGTGTTAGGTAATACCAATCCCAAAATACTGGTGGATAAATAAGCCGAACACCATCCACACGTGGGAGCGTGCTTGACCGCGATGAGGGTGTATCAGCCACCCATTTATAAACTGATACCCCGCTATCGCGGGCAAGCCCGCTCCCGCAATTTAACCAATGCAAATTCAAGCGCGTTGGGCAGCAAGAGCCTAAGTCAGGGAAAATGGGCATACGAAGAAGGTTAAGTATGTGCCACTCCCCTCTAATGAATTTTACCTAGCATACTTCGCCCTCTATACAGTTAGCGTTTGCACAACCAACATCACGCCCGATTAAATACAATAGGCACTATAACCTTTGTCTGTGTATTATAAAGCTCCCCTTCTAGCCTCAGGTACTCATAGTTACTAGCCAGTAAAATACATCGTTCATTGCCAAAATCGAAAGTAACGCTACTTTGTTGATACTCATCAAGCCTGTGATAACCCGACCGCCCAAGATCAGCTGAAGGCGCACTGTTCTTACCCCAGGTGCCCGTTATAGAGCCGGTGTCATAGTCCGCAAAATTAACAAGCACTGTATAATAGGAGCCATCAGCAACAGTTTCAGAAATAAACGCTTTCTGAAGAGCTGGATTTTGTTTTCCCGACATTATTCAATCCTCATAAAATATAAAAAACACAGATAATGAAGTTCGAGTAATCTTTTATATGTTGCCGCAAAAAAACTTATACTTTAACCACTGACAATTTGATCTTTTGACTTGTTGAAAGTAATCGAAGAAATTACTTCATCGTTAAACATATTGATCAAATTACCTGTAAACTTATTATAGTTATAGTCTGTGGCTACCAATAAACACTTCTCAAAAATAAAATCTAGTGTCATATCGGTGGTTTTTCCGTCATCGGCGCGATGATACCCAGATCGCCCCATAGAAGTCCCCAAGAATCGACCTTTACCCCACCTGCCTCTTATTACTCCGGTATCATAATCTGCAAAAATTATGTGAAACGTATAATACGTGCCGTTAACGGTTTCACTAAAATAAGTCCCCTGAAGTGCAGGATTTTCCTTTGCCATTTTTCCACCCTCGCCGCAGCCTAAAAATAAATAACAGTCAGGACGCTACTCTCTGCCTGATCATACTTACCTTGCAAGACTAACTTTATGTGACTCTTATAAAAATGCACCTGTGAAAAATGACAGTTTTTTATATTTTTTTGAAATAATCCAAGAGCCAAATTTTGGGTGGCTGACGATAAATATCCTAGCGGTGGATGTAACGGTTAAGCCGTGAAAAGCGGTAGCCAGACAAAGTGGTGTCGTGCAAACCAGATAGGCTGAGGTAAAGAGATCAATGGTGCTTTGTGGCCGACCTCGAACAGGGTTAAAGGGGGCGGATCTATTAGATTCCATAGAGTACTGACGGCCCAAAGGAGTGGGTTGATTAAATAAATCTGTCCCCGTTATCGCAGATAATACTGGTCGATAAATAAGCCGGCCCCCCCTTGCACTCAAGCGTTGGGCCGTTTGGCCCTATCGCCTTGTGATGGTTTGGGCGGTGGGTTGGGGGTATTGGGGGACCTGGCTGTAGAAGCAGCCTTTTCCTACATGCACATTTCCTTCATCCCACATTTTTTTCAAAAAAATACTGTACATGCATACAGTTGTGTCCTACAGTCCATCCCAGGTGACCGGATGTCACCTGACCTTCAGTTTTTAACTATGGATGGATAAAAAATGAAATCGAAAAAAGCCTTTATGCTCGGCGCGGCCATGGCGGCCTCCTGCTTTGTTTCGGCCTTTGCGCTGGCGGAGCAAACCCCTCAGAAACTCAGTGCCCAGGCCGTCCGGCAGGCGGTCGACAAGGCGCTCAAGCCCGGCGGCAAGTTGGATGGGGCGAAGGTTTCGGCCTCGCTCAAGCAAAAACTCAAGGCCGCCAAGACCGACCAGTCCAAGGCGCTGACCCAGGCGGTGAAAACCGCACCGTTCGACACCGTGGTCGGTGAACTGAAAAAACCGGCGCAGGCCCAATTGAGCGCCGCTGCCATTGCTGCGTTCGAGCCGTTGTTCCCCACGCTGGATATCAACACGCTCTACAGCGTGGACGGGGTGCAGACCGGCAACGAGTTCGCCTACCACTTCAACCTGCCGCAGAATGCGCGCATCCAAGTGCAACTGGTCAACCAGAGCGCCGGCACCGACATGTCGCTGAACCTGTTCCTCGACGACGGCCAGGGCAACCTGAGCCTGGTCGGCTCTTCGGATGCCGCCGGCAACGCCGATGAATACCTCAATGGCGTGCTGCCGGCGGGGGATTATTACTGGTACATGGTGGCCAATGCCGCCAGCAACGGGCAGTTCAGCTTTGGCGTTGCCGTAGACACCAATATCGATGCCTACGAACCCAACGACACGCCGCAAACCGCCTTCGTGCTGCCGGACTCGATGAACAAAGTCAGCGGTAACCTCGACAACGCCAACGATGTCGATTACTTCGACTTCAAGGCCGTGCGCGGCCAGAGCGTGAGTATGTACCTGGCCGGTGATGAAACCGGCAGTCGCAACCAGTGGATCTTCGACCGTTTCGACGGGGTCAATTGGGTCACGGTGCCGGCCGGTTCGACGTCGACCTACCCCAGCGTGGCGCCGGGCACCACGGTCAAAGTGCGCGTACGGGCCAATCCGAACGTCGCGCAGGATGCGACCAAGCAGTACCAACTGAGCCTGGGCTCCACGCCGCGCCTCAATAACCACGATGTGAAGGGTGACAACATCGTTCGCGTGCCGGTTTCGGAAATGCCACTGGCCACGCAAACCGCGCGGGTTCTGAACTGGAGCACGCAATGGTCCGACTCCACCGGAGCGCCGTTGCTGGGTGTCACGCCGGTGTTGCGCGTGGATAACCACTTCATCGACTTCGACTACCGCTGGGTCGACTACCCGGCCACCACCAACAGCGCAGGTGCGACCTCGGCCACGGCGAATATCGGCAGCTGCTTCGGCGATTACCATACGGTCATCAACGACAGCAGCACCGGTGTGCCGTACAAGTGGGACACCACCTACAACCAGGGCGGCTGGCGCATCGAGCTGGCTGAGTTTCCGGGGGTAGGCGTCGGCGGTGACAATGTGCAGTACGTCAGCCTGGGGCATATCTGCACCCAGACCATCGTGCATTGATCGTGACGCGTCAGTGAAAAAGGGGGCAGCCTGCACAGGCTGCCCCCTTTTTTTGCGGCAATGGCTGATGGCTTAACTCAATGGATCCCAGCGCTGTGACCAATCCCCTTCGGCCTTGACCACCCCGCGCAGCAGTTCCAGCGCCTGCTGCAATACCGCCGAATCCCGCGCCCGTGCGTACACCAGGTACGTCGGAAAGCTGAATTCGGGCGCTTTGGCTACGCGCCGCATCACGCCGCTGTCCAGGTAGCTTTGCACCACTCGCGTGCGGAAGTACCCGGCGCCGCCGTTCTCCAGGATGTATTGCAGTGCCAGCGGGCCGAGGTTGAAACTCACGGCGGCGCGGGCCCGGTCGGGCAGGGCGGCGTCATGCTGCTGGCGAAACCCCGGGCCCCAATCGATATAGACGTAGGGTTCGGGCTTGCTCGCCAATTGCACCAGGATCAGTTTTTCCTCCAACACCTGCTCCACTTGCAGCCCCGGCCAGTAGTGCGGCTGGAACACCAGCGCGGCGTCAAGCACGCCCAGTTCCAGTTGACGCAACAGATAGTCGCCCTCGCGGATTTCCGTACGCAGGGCATGACCGGGGATGTGTTCGCGCAGGGCTTGGGCCCAGCCGAGCATCAGCGGGTTGCACAGGCTCACCTCGCCGCCGATATGCAGCACATTGCGATAGCCATCGGGCAACGGCAGGTCGCGACGCGCGGCTTCCCAGGTTTGCAGCAATTGATTGGCGTACACCACAAACGCTTCGCCATCGGCGGTCAGTCGCGCCCCGGCCCGGTTGCGCACGAACAGCGTGCAGCCCAGCTGGTTCTCCAGGTTTTTCACGCGGGCGGTGATGGCGGTCTGGGTAACGTGCAGTTTCTCTGCCGCCGCGGCCAGGCTGCCGCAGCGAGTGATTTCGAGGAAGGTGCGTGCCAGTTCGATATCCATGAAGCCCCCGCGAATGAATGGGAGGCATTGTAGAGGGGATGCCATGGGATGGGGGAATCGGGATACACGCCGGACGG
The DNA here is from genome assembly GCF_030209215.1 of Pseudomonas sp. efr-133-TYG-23. Lineage (NCBI taxonomy): Bacteria > Pseudomonadati > Pseudomonadota > Gammaproteobacteria > Pseudomonadales > Pseudomonadaceae > Pseudomonas > Pseudomonas sp. efr-133-TYG-23. The sequence goes on along the minus strand of NZ_JARVSL010000007.1, from coordinate 80,737 downwards.
AAATGTATGGGATGTCACTCAGGAAAAGCGCCTGCCAACCCGCTGTTTGCAGACCTAGAGTCGACGGCGACGGTGGGAATACGTCCCCCCGGTTTTTTGTCATCTCACTGATTGAGTGCCTCGGAGACACGCTATGACGAACTCACCCACAATTACCATTTCACCCTATGCCAGCGCGACCGTCACTCAGTTGGATCGCGTACTGCACGCCGATCAACGCGGCGGCGGGGGCGAGATCAATGGCAAGCCTTCCTACAGCATCCAGCAGGCGGCCGATGAGATAACCCGTGACAATTTGCGTTGGCCTGATCTTAACAGTGATGGAAAAACGGACATCGCCTATCGTTTTCTGACAACGGCGGGGCAGTCATTCCGCCAGCTGGGGCTCACGCAGTTCAGCGAATTCAATCAAGCGCAAAAGGAATCGGCACTCAGGGCCATGGAGCACTGGTCGGATGTTGCCAATTTGAGTTTCACCCAGGCCAGCCCAGGGACGCAGGAGGATGGCAACATCAGTTTCGGCAACTTCGCCCTGGACCCCCAAGGTCGCAACGCGTTCGCGAGCCTTCCACCTTCCGAAGGCGCCCGCCAATTCATGGCATCACGCCCCCGCGCTCAAATAAACGTGCCGGTCGCCGAGGTTTGGCTCAACGGCACGGAAGACGCTCATACCGCACCGAGCCACAACAACGAAGGCCACAAAACCCTTGCCCACGAGGTCGGGCACGCCCTTGGGCTAGCGCATCCGTTCAGAAGCCATCCCGCTGGCGTGAGTTACAACACGGCCACATACGCGGAGGACACCGGCGGCCACAGCATTATGAGCTATTGGAGCGAACACCACTCCGGGCAGTCATTTCACAAAAACGGCATGCACCATTCGCCTTCAACGCCGATGGTCGATGACATCGCGGCGATGCAAAAACTGTACGGTGTCAATCATCAAACCCGTACGGGCGATACCACCTATGGGTTTAATTCCAATGCCGACCGCGAGGCCTATCACCTGCACTCGAACGCTGACGCACCGGTATTCACGGTGTGGGACGGTGGTGGCACGGACACCCTCGATTTTTCCGGCTTTAGCCAAAACCAGGTCATCAATCTCAATGAAGGCACACCCTCGGATATTGGAGGGATGCGAAAAAATGTGTTCATCGCCAAAGGCACCACAATAGAAAACGCTAAAGGCGGGGCCGGCGACGACATATTGATTGGCAACGCGGCACAGAACGAATTGTCCGGTGGTGGTGGCAAGAACACTTACGTCTTTTTAACCCCTGAGCAATCGACACCGCAGGCGCCTGATCGAATCACGGACTTTGTGTCGGGTAGGGACAAGATCGATATTTCCAATCTCCGTGCGACCGGGCCCGAGAGTACTTATATCGATGAAAGTAACTATTCTCCGATCGAGGAATTGCGGAACGGCTTAAATTCCACAAGGCCACGGCGCGACATTGCGCAAAAACCGGTCGAATTAGTTTCCAAGTTCAGCGGTGAAGGACGGCAAGTCATGCTGACGTACGACGAAAATGCCCGTCAGGAAGTACTGCAGATTGATCTGGATGGCGATCGGCGTGCCGACTTTATGCTCAAAATTGACAGCGAGCAGATGTTGAGTTGGGGCGATTTCGTGAAATAAATCCTGAAGGTGCGGCGGTAGCCCTTTGATCGGCTACCGCTCGCTGAAGCACCGCCCATGCGTAGCATGGGTGCGATTTATCGTATTAATGCGGATAAATAGCACTTAATAACGATCCGACCGGAGCGTCAACGCAAGAGGTCGCTTTCGGCGGCAAAGGGTCGCAAACAGTGTGCTATGGCCAATCGCCCACATCCAGGCAGCGCGTGAAGGGCGGCGGCTGCCTGCCGTAGGCCAGAAAGTCGCCGATCCAGCGGGTGATGCAAGCGCCGGCATCCGCCTTTGCCGGCTCCTTGAGACGCAGCTGTTCGACTTGCAGGGGGCCGCTGTCGTCGGGGTCGGCGTTGACCAGCACCATGCGCGCCACGCGTTCGGGGAACAGCGCGCTGTAGCGATTGCCCAGCCGCGTGGCTTCAGCGTTGCCCAGGTAATGCAGTTGGGCATCGCCGAGTTGGGCGCGTACGTATTCCATGTCGCGGGCGGCGTATTCGACGTCGTTGGGCTGGCGGATAGTGCGCGCGCTGAGTTCGATCACGTCATAGCGATCGAGCAGCGTGCGATAGGCCGGGGTGACGTGGGTATTCCAGCGGCTGGCCAGTTGAATGGCGAAGGTGCCGCTGCTGTTCTTACGCGCCGGTTCGCCGGCTTGGGTGAAGACCACGCCCTGGCGGCTTAACGGCTCGCGGGCACCAACGCGGGTGACAAACAAGCGCAGGTTGCCTTGACGGGGCGCTGCATAGTTACGCGGGACCGATATGAGGCCGCATTGGGTGCGCGCCAGCACGCTGGGGTCGAGGCGCTCGGTAGCGGGCAGCGGGCAGTCCAGCAACCAATCGATGGCGGTGGGTTTGATCAACGGCTCGGCAAAGGCAAGGCCTGCCAGCAGCCAGAGGCAACCGCACGCCAAGTGTTTTACGACAGTCATCGAGAGGTCCAGGGCAGCTGTATGACAGCGGCGTTTTTACCAAGGACCTGGGGGCTGGGAATGTAGGGTGAGAAGACGCCTCATGTACGAAATCGGAGTTTTGTTTATCGGATGCCAGAGTTCCAGCCGCCACCCAATGCTTTGTAGAGCGCGATGCTGGCTTGCAGGCGTGACAGTCGCAACTGCACGTTCAGGTCCTGGGCGGCGTACAGGGTGCGCTGGGTTTCGAGCACCGTCAGCCAGTCGGCGGCCCCGGCCTGGTAGCGCTGTTGGGCGATTTGGAACGCGGTCTGCGCCTGTTGCAGTTCTTCGTCCTGCCATTGGCGCTGCTGGTCGAGGCGGGTGATGCTGCTGAGGGCTTTTTCCACGTCGGCAAAGCCGTTGATGATCGCGCCGCGGTAGGTTTGCAACAGTTCATCCTGGCGCGCGCGGGCCTTGTCCCGTTCAGCGCTTAAACGGCCGTTGTTGAAGATCGGTGCCACCAGCCCGGCGGTTAACGTGTAATAGGGGCTGCGTAGCACATCGACGGCCTTGTAGGCGTCGGAGCCCAAGGTGGCGCCGAGGGTCACGGCGGGCAGCAGGGCGGCGCGGGCCACCGTCACGTCCGCCTGCGCCGCCGCCAGTTGGGCTTCGGCCTTGGCGATGTCCGGGCGGCGGCTGAGCAATTGGCTGGGCAGGCCGGCGCCAATGACGGGCCAGGTCAGGTTCTGGAAGGGCTCGGCGCCCAGGTCCAGGGCCTGCACGGGTTGGCCGAGAAGGGCGGCGAGGGTGATGCGCGATTCTTCGGCCTGTTGCGCGATCAACGGCAACTGGCGCTGCTGGCCGGCCACCAGGCTTTTTTGTTGGGCCAGTTCCAGCGCGGTGGCCGAGCCGGCGTCATAGCGGGTTTGCACCAGCGCGAGCACATTCCGCGCATTGGCCAGGTTCAACTCGGCGATCTGCCGGCGCTGCGCGGCGGCGAGGGTTTGCGCATAGCGGTCGGCGACGTTGCTGAGCAGGGTCAGTTCCACGGTGGCCTGGTCGAATTCGCTGGCCCGCAGGCTGTGCAGGGCGCTGTCGCGGGCGGCAGCGCGAGCGCCCCAGAAATCCACTTCGTAGCTGGCGGTCAGGTTGGCGCCGAAGTTGTTGACCGCGTCGTCGCTATCGCTGGCGTCGAGGTCCGGGCCGCCGGGGCCGCGTAGCAGCTTCTGATGGCTGGTGGTGAGGTTGGCCTTCACCTCCGGCAGCAACGGCGCGCCGGCAATCACCGCGCTGGCCTGGGCCTGGCGCACCCGCGCCACCGCTGCAGCCACATCGAAACTGTCGCGCCGCGCCTGTTCGATCAAACGATTGAGCGGCGCACTGCCGAACTGTGTCCACCACTGGGTGTTCACGTTTTGGGCGGCCTCGCGTTCGGCGTACTGCCAGGCGGCCGGCGGCGCGAGGCCGCTGTCGACGCTGGGCGGTTGGCCGGCGCAGGCATTGAGCAGCAGGCACAGGCTGAGCACGCCCAGGTGCGATGGGATACAGGGTTTATTCACTGGTCAATGCCTTAACCGGATCGAGCCGGGCAGCTTTACGGGCCGGCATAAAGCCGAATACGACGCCGGTGACCAACGCACAGCCAAACGCGCCAAGCACCGCCACCAGGGAAAACTGCACCGCCACCTTGGCCAGCGTCAGCACGCCGCCCACCAGCAAGGCCAGGGCGATGCCGCACAGGCCGCCGACCACCGAGAGCATCACCGCCTCGGTGAGGAACTGGCGCAGGATGTCGCGCTGGCGTGCGCCGGTGGCCATGCGGATACCGATTTCGCGGGTACGCTCGCGCACCGTCATCAGCATGATGTTCATCACACCGATACCGCCCACCAGCAGGGAAATCGCCGCAATCGAACCGAGCATCAGCGACAGGGTGTTCTGGGTGCGCGCCTCGGCCTGGATCATCGCGGCGTTGTTGGTCAGCTCGTAGTCGCGCTTGCCGTGGTGCAGGCGCTGCATCAACTGGTCAATGGCCTGTTCGGCCTCATGCACCTTGCGTGCATCGGCGGCGGCGATCACCACGTACTCGGGGTTGTAGCTGCCGAACAGGCGCACGCTGGCGGCGGTGTAGGGAATGGCTATGCGGTCGTCGCTGTCTTTATTGCCGGAGCTGGCGCCTTTTTCCGCCAGCACGCCGATGACCTGGAACGGCACGTTTTCGATCAGGATGTATTGGCCGATCGGGTCGACCAGGCCCTTGAACAACTTCTCGCGCACCCGATGACCGATCACCGCTACCGTGGCCCCGGCGCGCTCGTCGGCCGCCGTGAAGTAACTGCCCTCGACCACCGGCCAGTTGAAAATGTCGGGGAAATTGGTGTCGTTGCCGCCCACGTACGCCATGTAGTCGACGTTGCCGTAACGCACCCCGGCTTCGCTGCCGTTGACCGGCATGATGCGCTGCACCTGAGGCAGCGCCGCCAGCGCTGCGACGTCGGCCAAACTGACGATGCCCAGCGGCGTGCGTGGATTGGGTGAGGCGCCGCTGAGGTAGAGGATGTTGGAACCGAAGGCACCCATCTGCGCCATGACCTGGCGCTTGCTGCCTTCGCCCACCGCCAGCATCACCACCACCGACGCCACGCCGATGATGATGCCGAGCAACGTCAGCGCGGTGCGGAAGCGGTTGATCCACATCACACGCCAGGCCGCCTGGACGGCGTCCACCAGTTCGGCTTTCCAGGCACCATTGTGTTCGGCGCCATCGGCCAGACGCTGACGCAGGTCCACCGCTTGCAGGGCGCCGGGGGTAGCGGCGGTCGCGGTGTCGTGGGCGGATGCCGAATCGCTGATGATCAGGCCATCGCGAATCTCGATGATGCGGTTGGCGCGCGCCGCGACTTCGCGGTCGTGGGTGATCAGGATCACCACATGGCCCTGGCTGGCCAGCTCGTCGAGCAGGCTCATCACCTCGGCGCCGCTGTGGCTGTCGAGGGCGCCGGTGGGTTCGTCGGCGAGGATGATGTGCCCGCCGTTCATCAACGCGCGAGCGATGGACACCCGCTGCTGCTGGCCGCCGGAGAGCTGGTGCGGGCGGTTGCCGGTCCGTTCGGCCAGGCCCAGGCGGGTGAGCAGGGCACTGGCCCGGGCGTGCCGTTCGGCGGCGCTGATTCCGGCGTAGATCGCCGGCATTTCTACGTTTTCCTGGGCCGAACCGGACGGGATCAGGTGATAACCCTGGAACACAAAACCGAAGGCTTCACGGCGCAGCCAGGCCAGGGCGTCGCTGTCCAGGTGCGCGACATTCTCCCCGGCAAACAGGTACTCGCCACTGCTGGGGCGGTCGAGGCAACCGAGGATATTCATCAAGGTGGATTTGCCCGAGCCGGACGCGCCGACAATCGCCACGAATTCGCCGGCGTGAATCGCCAGGTCGATACCGCGCAATACGTCAACCTGAGGGCTGTCGCCGCCGCCGTAGGATTTGCGGATGTGCCTGAGTTCGATCAGCGGCGTACTCACCTCAACCCCCATGGCCGTCGACCGGGCCGATCAACAGGTGGTCGCCTTCGTTCAGGCCGTCGAGCACCTGCACCCGCAGGCGGTCGCTGAGGCCCAGGCGCACCTCGCGCTGTTCGATGCTGCCGTTGGGCATCACCACGCGGGCGATCTGTTTGTCGGTGTTGCCGTTGCCGAGCAGGGCGGCGACCGGGGCGGTGAGGGTGTCCTTGGCCTGGCCGGCGACGAAGAACACCTGAGTGGTCATCTCAGCCATCAGCGCGTTGTCGGTGTTGTCCACGTCCAGCAGCACGGTGTACAGCACCACGCGGCCGGTGCCGCTTTTATTGGAACTGGTGGGGCTGCCGCTGCCCTGGGTTTCGTTCAACGGCTTGGGCGGGATCGGCAGGATCTGCCGCACAGTGCTGCTCCAGCGCCGGTTGCCGCCGCTCAGGGTGGTGAAATAGGCGCTCATGCCGGGTTTGACATGGCCGATATCGGCCTCGGACACCTCCGCCCATACGGTCATCGGCGACAACTTGGCGATGCGCAGGATCAGCGGCGTCTGCTGTTGAGCGTTGAGGGTCTGGCCAACGCGGGCGTCCACCGCCACCACGGTGCCGCTCATTGGCGCATAAATACGTGTGTAGCCAAGCTCCGCTTCATCGCTGCGCAGGCTGGCCTGGGCCTGGCGGATCTGGGCCTGGAACATGTCGACCCGGGCCTGGGTCGCGCTCAGCTCGGCCTTGGCGGTTTGTACGTCTTCTTCACGGGTGGCGTTGCCGCTGGCCAGGCGCTGCTGGCGCTGGTACTTCTGGCGCGCCAACGCGTGCTGGGCTTTCTGTTCCTGCAATTGCGCCTTGAGGTTTTCGATGGCGTAGCGGCTGGCGTCGAGCTTGGCCTGCTGGGTGGACGGGTCGATTTCCACCAGCAATTGGCCCTCCTTGACCTGATCGCCCGCCTCGACATGGATCTTGCGGATCTGCCCGGACGCCTGGGCGCCCACGTCCACATAGCGGCGCGGTTGCAGGGTACCGAGGGCGGTCACGCTGTTTTCGATATTGCCGCGGGTCACGGTGACGGTGGTCAGGTCGTCGCGGCCCGAGGGCAGTACCTGCCACGCGGCGACGGCGATCAGCGGTAACAGGCACGCCACAACAAGCAAGGCGCGTCGGGCGGGGCGGGGGCGTTTCATGGATGGATTCCAGCCAGGAGAGTTCAGGGCGCGGTTGCGCAGAGCTGACAGTTAAACGAGATAAGGGCGCTGGAATTTAAGTGGTTACACAGGCCGTTACTGCTCTTTTGCATAAAAAAAACGGCTGGCGTTACAAGTCTTCTTTAAAAGTAGATGAGAATTACTATAAATTGCACCCACCCAAACTGCCATTATCGAATGGCACCCTTCTGCAGGCCTGACAACGCTCGCGCCTGCAGCGTGTTTTCAAGATGGTCGGGAGTCATGTTGGAAAACTACTATCGCGAGCTGGTGTGTTTCCTCAACGCCAAGCTGGGCAACCGTCAGGTGGCCGAAGATGTGGTGCATGACGCTTACGTGCGGGTACTGGAACGTTCCAGCGATACCCCCATCGAGCAACCCCGCGCCTTTTTGTACCGCACGGCGTTGAACCTTGTGATCGACGGCCATCGGCGCAATGCCTTGCGCCAGGTCGAGCCGCTGGAGGTGTTGGACAGCGAAGAGCGCTTCGCCGCCGGCACGCCCCACGCCAGTCACGATCAGGCCCAGCGCCTGGAACTGCTTGAGCGCGCCCTGGCCGAACTGCCGGCGGCCTGCCGCGAGAGTTTCCTGTTGCGCAAGCTCGATGGCCTGAGCCATCTGCAAATCGCCGAACGCCTGAGCATCTCCCGCGCTCTGGTGGAAAAAAACATCGTCAATGCCATGAAACACTGCCGCGTGCGGATGCGCGAGTGGGATGCGCACTGAGGGTCGACGGCTTAAATTTTTTTTCACTGTCCTCGTTTCCTATCAACACACGACCTGTTGTGCAGGTCTTGAAGGTATTCCCGCCCCACCGCCACGGGGCTTATCCAGAGGACACTGGAATGACACAGGCAATTGCTTCGCCCGCGGTTCACGACCTGATCGGCATCGGTTTCGGCCCGTCGAACCTGGCACTGGCCATCGCCCTGCAAGAGCGCGAGAAGGCGCAGGGCAAACTGGACGTGCTGTTTCTGGACAAACAGGCCGACTATCGCTGGCACGGCAATACCCTGGTGACCCAGAGCGAATTGCAGATTTCCTTCCTCAAGGACCTGGTGACCCTGCGCAACCCCACCAGCCCGTACTCCTTCGTCAACTACCTCAAGGCCCACGGCCGTCTGGTGGAATTTATCAACCTCGGCACCTTCTACCCGTGCCGCATGGAGTTCAACGACTACCTGCGCTGGGTCGCCGGGCACTTCCAGAGCCAGGCCCGCTACGGCGAGGAAGTACTGGCCATCGAGCCGATCCTGCATCAGCAGCAGGTCGAGGCTTTGCGGGTGATCTCCCGCGATGCGCTGGGCGAGCAGCATGTGCGCACCACCCGTTCGGTGGTGGTCAGCGCTGGCGGCACGCCGCGCATTCCCGACACCTTCAAGGCGTTCAAGAACGACCACCGCGTGTTCCACCACTCCCAGTACCTGGAGCGCATGGCCAACCAGCCGTGTGTTGAGGGCAAGCCGATGCGCATCGCGATCATCGGCGGCGGCCAGAGCGCGGCAGAAGCCTTTATCGACCTCAACGACAGCTTCCCCTCGGTGCAGGTGGACATGATCCTGCGCGGTTCGGCGCTCAAGCCGGCCGATGACAGCCCGTTCGTCAACGAAGTGTTCTCGCCGGCGTTCACCGACCTGGTGTTCCAGCAAGTCGGCGCCGAGCGTGAGCGGTTGGTGGCGGAGTATCAGAACACCAACTATTCGGTGGTGGACCTGGACCTGATCGAGCGCATCTACGGCATTTTCTATCGCCAGAAAGTCTCCGGCATCGCGCGCCAGGCCTTTCGCACCATGACCGTGGTGGAGAAGGTCACGCCCGGCCCGCTGGGCATCGAACTGGCCCTGCGCAACAACGCCACGGGTGAAACGACCGTGCATCACTACGACGCGGTCATCCTCGCCACCGGTTATGAGCGCCAGATGCACCGCGAACTGCTCGCCCCCCTGGAAACCTACATGGGCGATTTCGAAGTGAGCCGCGACTACCGCATCGTCACCGATGAGCGCTGCAACGCCGGCATTTATATCCAGGGCTTCAGCCAGGCCAGCCATGGGTTGAGCGATACCTTGCTGTCGGTGCTGCCGATCCGCGCGGATGAGATAGCAGCGTCGCTGTATGCCCTGGACCGTGGGCGCGGCCAAGGGCGGTCAATCGAGGAATTGCTGCTGGCCACCGCAAGCTGAGTTCGCGCCGGTGGGCGGGGCGTAAGGGCGAGGCAGTGTGCTTTCGCCCAAGCTCGCCCCTACGGGCGGTACTTGTGACAAAGGGTTACCGCTGATACTGTACAAAAAACCAGTATCGGTAGCCCGCCATGCAGTTGATCGAAAAACTCAGCATCCTCGCCGACGCCGCCAAGTACGACGCGTCCTGCGCCAGCAGCGGCGCGCCCAAGCGCAGTTCCGAGGGCAAGGCGGGGCTGGGCTCCACCGATGGCATGGGCATCTGCCACAGCTATACGCCTGACGGGCGCTGTGTGTCACTGCTCAAGGTGCTGCTCACCAACTTCTGCCTTTACGACTGCCAGTACTGCGTCAACCGCCGCTCCAGCGACGTGCCCCGTGCGCGGTTCAGCCCGGAAGAAGTGGTCTCCCTGACCCTGGATTTCTACCGGCGCAATTGCGTCAGCGGGTTGTTCCTAAGCTCCGGCATTATCCGTTCGGCCGACTACACCATGGAGCAGCTTGTCCGGGTGGCGAAACTGCTGCGCGAAGAGCACGACTTTCGTGGGTATATCCACCTCAAGACCATCCCCGAAGCCGACCCGGCGTTGATTGCCGAGGCCGGGCGTTATGCCGATCGCCTGAGCGTGAACATCGAACTGCCCACCGATGCCAGCCTGCAAACCCTGGCACCGGAAAAGCAGATCGGCTCGATCAAGCAGGCCATGCGGACCATCTACACCGGCGAGCAGACGGTACTCAACGAGCCTCGAGCGCCGCGTTTCGCTCCAGCCGGGCAGAGCACCCAGATGATCGTCGGCGCCGACGACACCGACGACAGCACCATCCTGCATGGCGCCGAAGCGTTGTACGGCAACTTCAAGCTGCGCCGCGTCTACTACTCGGCGTTCAGCCCCATCCCTAATAGCCCCAAAAGTGTACCCCTGGCCGCGCCACCGTTGATGCGCGAGCACCGCCTGTACCAGGCTGACTTCCTGCTGCGCAGCTACGGCTTCAGTGCCGGCGAGTTGTTCGAAGGCCCCGGTCACCTGGCGCTGGATATCGACCCCAAACTGGCCTGGGCCCTTGAACATCGCGAGGTGTTCCCCCTGGACCTCAATCGTGCCGAACCGACGTTGATCGCGCGTATTCCCGGCATCGGTCTGCGCACCACCCAGCGCCTGGTGGACCTGCGCCGCGAACGCAAAATCCGCTTCGAAGACCTGGCGCGCATGCGCTGTGTGCTGGCCAAGGCCAAGCCGTTTTTCATTACCAGCGACTACCACCCGCAACAGGCGGACAGCACCAGTGTGTTGCTGCGCGAGCAACTGCGCGACCGGCCGCAACCGCAGCAAATGGGGCTGTGGGGATGATCAGCCTGGAATGCGACAACCTGTTCGGCACCTGGCGCGAACAGGCGCGCTGGCTGCTCAGCCATCAGGTCGACCCCAGCCAGGTAAGTTGGGGCGAGGCCCAGGCGGCGGACCTGTTTGCCACTGATGAGCCGATCCCTGCCGGGCTGGGGCCGTTTCAGGCGCGCATCCCCAAGGCACTGCTCGAACTGCTGGAGTCGGCCGCCTGCTACCACGGCGACCAGCGCTGGAGCCTGTTGTATGAAGTGCTGTGGCGCGTCAGCCACGGCGACCGCACCGCGATGCTGGCCGGCGACAAACTGGGCAGCGAGTTGCAGCGGCGGATCAAGCAGGTCAGCCGCGAAGCCCATCACCTGCACGCGTTCGTACGCTTTGTCGCGCTGCCGCCAGAGGCCGGGCCGGAGTTACCGGAGTACGTGGCCTGGCATGAACCGGCCCACGACATTCTGAAGTCGGCCAGCCAGCACTTTATCGGGCGCATGGGCCGCCATCGCTGGATGATCGCCACACCGTTGGACGGCGTGTATTACGACGGCCAGCAATTGATTCATCAACGCCATTGCCCCGAAGCCTGGCAGCAACTGGCACAAAACGTCGAAGACCCCCACAGCGCCATGTGGCTGACCTACTACAGCCACATCTTCAACCCGGCGCGGTTGAACCCCAAGGTGATGGAAGGCCACTTGCCCAGTCGGTTCTGGAAAAACCTGCCGGAGGGTAAGTTGATCCCAAGCTTGATCAGCGAAGCGCGAACGGGTAAGCAGAAAGATGGTCAGGCCAAGATGATCGGCAACAAGCCCGGCAAGCGTATTGCCAGCGGGCAAGGTTAAACAGGAGGGGTCATGTCTACCGTCGTACGTCTCGCCCAACCCGACGATGCCGAGGGAATCAGCCGGGTGATCCTGGCGGCTTTGTACGGCAGCAACGCACAGGATTATCCGGCGGATGTGATTGAGCGGGTGGCCAGCAACTTTACGCCCGACGCGGTGCGCGAGCTGCTCAAGCGGCGTGTGGTGCCGGTGGCGGTTCAGGGGCGGGTGATCGTCGGCGCCGCTGCGCTGGATGCCAAAGTGGTGCGCTCGGTGTTCGTCAACCCGACGCGGCAAGGGCAGGGCATTGGCCGGTTATTGATGAGTGAAATCGAACTGCGCGCGGGGGAAGCGGGGGTGACAACGCTGAGTGTGCCGTCCTCGCTGACGGCCGAGCCGTTTTACTCCAGGCTGGGGTTTCGCACGGTACGTGAGGTCGAACACGGCAATGAGCGCACGTTAGTGATGGAGAAGACGCTGTTGTCGTGCGATGCCTGAGCACACCGGAAAGTAAATGAGGGAGGGGGCTTGCCCCCGATGCGGTGTATCAGTCGACGGATTCATTGACTGAGCCATTGCTATCGGGGGCAAGCCCTATATGAGAATCCAAACGCCCTCTTCAGTTAACTGAAAGAACCGGCTCGAATGTGGGAGGGGGCTTGCCCCCGATGCGGTGCATCAGTCGGCGGGTTCATTGACTGAGCCATTGCTATCGGGGGCAAGCCCTATATGAGAATCCAAACGCCCTCCTCAGTTAACTGAAAGAACCGGCTCGAATGTGGGAGGGAGCTTGCCCCCGATGCGGTGTATCAGTCGACGGATTCATTGACTGAGCCACTGCTATCGGGGGCAAGCCCTATATGAGAATCCAAACGCCCTCCTCAGTTAACTGAAAGAACCGGCTCGAATGTGGGAGGGGGCTTGCCCCCGATGCGGTGTATCAGTCGACAGATTCATTGACTGAGCCATTGCTATCGGGGGCTTGCCCTATATGAGAATCCAAACGCCCTCCTCAGTTAACTGAAAGAACCGGCTCGAATGTGGGAGGGGGCTTGCCCCCGATGCGGTGTATCAGTCGACAGAATCATTGACTGAGCCACTGCTATCGGGGGTAAGCCCCCTCCCACTAACTTTAAAAGCCATTGCCTGGGCTGGATCAACTGAGCCCTTAACTAAGTGGCATGAGGGCAAGCCCCCTCCCACAGGCGGTTAGACCTTTACGATCCAGCCGGCTGGCGCTTCGACGTCGCCGGTCTGCACGCCGGTCAGCTCTTTGTAGAGCTTCTGGGTGATCGGGCCGACTTCGGTTTCGCTGTGGAACACGTGCAGCTTGCCGTTGTACTGGATACCGCCGATCGGCGAAATAACCGCCGCCGTGCCGCAGGCGCCGGCTTCCTTGAATTGGTCCAGCTTGTCGATGAACACTTCGCCCTCGACCACTTCCAGGCCCAGGCGGGTCTGGGCCAGTTCGATCAGCGACAGGCGGGTGATGCCTGGCAGCACCGAAGGCGACTTCGGCGTGATGAACTTGTTGTCATGGGTGATCCCGAAGAAGTTGGCCGAGCCGACTTCTTCGATTTTCGAGTGGGTCATCGGGTCCAGGTAGATCGCGTCGGCGAAACCGGATTTCTTCGCTTCCGAGCCTGGCATCAGGCTGGCGGCGTAGTTGCCACCGACCTTGGCTGCACCGGTGCCCTGTGGCGCGGCGCGGTCGAAGGTGGAGATCTGGAAGTTGTGGGGCACCAGGCCGCCCTTGAAGTAGGCGCCAACCGGGATGCAGAACACCGAGAAGATGAACTCCGGCGCGGTGCGCACGCCGATGTTGTCACCGGTGCCGATCACGAACGGGCGCAAGTACAGCGCGCCGCCGCTGCCGTAGGGCGGGATGAAGCGCTCGTTGGCCTTGACCACTTGTTTGCAGGCGTCGATGAATACGTCGGTCGGTACATGCGGCATCAGCAGGCGCGCGCAGCTGCGTTGCATGCGTGCGGCGTTCTGGTCCGGGCGGAACAGGTTGATCGAGCCGTCCTTGCAGCGGTAGGCCTTGAGGCCCTCGAAGCACTGCTGACCGTAGTGCAGGGCGGTGGAGCCCTCGCTGATGTGCAGCACGTTGTCGTCGGTCAGGGTGCCAGCTTGCCATTCGCCGTTCTTCCAGGTCTGGAGAAACCGCTTGTCGGTCTTGATGTAGTCAAAACCCAGCTTGTCCCAATTGATGCTTTCGTTACCCATGACACCCTCTATCTCTGGTCAAGTCGGATTTTTTTCTGGATGGGCGCAACAATACTGCATTCTTGGCTCGTGTGGGAGCAGGTGGGCGGACCATCCGACATCTGTATTGGCTGATCCGCCGCTATCGCGGGCAAGCCCGGCCCCACCGTTGATTGCATTCCAAAGGTGGGAGCTGCCTGGCCTACAGATGCAGCGCGTGGCCCAGCGCCCGCAATGCCGCTTCCTGCACAGCCTCGCCGAGGGTCGGGTGCGCATGGATGGTGCCGGCCACGTCTTCCAGGCGCGCGCCCATTTCCAGGCTCAGGCCGAAGGCCGTGGACAGCTCCGAGACGCCAACGCCCACTGCTTGCCAGCCGACGATCAGGTGGTTGTCACGCCGCGCCACCACCCGCACGAAGCCGGTTTTCGACTCCAGCGTCATCGCCCGGCCATTGGCCGCGAACGGGAAACTCGACACGATGCAGTCCAGCCCCGCCGCCTTGGCATCGTCGGGGGTCTTGCCGACCACCACCACTTCCGGGTCGGTAAAGCACACCGCCGGGATCGCCGCCGGGTTGAACTCGCGATGCAGGCCGCTGATCAGTTCGGCGACCATCTCGCCCTGGGCCATGGCCCGGTGCGCCAGCATCGGTTCGCCGCTCAGGTCGCCGATGGCCCACACGTTGCGCATGCTGGTCTGGCAGCGGCTGTCGACTTGGATTGCCGTACCGTTCATGTCCAGGTTCAGCGCTTCCAGGTTCCAGCCCTGGGTGTTGGGTTTGCGACCCACCGCAACCAGCACCTGGTCGGTGGCCAGTGACAAGGTGTCGCCATTGGGGTCACGCACTTGCAGGTGGCCGTCGGCAAACCCGGTGACACTGTGCTTGAGGTACAGCTTCACCCCCAGTTGCTTGAGGGATTCGGCCACCGGTTGGGTCAATTCGGCATCGTAGGCGGGCAGGATGCGATCCTGCGCCTCAACCACGCTGACTTCCGCGCCAAGCTTGCGATAGGCCGTGCCCAGTTCCATGCCGATGTAGCCGCCGCCCACCACAATCAGTCGCTTGGGCACTTGGGTGGGAGCCAACGCTTCGGTAGATGAAATGATCGGCCCTCCAATCGGCAGCATCGGCAGGTTGACGCTTTTCGAACCCGTGGCCAGCAGCAGGTGTTCGCACTGGATGCGTTGCTCGCCGACATCGACGGTCTTGCCGTCCACCACCTTGGCCCAGCCGTGGATCACTTGCACCTTGTGCTTCTTGAGCAACGCGGCGACGCCGGTGGTCAGGCGGTCGACGATGCCGTCCTTCCACTCCACGCTTTTGCGGATATCCAGGCTGGGTACATCCACTTCGATGCCCAACTGGGAACCCTGGCTGTGGTGCACGGTTTGCTGGAATTGCTCGGCCACATGGATCAAGGCCTTGGACGGGATGCAACCGATATTCAGACAGGTGCCGCCCAGGGCCTGGCCTTCCACCAGGATGGTCGGAATGCCCAATTGCCCGGCGCGGATCGCCGCCACATAACCGCCGGGGCCGCCGCCGATGATCAGCAGGGTGGTATGGGTAATTTGTGTCATGCCCTTACTCCAGGAACAGGCTGGCGGGTTGTTCGAGCAGGCCGCGAATGGCCTGGATAAATTGCGCCGCGTCCATGCCATCGACCACGCGGTGATCGAAGGAACTGGAGAGGTTCATCATCTTGCGAATCACGATCTGGCCCTTGATCACCATTGGCCGTTCGACGATGCGGTTGACGCCGACAATCGCCACTTCCGGCAGATTCAGCACCGGCGTGCTGACAATACCGCCCAAGGCGCCGAGGCTGGTGAGGGTGATACTGGAACCGGACAATTCCTCACGGCTGGCCTTGCCATTGCGTGCGGCTGTGGCCAGGCGCGTGATTTCTTCGGCGGTGCCCCACAAGTTGCGCGCTTCGGCATGCCGCACCACCGGCACCATCAAACCCACGTCGCTCTGGGTGGCGACGCCCACATGCACCGCGCCGAGGCGAGTGATGACCTGGGCTTCGTCGTCGTAGCGTGCGTTGATCTGCGGGAAGTCCCGCAGCGCCACGACCATGGCCCGCACAATAAACGGCAGCAGGGTCAGTTTGCCCCGAGTGGCACCGTGTTTTTCGTTGAGGTGCACGCGCAGTTCGTCCAGCGCAGTGACGTCGATTTCTTCCACATAGCTGAAATGCGCGGCGCGCCGGGTGGCGTCCTGCATGCGCTGGGCGATCTTGCGGCGCATGCCGATCACCGGGATTTGTTCTTCGTCGTGGCGTTCGGCGTAAGGGGTGGCTGCCGTCGAAGGCTTCGCCGAACCTTGTTGCAGATAGGCGTCAAGGTCTTCGTGCAGGATCCGCCCGGCCGGGCCGGTGCCCTGGACCAGCCGCAGTTGGATGCCGGCATCCAGCGCATGCTTGCGCACAGCGGGGGAGGCCAGCGGGCGTTCGTCGGCCTCGCGGGATACGGGGGGCGGTGCGGGCTTGCGTTCAACCGCAGGGGCCACCGGCGCTGGTTTGGCTTCAACTGCGGGGGCGGCCTTCACTGGTTCATCCGTCACAGGCACATCCTTGGCATTGCCCGCGCCTTCCACTTCGATGCTGATCAACACACTGCCCACGGCCATGACTTCGCCCGGCTCGCCGCCGAGAGCAATGACCTTGCCGTGCACCGGCGAGGGAATGTCCACCATCGCCTTGTCGGTCATCACGTCCGCCAGCACCTGGTCTTCGACGACCATATCGCCGACCTTCACATGCCAGACCGACAGTTCAACTTCCGCGATGCCTTCGCCAATGTCCGGCATCTTGATAACGTGCGTGCCCATTCAGACCTCCATGACCCGTTGCAGCGCCGCGCCCACACGGGACGGCCCTGGGAAATACGCCCACTCTTGCGCGTGCGGGTAGGGGGTGTCCCACCCGGTGACGCGTTCGATCGGCGCTTCCAGGTGGTGGAAGCAATGCTCCTGCACCAGCGCTACCAGCTCGGCGCCAAAGCCGCAGGTGCGCGTGGCTTCATGCACCACCACGCAACGGCCGGTTTTTTTCACCGATTTGACGATGGTTTCCAGGTCCAGCGGCCACAGGCTGCGCAGGTCGATGACTTCGGCGTCGATGCCGGTTTCTTCGGCGGCGACCTGTGACACATACACGGTGGTGCCGTAGGTCAGCACGGTGACGGCCGAGCCCGGACGCACAATGGCGGCCACGTCCAGGGGCACGGTGTAGTAACCGTCCGGTACTTGGGCTTGCGGGTGTTTCGACCAGGGGGTGACAGGGCGGTCGTGATGGCCATCGAACGGGCCGTTGTACAGGCGCTTGGGTTCGAGAAAGATCACCGGGTCATCGTTTTCGATGGAGGCGATCAGCAGGCCCTTGGCGTCATACGGGTTGGACGGCATCACCGTGCGCAGGCCGCAGACCTGGGTGAACACCGCTTCGATACTTTGGCTGTGAGTCTGGCCGCCATAGATGCCGCCGCCGCAGGGCATGCGCATGGTCAGCGGCGCGGTGAACTGGCCGGCCGAGCGATAACGCAGGCGCGCGGCTTCGGAGATGATCTGGTCGGTGGCCGGGTACACGTAGTCGGCGAACTGGATTTCCGCCACCGGGCGCAAACCATAGGCGCCCATGCCTACCGCCACGCCAACGATGCCGCTTTCGGAGATCGGCGCGTCGAACACCCGCGAGGTGCCGTACTTGCTCTGCAAGCCTTCGGTGCAACGGAACACGCCGCCGAAGTAGCCGACGTCCTGGCCGAACACCACGACGTTGTCGTCCCGTTCGAGCATCACATCCATGGCCGAGCGCAGGGCCTGGATCATGGTCATGGTGGTGGTGGTCATGGCAGTTTCCAGTTCGATGCTGTTGTTGTGATCGTTCATGTCAGATCCCCAACTCCTGACGCTGGCGCTTCAAGTGCTCCGGCATCTCTTTGTAGACGTCTTCGAACATGGTCGCGGCGCTTGGAATCTGGCCACCGGCCAGAGTGCCGTACTGCTCGGCTTGTTTTTGTGCGGCGATGACTTCGGCTTCCAGTTCGGCACTGACCGCCGCGTGTTCCTCTTGGGACCACTGGCCAATCTTGATCAGGTGCTGTTTGAGTCGGGCAATCGGGTCGCCCAGCGGGAAGTGGCTCCAGTCGTCGGCGGGGCGGTACTTGGACGGATCGTCCGAAGTGGAGTGGGGGCCGGCGCGGTAGGTGACCCATTCGATCAAGGTCGGGCCGAGGTTGCGGCGCGCACGTTCGGCGGCCCAGGCGGAAGCGGCGTACACCGCGATGAAGTCGTTGCCGTCCACACGCAGGGAGGCAATGCCGCAACCGACGCCGCGTCCGGCGAAGGTAGTGGCTTCACCGCCGGCAATGGCCTGGAAGGTGGAGATGGCCCATTGGTTGTTGACCACGTTGAGGATCACCGGCGCGCGGTAGACGTGGGCGAAGGTGAGGGCGGTGTGGAAGTCCGATTCGGCGGTGGCGCCGTCGCCGATCCAGGCCGAGGCGATCTTGGTATCGCCCTTGATCGCCGAGGCCATGCCCCAGCCCACGCCCTGTACGAATTGGGTGGCGAGGTTGCCGGAAATAGTAAAGAACCCAGCGTCTTTGACCGAGTACATGATCGGCAACTGTCGGCCCTTGAGCGGGTCGCGCTCGTTGGACAGCAACTGGCAGATCAGGTCCACCAGCGGCACTTCGCGGGCCATCAGGATGCTTTGCTGGCGATAGGTGGGGAAACACATGTCGTCGATGTTCAAGGCCAGGGCCTGGGCGCTGCCGATGGCTTCTTCGCCAAGGCTCTGCATGTAGAACGACATTTTTTTCTGACGCTGGGCGACCACCATGCGGTTGTCGAAGATCCGCGTCTTGAGCATGGCGCGCATGCCCTTGCGCAGAACCTCCACGGGAACCCCTTCGGCCCACGGCCCCAGGGCCTGACCCTGGTCATCGAGCACGCGGATCAGGCCCTTGGCCAGGTCGGCGGTGTCGGCGGGTTCTACATCGATGGCGGGTTTGCGCACCAGGCCGGCGTCGGTCAGGCGCAGGTAGGTGAAATCGGTCTTGCAGCCTGGGCGGCCCGAGGGTTCGGGAACGTGCAGGCGCAGTGGTTCGTACTGCTGGGTCATGGCTTTCTACGCTCTATCTTGTGAATTTCTTGTAGTGGGCGCGCTAGCTGACAGTCAGTCTCCGGGT
This sequence comes from Pseudomonas sp. efr-133-TYG-23, assembly GCF_030209215.1. Classification (NCBI taxonomy): domain Bacteria; kingdom Pseudomonadati; phylum Pseudomonadota; class Gammaproteobacteria; order Pseudomonadales; family Pseudomonadaceae; genus Pseudomonas; species Pseudomonas sp. efr-133-TYG-23. The sequence goes on along the minus strand of NZ_JARVSL010000007.1, from coordinate 61,743 downwards.
AGGAGAAATCTTGTCCTACAACAATCATAGGCGGGGCGTAGAAGAATATTTATCTGTGTTTCGTTGCGCTCAGGACTATTTGCGGATAAAAAAACTGCATAAACATAATAAACAGGTGATTTTGTCTCATGCGCAAACTGGACCGTACCGATATCGGCATTCTCAACGCCCTTCAGGAGAATGCGCGCATCACCAACGCCGACCTGGCGCGCTCGGTCAACCTGTCGCCCACCCCGTGCTTCAACCGGGTCAAGGCCATGGAAGAACTGGGCCTGATCCGCGAGCAGGTCACCCTGTTAGACGCCGATCTGCTGGGTTTGCACGTCAATGTGTTCATTCACGTCAGCCTGGAAAAGCAGAACGAACTGGCCCTGCAACAGTTCGAGAGCGCCATTGCCGATCGCCCCGAGGTGATGGAGTGCTACCTGATGGCCGGCGACCCCGACTACCTGATCCGCGTACTGGTGCCGACGATCCAGGCGCTGGAACGCTTCATGATGGACTTTCTGACCAAAGTGCCGGGCGTGGCGAATATCCGCTCCAGCTTTGCGCTCAAGCAGGTGCGCTACAAGACTGCGTTGCCATTGCCCTCCAACGGCATCAGCCTGGGTTCCTGATGAACCCAAGCACACAGGTGGGAGGGCGTTTGCCCTCTTCAGTGAAAGCACAAGGTTTTTGTAGTGAGCGGGCTTGCCCCGCGCCGGGGCGCGCAGCGGCCCTAATCCAGCCGCCTCGGTGGGCCAGGTAAAACAACATTGCCTGGAATGGGGCTGCTGCGCAGCCCAGCGCGGGGCAAGCCCGCTCACCACAAAGTTATGGGTCAGCCTTTAGTAGATGCCCATGCCCTGGTAACGGCATCAGCCTGGGTAGCTGATGCACCCAGGCATATAGGTGCGAGGGGGCTTGCCCTCTTCAGTGAAAGCACAAGGTTTTTGTGGTGAGCGGGCTTGCCCCGCGCTGGGCTGCGCAGCGGCCCTAATCCAGCCGCCTCGGTGGGCCAGGTAAAACAACATTGCCTGGAATGGGGCTGCTGCGCAGCCCAGCGCGGGGCAAGCCCGCTCACTACAAAGTGATGGGGCAGCCTTTAGTAAATGCCCGTGCCCTGGTCACGGCATCAGCCTGGGTCGCTGATGCACCCAGGCACACGGGTGGGAGGGGGCTTGCCCCCGATGGCGGTGAATCAGCTAGCGCCAAGCTGCCTGTAACACCGCCATCTTGGGCATCTCGAGTCCCGCATTTCAGAGCTGGTTGAGCGGGATCTTCAAATACACCACGCCGTTGTCTTCCGCCGGCGGCATATTCCCCGCGCGTACGTTCACCTGAATCGCCGGCAGCAGCAGCGTCGGCATTCCCAACCCGGCATCGCGTTGGGTGCGCATCGCCACGAACGCGGCTTCATCCACGCCGTCATGCACATGAATATTGCTTGCGCGCTGCTCGGCCACCGTGGTCAGGCATTTCGCCTCGCGTCCCTGGGGCGGGTAGTCGTGGCACACGTACAACTGGGTTTCCAGGGGGAAGGCCAACAACTTGCGCATCGACGCGTACAACTGATGCGCATCGCCGCCGGGGAAGTCGCAGCGGGCGGTGCCCACATCCGGCATGAACAGTGTGTCGCCCACCAGGATCAGCTTGCCGTCGATCAGGTAGGCCATGTCTGCCGGGGTATGCCCGGGCACATGCAACGCCTGGGCTTTCAAACGGCCGATGTGGAAGATTTCGTCCGGCGCGAACAGATGATCGAACTGTGAACCGTCGGCGTGGAATTCCGGCTCCAGGTTAAACAGGTTTTTAAACACGTTTTGCACCTGGCTGATGCACTGGCCGATGGCGATCTTGCCGCCCAGCGTGCGGCGCAGGTACGGCGCGGCGGATAGGTGATCAGCGTGGGCATGGGTTTCCAGCAACCACTGCACCTGCAATCCGTGCTCGTGCACGAATGCGATCACCTTGTCAGCCTGGGCGGTGTCGGTGCGACCGGAGGCCGGATCGTAGTTGAGCACCGAATCGACGATGGCACAGGGACCGCCGTCCGCTTCATAGACCACGTAGGTGTAGGTCGACGACGCCTCGTCCAGAAAGGATTGAATCAACGCTGGCATGGCGGTAGCCCCTGATGCTGGAAAAAAGTGATTACAATCACTTTATGTTTACACATAATGTTTTCAGATTAAGTGACACACAGGACCCGAAGCAAATGGAATCTACCTTGAGTGAGGGCGAAGTCGCCCAACTGCGTGCTTCCGCGTCCAAGGCCTGTGCCTTGCTCAAGGCGTTGGCCAACGAAGACCGCCTGTTGATCCTGTGCCAGTTGACCCAGGGCGAACGCAATGTGGGCGAGCTGGAAACCATGACCGGCGTGCGCCAGCCGACGCTGTCGCAACAGCTGGGCATCCTGCGCGACGAAGGGCTGGTGGCCACCCGTCGCGAAGGCAAATACATTTTCTACGGACTGGCCAGCCACGAAGTGATCCAAGTGATGAGGACCCTGTCCGGCCTTTACTGCGGCGCGGTCATAAAAAGCTGGGCGTGACGCCATCCGGCAGCGACCCTTGTGTGCATTGACAAAAAAAGGCGATAGACCATGACCGACCAACACTGGGGCCAGACCATCAGTAGCGACATCGTTGTCATCGGCGGCGGTTCGGCAGGCATTGGCTTGCTGGCCAGCCTGCTCAAGCGCGACCCCGACCTGAACATCACCCTGATCGAACCCAGCGACTACCACTGCTACCAACCGGCCTGGACTCTGGTGGGCGGCGGCGCGTACGACCTGAAAAAGACCCGCCGCCCTTTGGCCGATGTGCTGCCCAATGGCGTGACCTGGGTGCAGGCCGCCGTCACCGAGGTGCTGCCGGACAGCCAGAGCCTGGTGCTCGACAACGGCCAGCGCGTGACCTGGAACAACCTTATTGTCTGCCCCGGCCTGCGCCTGGCCTGGGAGAAAATCGAAGGCTTGCAGGACACCCTCGGCCAGCACGGCGTGACTTCCAACTACAGCTACGAGCACGCCGCTTATACCTGGCAGCAAGTCAAGCAACTCAAGGCCGGCAAGGCACTGTTCACCCAGCCGGCCATGCCGATCAAATGCGCCGGCGCGCCCCAGAAGGCTATGTATCTGTCGTGCGACCACTGGCTCAAGCAGGGCCATTTGCAAAACATCGACGTGGAATTCAACCTGGCCGGCGCGGCGCTGTTCGGCGTGGCGACCTTCGTGCCGCCGTTGATGAAATACGTGGAGAAATACAACGCGCGCCTGGCCTTCAATGCCAACCTGGTGAAGGTCGACGGCCCGGCGCGCAAAGCCTGGTTCGAGGTCAAGGATGCCGAGGGCAATGTCACTCGCGTCGAAAAAACCTTCGACCTGCTGCACGTGGTGCCGCCGCAACTGGCCCCGGAATTTATCCGCCACAGCTCGCTGGCCGACGCTGCCGGCTGGTGCGATGTGCACCCGCACAGCCTGCAGCATCAGCGCTATGCGCCCATCTTTGGCTTGGGCGATGTGTGCGGCACCAGCAACGCCAAGACCGCCGCCGCCGTGCGCAAGCAGATCGTGGTGGTCGCCGAAAACCTGCTGGCCCTGCGCAAGCAGGCGCCGTTGCCGCTCAAGTACGACGGTTATGGCTCCTGCCCGCTGACGGTGGAGAAGGGCAAAGTGGTGCTGGCTGAGTTCGGCTACGGCGGCAAATTGCTGCCGACCTTCGCCCTCGACCCGACCCAAGCGCGCCGCTCCATGTGGTGGCTCAAGGCGACCTTGCTGCCGTGGTTCTACTGGAACGGCATGCTCAAGGGCCGCGAGTGGCTGACCCGTCTGAGCAAGGTGGACTGAATGCTACTGGCCAGTGTGTTGGGGGTGTTGATGGGCCTGGTCATGGGCCTGACCGGCGCGGGCGGCGGCATCCTCGGCGTGCCCGCGTTGGTGCTGGGCCTGGGCTTGAGCATGACCCAGGCCGCGCCGGTGTCGTTGCTCGCGGTGGGCGCGGCGGCGGCGGTGGGGGCGATAGACGGTTTGCGCCATGGCCTGGTGCGTTATCGCGCCGCCTTGCTGATCGCCTTGCTCGGCGCGTTGTTTTCACCGCTGGGGGTGTTCGTCGCTCACCAGATGCCCGAAGCGTTGCTCAAGGGCCTGTTCAGCGCGTTGATGGTGCTGGTGGCCTGGCGCATGCTGCAACGGGAAAAAAACCAGGCCGGGCCGAGCGACCATGGCGCCGCCTCCTGGGGCCAGAAAAACTGCATGCTCAACCAGCAGACCGGGCGCCTGGCCTGGACCGCCAAATGCACGGCCACCCTGGCTGCGCTGGGCGCCATCACCGGTGCGGTGTCGGGCTTGCTCGGCGTCGGCGGCGGCTTTCTGATCGTGCCAGCGTTCAAGCAACTCACCGACGTGCAGATGCGCGGCATCGTCGCCACGTCATTGATGGTGATCAGCCTGATCTCGCTGATCGGCGTGGTCGGCGCGTTCCATGCCGGCGTCCGTATCGACGCCGTGGGCTGGGTGTTTATCGCCGCGAGCATCGTCGGCATGCTGATCGGCCGGCGCCTATGCTCGGTGATTGCCGCACGCACCTTGCAGGTGGGGTTCGCCAGCCTATGTGTCGTGGTTGCAGCGGGAATGCTTTTGAACGCTTTACGCTGAACTTGAAATGCAATTGCAATGTGGGAGGAGGGCTCTTGATTGGCATAGCTCTCTATACAAATGGGTAGCAACCCCCAGTCACCACGATGTGAAGCGAGCCGCTCTTGCTTTTGATCTCATGCGCCCCGTTAACCACGCTGGCCGGAATTCGGCATTGATTTGGAGGGTGAACCGGCAGGGATGCCGGTTTAGCCGCCCCGCGCCATGGATGGCGCGTGGCGGCGGCCCCCCAAATCAATGTCGGATTACGGGCACACCGAGCCTAGGCGAGGTGCCGAGTGGTGGGGCAAAGCGTTTTTGGTTACTTTTGGCGCTCTTCCAAAAGTGACCCGCCGTAAGGGCGGAACCCATAGCCGCCGTGACCGCGGCAATGGATATGTACTCGGTTTGATCCAACCTCCTGGTCGACTGTCAGGCCGCGATCGAGGGCAAGCCCCCTGCCACATTTGAATCCTCTGTGCGTTTGCGCACTTTCATCCCATCGCATCCCCCACCCAGTACCCAAGTAGCATAGGGCCGCCGCCTCTGCCTTCGTACACTCAAGCCTCTGAGGGGAGAGTCGACGATGCACAACCACGAAGGCGTAGTGAGCGCCATGTCCCAGGCAACCGACGCCGGGCAGGCCGCCGAAGAGTTGGCGCGACAGCTGCTGCATCCGTACCTGGGTTTCGTGCTGTTTTTCTGCTCGGCCTCCTACGATTTGCAGGCCCTGGGCAATGCCTTGCAGCACTGCTTCGGCAGCGTGCGCGTGGTCGGCTGCACCAGCGCCGGCGAGATCACGCCCCAGGGCTACGGGCGCAATTGCGTGACCGCGATGGGCTTTAACCATGCGCACTTTTCCATTGCCACTGAACTGATCGACCAGGTCGAGCACTTCAGCCTGATCGATGCCCAGCACATGGTCGAACGCCTGGTGGGCGGTTGCCGCAGCAACACCCTGGCGCCGATCAAAGGCAACACCTTTGCCCTGACCTTGCTCGATGGCCTGTCCAGCCGCGAAGAAATGGTGCTCGCTGCCCTCAGCGCGGCCCTGGGGGATATCCCGCACTTCGGCGGCTCGGCCGGTGACGACAACTTCCTGACCCACACCCATGTGTATTTCAACGGTGCGTTTCACAGCGGCGCGGCGGTGGTGGTGTTGGTCAACACCTGGCTGGATTTTGAAGTGTTCACCACTCACCACATCCTGCCGCGTGCGGAAAAACTGGTGGTGACCGCGGCCGACAGCCCGTCCCGCCGGGTATTCGAACTCAATGCCGAACCTGCCGCTGAAGAATACGCGCGGCATATCGGCGTGGCGGTGGCCGACCTCGATCACCGCATCTTCGCTGCCCACCCGCTGGCAGTGCGCATCCACGACCAGTATTACGTGCGCGCGATCCAGCAAGTGCATGACGATCTCAGCCTGAGTTTCTACTGCGCGGTGGAAAACGGCATCGTGCTCACCGTGATGGAACCCGGGCCGATCCTGCCAAACCTGCAAAACCTGTTCGACGGCCTGCACACGCGCCTCGGCGACCTATTGCTGACCATCGGCTGCGACTGTTTCCTGCGGCGCCTGGAGCTGGAAGACGCCGACACCCTGGAACAGATCGGCGGTTTCCTGCAGGACCAACGCGTGCTGGGCTTCAACACCTACGGAGAACAGTTCAATGGCATGCACATCAACCAGACCTTTACCGGGGTCGCCATTGCCCGAGGACGCGCGCCTGGGCCGCACTGAACTGCTGGCCGAACTGGCGCGCCTGCGGGTGGACAACCACAAGCTGGCGCGGATCAACGCGGCGCTGATCGAACGCATCGAGTCCGGTGTGTCCCAGGGCAATGACCCGTACACCACGTTCCAGCACTCGGTGGTGTTGGCCGAGCAAGTACGTGAGCGCACCGACGCCTTGAACCAGGCAATGGCCGAACTGCGCGCCAGCAACCACTTGTTGATCAATGCCCGCCTGCGCGCCGAAACCCTGCGCCGTGAGCAGGCCGCCGCGCAAAAGGCCCAGGAAAGCGAACGCTGGATTCGCCTGATCACCGACCACGTCCCCGCGCTGATCGGCTACCTGAATGCCGACCTGGTGTATGAGTTCACCAATAAAGTCTACGAACAATGGTACTGCTGGCCTCCGGGCATGATGCTCGGCCAGAGCTTGCGCGAGGTCCACAGCGAGCAGCACTGCCAGCGTCTCGATGCGTATGTCGCGCGCGCTCTGGCGGGGGAGAGCGTGACCTTTGAATTCGCCGAAACCAATATCAACAACCAGGAGCGCTACATGCTGCGCTCCTACGTGCCTAACCGCCTGGCCACGGGCGAAGTAGTGGGGATTTTCGTGCTGATCCGCGACATCACCGAGCGTCGACGCACCGCCGAGGCCCTGCATCAGGCCTATCAGAACCTGGAGCAGCGTGTCGCCCAGCGCACCTCGGAACTCACCGCGCTCAACGACCAGTTGCTCAAGGAAATCGATGAGCGCCGCCGCATGGAAACCCGTCTGCGCGAAGCCAAGCGCGAAGCCGAACAGGCCAACCTGTCGAAGACCAAGTTCCTTGCCGCCGTCAGCCACGACCTGCTGCAACCGCTGAACGCCGCGCGTCTGTTCACCGGCGCCTTGCTGGAGCGTCGCGAGCCCCAGGCCAATGAAACCCTGGTGCGCAATGTGAGCAACTCCCTTGAAGACGTAGAAAACCTGCTGGGCACCCTGGTGGATATTTCCAAGCTGGACGCCGGCGTGATCAAGGCCGATATCGCGCCGTTCGCCCTAAGCGAGCTGCTGGACAACCTGGCGGCCGAATACACCGAACTGGCCCGCAGCGAAGGGCTGGAATTGCATTTCATCGGGTGTTCGGCGTTGGTGCACAGCGATATCCAGCTGCTGGCGCGGATTCTGCGCAACCTGTTGAGCAATGCGATTCGCTACACCTATAGCGGCCGTGTGGTATTGGGCTGTCGTCGCCAGCATCAGCGCTTGTCGGTCCAGGTGTGGGACAGTGGCATGGGCATCGCCGAGGAGCGCCTGGAGGAGATTTTCCAGGAGTTCAAACGCGGCGATGTGCAGCGTCGCGATCAGGATCGCGGGCTGGGGTTGGGCCTGGCCATTGTGGAAAAGATCGCCGGCATCCTGGGCCATCGCATCAGCGTCAAATCCGTACCCGGCAAGGGCTCGATGTTTGCCGTGGAGGTGCCCTTGAGCGCCACCGCGCCCAAGACCTTGCCCGCACCGAGCATGAGCGAACCGATGCTGGAGCGTTTACAGGGCGCCCGGGTATGGGTGCTGGATAACGACGCGGCGATCTGCGCCGGCATGCGCACCCTGCTCGAAGGCTGGGGCTGCCAGGTGGTCACCGCCTTATCGGAACAGGACCTGGCCGGCCAGGTCGACAACTACCACGCCGAGGCCGACCTGCTGATCGCCGACTACCACCTGGACAATGACCAGAACGGCGTCGACGCCGTGGCCCGCATCAACGCCCGCCGCGGTCGTCCGATACCGGCGCTGATGATCACCGCCAACTACAGCAACGAACTCAAGCAACAGATCCGCGAACAGGGGCACACCTTGATGCACAAACCGGTACGGCCGATGAAGCTGAAAACTGCCATGAGCCATCTACTGGGCAAGGGGAGGAGGGGGCAAGCCCCTGATGGCGGCCTGTCAGCCAGCTCATGCATTGAATGAACCACCGCTATCGGGGGCAAGCCCCCTCCCACCTTTTGCCCCTCGTTTGTCTGAGGATCAGCGTCGCAGGCATGAGCCAAGATTGAGAATAGCCGGTGCTGATTCACACAGATCAAGATGTGGGAGGGGACCCCTCCCACCTTTTGCCCCGCGTTTGTCTGGAGGCTCAGCGGCGCAGGTAGGAGCCGAAGTCGATGTCGCCGGCGCTGAGGATGGCCTGTACGCGGTTGTGTACATTGAGCTTGCGCAAGATGGCCGATACATGGGCTTTCACCGTGGTCTCGGCGATTTCCAATGTGTAGGCGATCTGTTTGTTCGACTCGCCTTTGGTCATGCGTTCGAGCACCAGCAATTGTTTGCGGGTCAGGGCTTGCAGCAGTTCGGGGGCGAAGCCCGGGTTTTCGTTGAGGCGGCGCTGGGCGCCGGGTTTCTGGGTGCGGATGATGTCCGGCGGCAGGTACACATTGCCGTTGAGAATCTGCTGGATCGCCTCGGTCATTTGCAGGCGCGGCGAGGACTTGGTGATAAACCCCACCGCGCCATAGGTGATGGCTTGCAGCACGATCTGCTTGTCCTGCTCGGCAGAAACGATCACCACCGGGATGGTTGGCGACTCATTGCGCAGGTTGATCAGGCCGTTGAGCCCGTGCATGCCCGGCATGTTCAGATCGAGCAGGATCAGGTCGAGGTCGTCGTGTTCCTGGGTCAGGGCCAGGGCACTGTCCAGGTCGGCGGTTTCCATCACTTCGCTGCCGGGGAAGCCGTCGCTGATGACGTTATGGATCGCCTCGCGAAACAGCGGGTGATCGTCGGCAATCAGGATTTTGTACATGGCCGTTCACCTTCTTGTAGTGGTTATTGAAAAGGCTCGGGTGTCGCAGCCGTCACTGGCAGGTTTGCCGCTTCCCATGCATCCAAGCCGTCGCGGTACCAATACACAGAGGTATAGCCCAGGTTGGCGGCACGTTTTACCGCGTTCCAACTCAGCCAGCAATCGGAGCGGCAATAGAACACCAACGGGCGCGACAGGTCGCCGCCGGTGTACTTGTACAGGTGCCGCACGAAATAACCTTGCCATTCCGGCGTGAGGTCGCCGTCGCCGGTATTGGCCAGCCAACGGCTGCCGGGCAGGTTGGCGTGGGGTTGGTCTTCGATAAAGCGGCCTTGCAGCCATTGGCGACGGTAAACGTCGATCAGCACCGGTGCGGGCGCCTGGCCGAGCAAGGCTTGCAGGGCGGGAGTGTCGACGATGGCCGCTCCCGACACATGCTCGGGCGTAGGGCTGCGGTACAGGCTGATGCGGTAGCCGTCGGCGGAAAACAGTGGCGTGTCGGCCTGGACCTGGGCGGTGAGCAGGCACAGCAGGGCCAGCAGGGGTAATCGGGCGGGCAGCATGGCGGGGCAATCCTTATCGTTATGCGCCCATTACACGTGAGTCCCACGCCCTTGGGAATGCGACGATAGACAGCAAAACCAGTACCAAAGTAGTAGTTTTGCCGGCCTCAGCCCGGTTTGCGCAACGCCGCGTGTTGCGGGTTGAAGGTCAGCACTGCCAGCAGGGTGAACAGCACGGTCAGGCCCAGACAGATCGCCAGGGCCAGGCCGGCCAGACGCTCATACAGGGCGAAGCGCACCAGCTCCACCGCGTGGGTGAACGGGTTGACCGCGCACAGCCAGTACAACCACTGGCTGGCATCGCGCATCTTCCACAGCGGATACAGCGCCGACGACAGGAAAAACAGCGGGAAAATCACGAAATTCATCACCCCGGCGAAGTTCTCCAACTGACGGATCCCATTGGACAGCAACAGCCCTAGCGCACTGAGCATCAGCGCCACCAGCAACAATGCGGGCAAGGCCAGCAACAGCCCCATGGCCGGCGGCTGCACGCCGTAGACCCAGGCAATCGCCAGGAACCCATACACCTGCAACAGGGAAATCAACGCCGTGGCCAGCAACTTGCTGCACAGCAAAAACGTGCGTGGCAGCGGGCTGGTCAGCAACACGCGCATGCTGCCCATCTCCCGGTCGTAGACCATCGCCAGCGAGCCTTGCATGCCGTTGAACAGCAGGATCATGCAGGCCAGCCCTGGAATGATGTACACCTCGTAAGGGATGTAGGTGTCGTAGGGTTCGATCACCGAGATGCCCAACGCGGCGCGAAAACCGGCGGCGAACACCACCAGCCACAACAGCGGCCGCACCAGGGCGCTGAGAAACCGCGTGCGCTGCAACACAAACCGCAGCCATTCGCGCAGCACGATGCCGCGCAGGCACTGCCAATACGCATTCATGCTGGCGCTCCCGTTGCGGTGGGGCGGGTCAGGCCGGCGAACAGACGACCCAGATCGCCGTCATGTTCCTGCACCAGCGCGTCGACTTGCCCGCTGGCCACCAACCGGCCCTGATGCAGGATCATCAGCGCGTCGTCGGCGTGCACTTCATCGAGCAGGTGCGTGGTCCACAGCACGCTCAGATCGTGCTCCCGGCACAGCTGGCGCACATGCTGGTTCAACCCCAGGCGGCTGGCCGGGTCGAGGCCGACGCTGGCTTCGTCCAGCAACAGCAGGCGCGGCTCATGCAGCAGGGCGCGGGCGATTTCCACGCGGCGCCGGTGCCCGCCGTTGAGTGCGCGGACCTTTTCACGGCGTCGCTCGCTGAGGCCCTGGCGTGCCAACTCAGCTTCGACGCGCAGGTCGGTATGCCGGCGTGACAAGCCATGCAACGCGGCGTGATAGCGCAGGTTCTGTTCCACGCTCAGGTCCAGGTCCAGGGTGCTTTGCTGGAACACCACCCCCAGCTGTTTAAGGGCCGCCCGCGGTGCGTCGCGCAGGGAGTGGCCGCCGACGTGGATCTCGCCGCGTTGCAGGTGATACAGCCGCGTGAGCAACGCGATCAAGGTAGATTTGCCGGCACCGTTAGGCCCCAGCAGCGCGGCAAAACGCCCTGGCGCCAGGCTGAAACCTACCTCGCACAGGGCCTGACATGGGCCGTAGGCGAAGCTCAGGTCCTGCACGGTCAGGGCGTTCATGGCGTGACCACCACGCCCCACGGATAGCGCCCCACTTTGATCGACTTGATCACCTTCAGGCTGTCCACATCGATCACCGACACATCGCCGCTGACGCCGTTGGTGGCCAGCAGTTGTTTTTGATCCGGGGTGAATGCCAGCTGCCATACGCGGCGGCCCACCAACAGATAATCGAGCACCTCGAAGGTCTTGGCGTCGATCACCGCCACATGGTTGGCCGGGCCGAGGGCGACAAATCCGTACTTGCCGTCGGCGCTGAGTTTGATGCCGACCGGCTGCACCTTGTCCGGGTGCACGCCCTTGATGGCGAACGTCAAGGTCTTGAGCACCTTGCGGCTGGCCACATCGAGAATGGTCACGGTGCCGCCGATTTCCGCCGAGGCCCACAGCTGCGCGCCGTCGTGGCTGAATTCGACAAAGCGCGGGCGTTGATCCACCAGGGTGCTGTCGGCCAGGGTCTGGGTGCTGGTGTCGATCCAGTGCAGCATGTTGGTGGTTTCACTGGTGTTGACCGCCCACTTGCCGTCCGGGCTCACCGCCATGCCTTCGGGTTCCACGCCGACGCTGATCTGGCCGAGCACCTTGGCGGTCTCGGTGTCGATCACCGTGACCAGCGCATCGTCTTCATTGGATACGTACAACCAACGGTTATTGGGGTGCAGGGCGAACTGCTCGGGGTCTTTGCCGGAGGGCAGTTCCTTGATGATCTTGCGCGTGGCCACGTCCATTACCTGCACGCGGTCCGAGTCGCTGGCGCAGATGTACAGCAGCTTATTGTCATGGGACAGCAGCAGGCCACGTGGGCGCTGGCCGACTTTGAGGGTGTCGGTGACCTGCAGGGTGTTCAGGTCGATCAGGCTCAGGCTGTTGTCTTTCTCGTTGGAGACCCAGGCGGTGCTGGCCATGGCATGCCCGGCGGCAAGCAGCAGGGCGCATGAGAGCAGGGTGCGGCGCATGGCGAGTTCCTTATTATTGTGGGCGATCAGGGAAAGCGGCAGGTCACCTCGGGTTGGTCGTAACCCAGGCTGTCCATTTCATTAGTAGGGTGCAGGAAGCCCTCTTGGGGCGAAGTGCTGACCAGGGCGCGCGGCTGCACGATGGGAATCGGTTGGCGCAACTGGCCGTTCCAGGCGCGGTAACTGAGCTTGCGGCCCTTGAAACCATCCAGGGGCAACTGCTCGCTCAGCTCCAGTTGCCGGATTGCCTGGGGGTCGACCTGGTGTAGTTTATTCACCGCGCTGGCAACGCTGCGCACGGCCATCCAGGCAGCGAAATCGCGGTCGTTCATCCAGCGTCCGGCCAGGGCTTCGAAGCGCTTTTGCAATTGGGCGGCGCCGTAGGTTTCCACGGTTTTGTGCCAGCCGGTGGGCGTGAGGCCCTGGGTGCCGGCGACCGGGCGCGGATACCAGGTTTGATAGGGCACGTATTCACCGAAGTCACCGCGCTCGTCGGCCACCAGCACCACGTCGTATTCGGCGGTTTGGGTGAACAGCGGCATATCGGCTTGGGCGCTGCGGCGTTGGTCGTTATCGAAGCGCCAGGCTTTTTCCGCGACCAGCTGCACGCCGAAGCGTTTGGCGGCGCGGCGCAGGGCAGCGGCGTAGGCTTGGTCGTCTTCGGTGGGGCCAACAATCAGCAACGCCTTCTGCCATTTGCGCAGCACCAGAAACTGCGCCAGGGCATCGGCGAGCATGGCGCGGCTGGGCAGGGTATGCAGCACATTGGTCAGGCACTCGGTGCTGCGCAAGCGGTCATCGGCGCTGCCGGCGTTGAACAGCAGGCTGTCGGGCAGGGCGGCACTGAGCTGGCGCAGGCTGGCGGCGGGGGCATTCACCACGAACAGGCGCAGGCCCTGGGCGTGTTGGGCTTGGGCCGCGGCGAGCAGCGCTTCGGGGCTGTCCACGCTGGCGCTGGTCAGGCTGTAGCGCTGGTTGAGAAATGCGCCGGTGCTGTTGCTGTCGATGATCGCCAGCTCGGCACCGCGTTGACCGGCATCGGCGGGCTCGGGGATTACATTGGAGAGCAGTGGCCCCGGGTCGGGCCGATAGCCCAGGTAGCCGATCTGCACCTGCAAGGGCGCTTCGGCGGCCTGGCCGTGGCTAGCCCAGGCAATTGCCAGCAGGCAGATCACGGCGTAAGGGGCGAACTGGCGCATAAGGCACTCCATGACAGGTAGCGCCAGCATAGGAAGCCCCGTGCCCGCTGCAAATATGCAGAAAGTAGCGCTGAGGCAGTACCAAGGTAGTAGCCGCGCCGGCGCGCGGCGGTCTTAGCATGGGTCACCCTAGCCTCATTCACAGGAGTGACACGAGCATGCGCGTCTTCACCGCCCGGCCTGGGCTGTCGGCCCTGTGGCGCATCAACCTGTGGGTGTGCGGCTTCTTCACCTTGGTGACCGGCGCGTGTATGGCACTGCTGCTGCATCAAGCCTTGGCGGACGTGGAGCGCGAATTGCAATCGGCCGCGGCGGTGGTGGCCTACCTGGGCGACACCGCCGAGCGCGACCCCGCCAGCCTGCAACCACAGTTGACTGCCAGCCTGCGCCATGTGCGCGTCTACTGGCTGGCCGCCGGCCAAACCCCACCTGCGCCCGAGCAAACGGGGCTGGATGCCTGGCTCGCGCGCTGGGTCTTGACTCCCGCACAGCACACCGCGCGGGTGCTGGACTTAGCCGATGGCCGGCGCGTGTCCATTGCCGTCGACCCACGGGATGAGATCGATGAAGTCTGGGACTCCGTGCAGCAGTTGCTGAGCCTGTGCGGGCTGGCGCTGCTGGTGAGCCTGTTGACGATCCGCTGGGCCGTGCGCCGCGGCATGGGTGTGCTGGACGCCTTGCTGCGCGCCCTGCAACAGGTGTGCGCCGGCCAGCTCAACGTGCGCCTGCGCACCCAGGGTTCGCCGGAGGCGCGGCAACTGGCGCTGCACTTCAACCGCATGACCGACGCCCTGGAGCAGGCCCGACGCGACAACACCCAACTCACCCACACCTTGCTGGCGGTACAGGAACAGGAGCGCACCCAGCTGGCCCAGACCCTGCACGACGACCTCGGCCAATACCTGGCCGGTATTCGTGCCCAGGCCTGCCTGCTACGGCTGGTCAGCGACCAACCGGCCTTGGTGGCGCGCACCGTGGCGCAGTTGGAGGATCACTGTGAACACTTACAGCAAGGCTTTCGCGCGCTGGTCCACGACCTGTATCCGGTGGCCCTGCAACACCTGCCGCTGGGCGAGGCATTTGCGATGCTGGTAAGCCAGTGGCAAACCCGCCATGGCATCGAATGCCAGCTGCGAGTCAGCCCCGACTTACCGGCGCTGTCGAGCACCAGCAAGACCCATCTGTATCGCCTGCTGCAAGAGGCCCTGACCAATGTGCTGCGGCACGCCGAGGCCAGCCAGGTGCGGGTGCGCCTGCAGTGTCGCGGTGCGCGTTTGCGCCTGTGGGTACGGGATAACGGGCGCGGTGCCCAGCCGCCGCAGCGTCCGGGTGTGGGCTTGTACTCAATGGGCGAACGCGCGCGCTGCCTGGGCGGCGAACTGAGCGTCCTTAGCCATCCCGGCGCCGGTTGGGCGCTGGCGCTGAACATGCCGTTGGAGGTGTCATGAATATTCTCTTGGTGGACGACCATGCCGTGGTGCGCCAGGGCTACGCCAGCCTGTTACGTGCCGTGTTGCCGGCCATTGACGTGCGTGAAGCCGCCAGTGGCGAAGACGCACTGCTACGCGTGCAGGCGGCTGTGCCGAACCTGGTGATCATGGATGTCGGGCTGCCCGGCATCAGCGGCCTGGAAACCCTGCGCCGCCTGCGCCAGCGCCTGCCGCAGCTGCGTGTGTTGTTTTTCAGCATGCACGATGAACTGCCCCTGGTGCGCCAGGCCCTGGACGCGGGCGCTTCGGGCTACCTGACCAAAAGCTCGGCCCCCGAGGTGTTGATCGAAGCGGTGCGGCGCATCCTCGACGGTCACGCTTATATCGAACAGGCCCTGGCCACCGAACTGGCCTACACCCCCGGCGATCAACGTTGGCAGGGTATGACGCCGCGTGAACTGGAGATTTTCCTGATGCTGGCCAAGGGCACGCCGATGCGCCAGATCGCCGAACAACTGAGTATCAGCAGCAAGACCGTGTCCAACCACCTGACCTTGCTCAAGAGCAAATTGCAGGTCAGTTCCCATGCCGAGCTGGTGCACCTGGGGATCGATATGGGAGTAGTGCGAGTGGCTGGATAAGCGGGCGCGTGCAGAGGCAACGACTGATACGCCCTGATGAGCAGGCCAAGCCTGCTCACTTTTCTCAGGTTCAGTAGTGTTCTAGCGATCCCAACTGGTGGGGCAATCCGTACAGCCTTCCATATTGGCGTCCTGGAAGTTCGCGTAGTGCTGGCGACTGCCGGTGAGGGTGGCCTGTTCCAGGTTGCTCTCACCGAACTTGGCTTCCTGCAAATTCGCATCGCTGAGGTCGGCACTTTGCAGGTCGGCCTTGCTCAGCCAGGTCATTTCCAAGTCGGCCGCGCGCAGGTTGACCTTGTGCATCTTCGCCCCTGAAAGCCGCGCAAATTGCAGGTAGGCCGCACTGAGGTTGGCGTTTTCGAACTGCGCGCCCTGGGCGAACAGCCCCCAGCCTTGCACGGCCATCAACGTGGCGCCGGTAAAGTCGGCCAGGCGCAGGTTGCTTTGTTGCAGGCTGGCGCGGGTCAGGTTGGCGCCCTGCAATTGGGCTTTTTCCAGGTTGGCCAGGTCGAGGTTTGCATGGCGCAAATCCGCCCCGCTCAGGTCGGCGCCGGCCAGGTTCATTTTGCTCAGGTTCTGGTTGCGCAGGTTGGCACCCTTGAGGTTGGCGCCGGGGCATTGGCTGTGTTCGGCGATGGTGCAGCCATTGATAACGAGCGGGGTGTCGTCGCCATCGTCGGCGTGCGCCAGGGGCAGGCAGAGCAGGAGTAACAAGGGCAGGTAGTTCATCGTGCGACCTCTGGGGATCCTGTGGTGAGCGAGCTTGTTGTGATGAGCGGGCTTGTCGAATCGTCGCATCGCCCGCGCTGGGTTGCGCAGCGGCCCTGGCATTCCTCCAGCACCTCCCTGCGCTCAGGTCTACGACTGCTGCGCAGCCGAGCGCAGGGCAAGCCTGCTTCCCACTGGGGAGCCGCTTGCCGCAAAAGGTGGCCCGGTATTCTCGCCGGGGGGTTATTTTTGCGCGGTCTTGTTATCCCAACTCGGGATCTTGAACACCCAGAACGACCCACCCTGAGCCACCGGTTTGGTCAACTCGGCCATGTCGCCGCCCCACAACGGCACCGCGCCGCCGTAGCCGACGGTAACGCCGATGTACTGCTCGCCATCCTGTTCCCAGGTAATCGGCGGCGAGACGATGCCGCTGCCGGTCTGGAACTTCCACAGCTCCTCTCCGGTTTTGGCGTCGAAGGCTTTGAAGAAACCGTCGCCGGTGCCGGTGAAGACCAGGTTGCCTTTGGTCGCCAGCACGCCGGCCCACAGCGGCAGAGCTTCCTTGTGCTCCCACACCACTTTGCCGGTGGTGGGGTTCATCGCGCGCAGGGTGCCGACATGGTCGTCATACATACGCTTGATGCGGAACCCCATGCCCAGGTACGCCGAGCCTTTTTTGTAGTTGACCTCTTCGGTCCAGTAATCCTCTTTCCACTGGTTGCCGGGGATGTAGAACAGGCCGGTGTCCTGGCTGTAAGCCATGGGGTTCCAGTTTTTGCCGCCCAGGAACGGTGGCGAGACTTCCACCGCTTTGCCCTTGGTTTCCCCCGGCAGTGGCTTGGCTGGGCGCTGGCCTGGGTTCTCCACCGGGCGCCCGGTCTTCAGGTCGATATGGCTGGCCCAAGTGATGTTGTCGACGAAGGGGAAGGCGTTCTGCAACTTGCCGTTGCTGCGGTCGACCACGTAGAAAAACCCGTTGCGGTCGGCGTGGCCGGTGGCCTTGACGGTTTTGCCGTCCTGGGTTTTGTAGTCGAACAGCACCAACTCGTTGTTGCCGGAAAAATCCCAGGCATCGTTGGGGGTGTGCTGGTAGAACCATTTCACCTCGCCGGTGCTGGGGTCGACGCCGACCTGCCCGGATGTATAGAGGCTGTCGAAGTCGTGGGGGTTGCCGTCCTTGGCAGTGCGCGCCCAGGTATTCCACGGGCCGGGGTTGCCGGCGCCGACGATGATCGTGTTGGTTTCGGCATCGAAGCTCGCGCTCTGCCAAGGTGCGCCGCCGCCGTGGCTCCAGGCCTCGACTTTGCCGGTGGGCGTACTTGGATCATCCGGCCATGACGGCGCCTTCACGTCGCCGGTCGGCGTGCTGTCCTTGCCGTTGAGACGGCCCATATGGCCTTCGACGAAGGGGCGCATCCACACCTCTTCGCCGGTGTCCGGGTCACGCGCATACAACTGGCCGACCACGCCGAATTCATCGCCGGAACTGCCGTGGATCAGCAGCACCTTGCCGCTGACCTTGTCCTTGATCAGCACCGGTGCGCCGGTGAGGGTGTAGCCGGCGGCGTGGTCGCCGAATTTCTTGTTCCACACCACTTTGCCGGTGGTTTTGTCGAGGGCGATCAGCCGTGCGTCGAGGGTGCCGAAGTAGATTTTGTCGCCGAAGATCGCCGCGCCGCGGTTGACCACATCGCAGCACGGGCGAATGTTGTCGGGCAGGCGGTGGTTGTAGGTCCACAGGCGTTTGCCGGTCTTGGCGTCGAGGGCGAACACACGGGAATAGGAGCCGGTGACGTAGACCACGCCGTCGCTGACGATGGCCTGGGATTCCTGGCCGCGTTGTTTTTCGTCGCCGAACGAATAGGACCAGGCCGGGGTGAGTTTGAACACGTTCTTGTCGTTGACCTTGGCCAACGGGCTCCAGCGCTGGGCGTTGGTGCCCATGCCGTATTGCAGCACGTCCTGGGTGCTCAGGTGGTCATTGGCGATGTCTTCCCAGGTGACCGCGCGGGTCTGGCGTGGCGGTTCGGCGGCAAGGGCGGCGGTGCCCAGGCCCAGGCTGCCGGCCAGCAGCAGGGCCTGCACGGCAAGGCTCAAGGGTGAACGGACGGGTAGCGATCTTATTGTCATGGTTGCAGTTCCCAGTGTCGGTTTTGACCTGCACAGGGTGCGGTGCGCGGCGCTGGCCGGATACGGAAAAACGCCCGCCGTGGCCGGGAAGATTTCCCGCGCCGCCGCTGTTTTAGGCGTGCCCCACAAGCCCTACTACCAAGGGAGGAGGGCGCGACCACCAAAGCAGCATACGGCCCGCGCTCCGGGGTTTCTAAGATGGTTGCCAGAGCCTCTGCAATGAGGTGTTGCGTGCAATCCTGAGGGCAAAAACAATGACAACAACACACAATGCCTTGCTCGTCGCCGGTCTGCTGGTCGGTGTGCTTGGTGCCGGGGCCGCCTGGGCCCATGGCAACGTGGTCCCGCAAGCGGTGGAAACCAAAGGCCTGACCTCCATCAAAGATGCCGGCGTGCCGGTCAACGAGGACGGCTGGGCGGCGGTCAACCCCTATCGCAATTCGCCCGAACATGACAAAGCTGTGGAAATCGGCTCGTCCGCCTTCAACCAGAACTGCGCCGCCTGCCACGGCCTGGAAGCCAAATCCGGCGGCATCGCCCCGGACCTGCGCATGCTGGATGTGGGAGAGGCCGGTGATGAATGGTTTGTCGAGCGCGTACGCCATGGCGCGGTGCGCGACGGCCGGGTATACATGCCGAAGATGGCCGACTACCTGAGCCAGGAAGCCTTGTGGGCGGTGCGCACCTACCTGGACAGCGTGCACGTCGAGGAGTGATGCCATGCGCCTGTTTGCCGTGGTGCTGGGCCTGGCCTTGCTGTGCTGCCACACGGCGCAGGCGCAGGTGCGCAGCTATGACCAGATGATCGCCGCCGGCGAAATCAAAGTGGCGGTGTACAAGGACTTTGCTCCCTACAGTTTCGAGGACGGCGCCACCCCCCGAGGCGTCGATGTGGAACTGGCCCAGGCCCTGGCCGAGGCGCTCGGTGTGCGGCTCAAGTTGATCTGGGCGCCGGCCGGCGAAAAGCTCGACGACGACCTGCGCGACTACATCTGGCGCGGCAGCCCCTTGCATCACCATCAGCTGGCCGACCTGATGCTGCGCGCGCCCTACGACCACGACTACGCACAACGGCGCAACGATCAAGGCGAGCTGGAAAACGGCCAGGTGGTGATGTTCGGCCCGTACCAGAATGAACAATGGCAGGTGGCCTACGACCGCCGGCGCTTGGATAAGGTCGCCAGCGTGGCGGTGTTCCAGCAGCACCCCATCGGTGTGGAAGTCGACAGCGTGCCATCGTTTTACCTGACCTCGGTGTTCAACGGCCAACTCGCGGCCAGCACCCAGCATTTTCCCAGTGTGACCCAGGCGTTTGCGGCGATGCGCTCCGGCAAGGTCGATGCGGTCATGGCCATGCGCGGGGAAATCGACTGGCAGGTGCAGCAGGCCCATGACCCGCAACTGGCGTTGGCGGAAAACGCCTACCCGAACATGGGGCGGCAACGCTGGGAGATCGGCATGGCGGTGCACGAAAGCAATCGCCAGTTGGCCTATGCGGTGGAAGAAGCCCTTGAAGGTCTGATCCGCGACGGCCGTTTGCAGGCGATCTACCGCCACTACGGCCTGCGCTACGAAGTGCCCGACATGTACCAATAGGAGCAGGCGATGAACTGGCGACTGAGCTGCATCCTGGCCTGCTGGCTGCCACTGGCCGCCCATGCCGTGGAGGTCGACCCGGTGCCCTCGGTGATGTGGGCCTTCTACCACAAGCAGCTGCTGGCCGACGCGCCGTTCGTGTTCGACGCGCGGGTCAAGCTGCTGGCGCCGCCGTTCGCCGAGGATGCGCGCCAGGTGCCGCTGGAAATCGACGCGCGGGCGTTCAAGGGGCATGTGGTGAGGATCCTGGCCTGGGCCGAGCTGAACCCGCTGCCGAAAATCGTCGATTTCCAGCCCAAGGAAGGGGTGCTGCCGTGGCTGGCGCTGCGCATCCGCATCGAGCAAGCCACGCCGTTGCGCGCCGCGGTCCTTACCGATGACGGCATATGGCATGTGGGGTCGGCGCTGATCGACGCGGCCGGCGGCGGCTGCACCGCGCCCAGTGTGGTGCGCAGCCAGCCGGGCTGGGAAGAGCATCTGGGCGAAGTGCTCGGCGGGCGCTACCCCCGTGGCGAATTCAGCCGCGTGCGCGTGCAAGTGGCGCACCCGATGGACAACGGCCTGGTCAGCGGTATCCCTGAGTTTTTTATCAACCATGGGCAATTGCGTGGCCAGGACGATCAGGTGCTGGCCGAGCTGGAATTGTTCCCGGCGGTCAGCGAGAACCCCAACCTGGCCTTCGACATCGAAGCACCGGGGCCTACTCGCCTGGTGCTGCGCGACAACAGCGGCAATGAGTTCGACGCGGCCATCCCCTGACCAGAAGGAGCGCGGCATGCGCTGGATTCTCTTGTTATGCCTGGGCCTGAGCCTGCCCGCCCTGGCGGACCTGGACTACGCCCTCAAGCCTCGGCTGATCGCCGCCGACACCTGGCTGCTCGAAGGCAGCACCGACAACTTTGCCAAGGCCAATGGCGGCAATATCGTCAACACCGCTTTTATCGTCACCGAGGCCGGCGTGGTGGTGATCGAGACCGGGCCGTCGCGGCGCTACGGCGAAGCGCTGCGCCAAGCCATCGCCCAAGTCACCCCCAAGCCGGTGATCCAGGTACTGATCACGCACCATCACCCTGACCACGCCCTGGGCAACCAAGCGTTCAAGGACGTGCCCATCGGCGCCCTGGCCGACACCACGCGCTTGCTGCACGAGCAGGGCGACAGCCTGGCGGAAAACCTCTACCGCATGGTCGGCGACTGGATGCGCGGCACCGAAGTGGTATTGCCGACCCAGGCGCTGCAACCCGGTGTATTGAGCGTGGGCCAGCATGACCTGCGCTTGCTGGCGCTGACCGGGCATACCGGCGCCGATCTGGCCATTCTCGACCAGCGCACCGGGGTGCTGTTCACCGGCGACTTGGTGTTCTACCAGCGCGCCCTGACCACGCCGCATAGCCCGGGGCTGGCGGCGTGGCAGGCCGACCTCGACACCCTGCAAGCCTTGCCCTGGACCCTGATCGTGCCCGGCCACGGCCCGGTGGCCGCCGATGCGCAGCCGTTCGCCCAGATGCGCGATTACCTGGGCTGGCTCGACCAACTGCTACGCGACGGCGCCGCCAACGGCAGCGACATGGCCGAGCTGATCCGCAGCCCCATCCCCGAACGCTTTGCCGCGATCAACCTGAGCCGCTACGAACTGACCCGCAGCGTCAGCCACCTGTACCCGCGCTACGAGCGCGCGCAGATGCAACGGCTGGATACCCGCTACTAAGGAACTAGCAATCTCGATACTGCGGTCAATTG
This sequence comes from Pseudomonas sp. efr-133-TYG-23, assembly GCF_030209215.1. NCBI lineage: Bacteria > Pseudomonadati > Pseudomonadota > Gammaproteobacteria > Pseudomonadales > Pseudomonadaceae > Pseudomonas > Pseudomonas sp. efr-133-TYG-23. The sequence continues at coordinate 40,002 of NZ_JARVSL010000007.1, read as the reverse complement.
TGACGAACGCCCCTGCGCCCAAGAATCGGCACCAGACCGGGAAAATTTCCCGGGTATAACAAAAAACCGCAGAGGTAGCCGTCATGACCCAACCCGCACGTCGCCAACCCTTCGCCTTGAGTGTGTTGCTCGGTGCCATCCTGTTATCCGGCCAAGCCGTGGCCGCCGTGAGCGATCAGGACATTCTCCAGGACCCGAAAAACCCCGGGCAGATCGTCACCAACGGTCTGGGTGTGCAAGGCCAGCGCTACAGCCCGCTGGACACTCTGAATGTGGACAACGTCAAGGACCTGCGCCCGGTCTGGGCGTTCTCCTTCGGCGGCGAGAAACAGCGCGGGCAGCAGGCGCAGCCGATGGTCAAGGATGGGGTGATGTACCTCACCGGTTCCTATTCGCGGGTGTTCGCGGTGGATGCGCGCACCGGCAAGAAACTCTGGCAGTACGATGCGCGTCTGCCGGATGACATCCGCCCCTGCTGCGATGTGATCAACCGTGGAGTGGCGCTGTACGGCGACCTGGTGTTCTTCGGCACCCTGGACGCCAAACTGGTGGCTCTGAATAAAGACACCGGCAAGGTGGTGTGGAGCAAGCGCGTGGCCGACCACAAGGAAGGCTACTCCATCAGCGCCGCGCCGCTGGTGATCAATGGCAAGCTGATCACCGGCGTGGCCGGCGGCGAATTCGGCGTGGTGGGCAAGATCGAAGCCTACGACCCGAAAAACGGCGACCTGCTGTGGACCCGCCCGACGGTCGAAGGCCATATGGGCTATGTGTACAAGGACGGCAAGGCCGTGGAAAACGGCATCTCCGGCGGCGAAGCGGGTAAAACCTGGCCGGGGGACCTGTGGAAAACCGGCGGCGCGGCGCCGTGGCTGGGCGGCTACTACGACCCAGAAACCAACCTGCTGCTGTTCGGCACCGGTAACCCGGCACCGTGGAACTCGCACCTGCGCCCCGGCGACAACCTTTACTCGTCCTCGCGCCTGGCACTCAACCCGGACGACGGCACCATCAAATGGCACTTTCAGAGCACGCCTCACGACGGTTGGGACTATGACGGCGTGAACGAACTGGTGTCGTTCAACTACACCGAGGGCGGCAAGGAAATCAAAGCCGCGGCCACGGCCGACCGCAACGGTTTCTTCTATGTACTGGACCGCACCAACGGCAAGTTCATCCGCGGCTTCCCGTTTGTCGACAAGATCACCTGGGCCACCGGCCTGGATAAGAGCGGCCGGCCGATCTACAACGAAGCCAGCCGCCCCGGCGCGCCGGGCAGTGAAGCCAAGGGCACGTCGGTGTTCGTTGCGCCGGCCTTCCTCGGCGCGAAAAACTGGATGCCCATGGCCTACAACCGCGACACCGGGCTGTTCTATGTGCCATCCAACGAGTGGGGCATGGACATGTGGAACGAAGGCATCGCCTATAAGAAAGGCGCGGCGTTCCTCGGCGCCGGGTTCACCATCAAACCGTTGAACGAAGACTACATCGGCGTGCTGCGCGCCATCGACCCGGTCAGCGGCAAGGAAGTCTGGCGCCACAAAAACTACGCGCCGTTGTGGGGCGGGGTACTGACCACCAAAGGCAACCTGGTGTTCACCGGCACGCCGGAAGGTTTCCTGCAGGCCTTCAACGCCAAGACCGGCGAGAAAGTCTGGGAATTCCAGACCGGCTCCGGCGTGCTCGGCTCGCCGATTACCTGGGACATGGACGGCGAGCAGTATGTCTCGGTGGTCTCCGGGTGGGGCGGCGCGGTGCCGCTGTGGGGCGGTGAAGTGGCCAAGCGCATCAAGGACTTCAACCAGGGCGGCATGCTCTGGACCTTTAAGTTGCCCAAGGACCTGGTGGCCAAACACTAGTTCTACGACCAAATGAGCAGTGCCCTCCTGCCAACGGCGCATTCGCCCGGCGGTGGGGGCACCTTACTATCGGGTGATCGCCTGTTGACCGACAGGCCCGGACCCAGACAGAGGCTTTACTATGATCTACGCACAACCTGGCACCCCTGGCGCTATCGTCAGCTTCAAGCAGCGTTATGGTAATTACATCGGCGGCGAGTTCGTCGCACCGATCAGCGGCGAGTACTTCACCAACACCTCGCCGGTTACCGGCCAAGCGATTGCTGAATTCCCGCGCTCCAGCGCCGCCGACATCGATAAAGCCCTGGATGCCGCCCACGCCGCCGCCGATGCCTGGGGCAAAACCTCGGCCCAGGACCGCGCCCTGGTGCTACTGAAAATCGCCGACCGCATCGAACAAAACCTCGAAGTGCTGGCCGTGGCCGAAACCTGGGATAACGGCAAGGCCGTTCGTGAAACCCTCAACGCCGACGTGCCCCTGGCCGCCGACCATTTCCGTTATTTCGCCGGCTGCATCCGCGCCCAGGAAGGCGGCGCCGCCGAGATCAACGAACACACCGCCGCTTACCACTTCCACGAACCGTTGGGTGTGGTCGGGCAGATCATTCCGTGGAACTTCCCGCTGCTGATGGCCGCGTGGAAACTCGCCCCGGCCCTGGCCGCCGGGAACTGCATCGTGCTCAAGCCGGCCGAGCAGACGCCGCTGTCGATCATGGTGTTCGCCGAACTGATCAATGACCTGCTGCCGCCGGGCGTGCTCAATATTGTGCAGGGCTTTGGACGCGAAGCCGGGGAGGCCCTGGCCACCAGCAAACGCATCGCCAAGATCGCCTTTACCGGCTCCACGCCGATTGGCGCGCACATCATGCATGCGGCCGCCGAAAACATCATCCCGTCCACCGTGGAGCTGGGCGGCAAGTCGCCGAACATCTTCTTTGAAGACATCATGCGTGCCGAGCCGCAGTTTATCGAGAAAGCCGCCGAGGGCCTGGTGCTGGCGTTTTTCAACCAGGGCGAAGTGTGCACCTGCCCGTCGCGGGCGCTGGTGCAGGAGTCGATCTACGAGCCGTTCATGGCCGAGGTGATGAAGAAGATCGTCAAGATCAAGCGCGGTAACCCGCTCGACACCGAAACCATGGTCGGCGCCCAGGCGTCCGAGCAGCAATACGACAAGATCCTGTCCTACCTCAAGATCGCCCAGGAGGAGGGCGCCGAGCTGCTCACCGGCGGCGCGGCCGAACACTTGAACGGCGACCTGTCCAGCGGCTATTACATCCAGCCGACCCTGCTCAAGGGCCACAACAAGATGCGCGTGTTCCAGGAGGAAATCTTCGGCCCGGTGGTGGGCATCACCACCTTCAAGGACGAAGCCGAAGCCCTGGCCATCGCTAACGACAGCGAATTCGGCCTCGGCGCCGGCCTGTGGACCCGCGACATCAACCGCGCCTACCGCATGGGCCGGGCGATCAAGGCCGGGCGTGTGTGGACCAACTGTTATCACCTGTACCCGGCGCATGCGGCGTTCGGCGGCTACAAAAAGTCGGGTGTGGGGCGCGAGAACCACAAGATGATGCTGGACCACTATCAGCAGACCAAGAACCTGCTGGTGAGCTACGACATCAACCCGTTGGGCTTCTTCTGATCCTCCAATTGCAATGCGACCCAGTGTGGGAGAGGGCTTGCCCCCGATGAGGTAGTGTCAGCTTAAACAGCTGTGACTGACACGCCACCATCGGGGGCAAGCCCCCTCCCACAGTTTTGTTCCCTGTACATTCGCGGCTACGGCGGCTGCAAAGTGTGGGGCGTGAGAACCACAAGATGATGCTGGACCACTACCAGCAGACCAAGAACCTGCTGGTGAGCTACGACATCAACCCGTTGGGGTTCTTCTGATCCTCCAATTGCAATGCGACCCAATGTGGGAGGGGGCTTGCCCCCGATGAGGGATTGTCAGCTTAAACAGCTGTGACTGACACGCCGCTATCGGGGGCAAGCCCCCTCCCACAGTTTTGTTCCCTGTACATTCGCGGCAACGGCGGCTGCAAGGTGTGGGGCGTGAGAACCACAAGATGATGCTGGACCACTATCAGCAGACCAAGAACCTGCTGGTGAGCTACGACATCAACCCGTTGGGCTTCTTCTGATCCTCCAATTGCAATGCGACCCAGTGTGGGAGGGGGCTTGCCCTCGATGAGGGAGTGTCAGCTTAAACAGCTGTGACTGACACACCCCCATCGGGGGCAAGCCCCCTCCCACAGTTTTGTTCCCTGTACATTCGCGGCAACGGCGGCTGCAAGGTGTGGGGCGTGAGAACCATAAGATGATGCTGGACCACTACCAGCAGACCAAGAACCTGCTGGTGAGCTACGACATCAACCCGTTGGGGTTCTTCTGATCCTCTAATTGCAATGCGATCAAGTGTGGGAGGGGGCTTGCCCCCGATAGCGGTGGGTCAGTGGCATAAATGTTGACTGACCCACAGCCATTGGGGGCAAGCCCCCTCCCACAGTTTTGTTTCCTGTACATTCGCGACTAATGCAGTGCGGCATTTACGTCGAAAGTAGCATTCGCCCCCCCAACCCCCCATGTATTAATGCCTTTACCGGAATCTTCCGGCACAACAAGAGGACTCTCCCATGTGGACCAAACCCGCCTTCACCGACCTGCGTATCGGCTTTGAAGTGACCATGTACTTCGCCAGCCGTTGATTCAACAGCCGGCCAGCTCAGTGCTGGCCGGTGCGCTATGGGAATGACCCTTTGGTCTGATTGCAAACGCCTGCGGATCGGTTAGTGTGGAGCGCATCTTCCAAAAATAATAAGAACAGGCTTTCCAATGAGCCCAAACCTGAGCCTCCTGCGTAAATTCGTCTCGCCTGAAATCATCTTCGGTGCCGGTTGCCGGCATAACGTTGGCAACTACGCCAAAACCTTCGGTGCGCGCAAGGTGCTGGTGGTCAGCGACCCCGGTGTGATCGCCGCCGGCTGGGTCGCCGATGTGGAAGCCAGCCTGCAGGCCATCGGCATCGACTACTGCCTGTACAGCGCCGTATCGCCCAACCCGCGCGTGGAGGAGGTGATGCTCGGCGCCGAGGTGTACCGGGAAAACCATTGCGACGTGATCGTCGCCATCGGCGGCGGCAGCCCCATGGACTGCGGCAAGGCCATCGGCATCGTGGTGGCCCACGGGCGCAGCATTCTGGACTTCGAAGGCGTGGACACCATCCGCGTGCCCAGCCCACCGCTGATCCTGATCCCTACCACCGCCGGGACCTCGGCGGATGTGTCGCAGTTCGTGATCATTTCCAACCAGCAGGAACGCATGAAGTTCTCCATCGTCAGCAAGGCGGTGGTGCCGGATGTATCGCTGATCGACCCGGAAACCACCGCCAGCATGGACCCGTTCCTGTCCGCCTGCACCGGCATCGACGCCTTGGTGCATGCCATCGAGGCGTTCGTTTCCACCGGTCATGGCCCGCTCACCGACCCCCATGCCCTGGAGGCCATGCGGTTGATCAACGGCAACCTGGTGCAGATGATCGCCAACCCCACGGACATTGCCCTGCGCGAAAAGATCATGCTCGGCAGCATGCAGGCCGGCCTGGCGTTTTCCAATGCGATCCTTGGCGCGGTGCATGCCATGTCCCATAGCCTCGGCGGCTTTCTCGACCTGCCCCATGGCCTGTGCAACGCGGTGCTGGTCGAGCATGTGGTGGCGTTCAACTACAACTCGGCGCCGGAGCGCTTCAAGGTGATTGCCGAGACCTTCGGCATCGACTGCCGGGGCCTGAACCATCGGCAGATCTGTGGGCGCCTGGTGGAACACCTGATTGCCCTGAAACACGCCATTGGCTTCCATGAAACCCTCGGTTTGCATGGCGTGCGCGTGGCGGATATTCCGTTCCTGTCCCAGCATGCGATGCACGACCCGTGCATCCTCACCAACCCGCGCGAGTCGAGCCAGCGTGACGTCGAGGTCGTGTATGGCGAAGCTCTCTGACGACCAGCAGCGCGCCCTCGCCGGGTTGCTCGGGCTGGGCGACCAGTCGGCGCGCAAGAGCCATTACCCCGAACTGACGGCACGCCTGGACGAACTGGAAGCCGAGCGCCGGCGCTATATCCGCCTCAACGATGAACTGGAACAGCGCGTGGCCGCGCGCACCGATGAATTGCTGGAGGCCAACCGCAACCTGCAACAGCAGATCGCCCAGCGTGAACAGGTGGAACGGCAACTGCGCGATGCCCGCGACGCCGCCGAGGCCGCCAACCGCAGCAAGGACAAATACCTCGCCGCCGCCAGTCATGACCTGCTGCAACCGCTGAACGCCGCGCGCCTGTTGATCGCCACCCTGCGCGAGCGGGCGTTGCCCAGTGTCGAGCAGGTGCTGGTGGAGCGTACCCATCAGGCCCTGGAAGGCGCCGAGGACTTACTCACGGATCTGCTCGATATCTCGCGGCTCGACCAGGCGGCGGTCAAGCCGGACGCGGCGGTGTATCGCTTGGAAGAAGTGTTTGCGCCGCTGGTCTCGGAATTCCAGTCGGTGGCCCAGGCGGCCGGGCTGAACCTGCGTGCGCGCACCGGGGGGTATGCGATCCATACGGACCTGCGTTTGCTGACGCGGATCTTGCGCAACTTCCTGAGCAACGCCTGCCGCTACACCGACGAAGGCTGCATCCTGCTCGGCGCCCGCCGTCGTGGCGATCGTCTGCGCTTGGAGGTGTGGGACACCGGGCGCGGGATCGCTGCCGACCGGCTGGAGGCGATCTTCCTGGAGTTCAACCAGCTCGATGTCGGCCGCGCGTCCGAGCGCAAGGGCGTAGGCCTGGGGCTGGCGATTGTCGAACGCATCGCCGAGATTCTCGGCTACCCGGTGGCGGTGCGGTCATGGCCGGGGCGCGGTTCGATGTTCAGCATCGAGGTGCCCATCAGCGCAGAGATGCCACCCGCGATCAGCCAGTTGCCCACCCTGCCGACCACCGGTAACCCATTGCCGGGGCGGCGTTTGCTGGTGATCGACAATGAGATCAGCATCCTCGACAGCATGCGCGCGCTGCTGGGCCAATGGGGTTGCGACGTGGTCACCGCCACCGACCAGGCCGGCGCATTGCAGGCGCTGCAGGGCAGGGCGCCGGAGTTGATTCTGGCGGACTACCACCTCGACCACGGGGTGGTGGGCTGCCTGGTGGTCAAGCAGTTGCGCGAGCATTTCGGTCACAAGATCCCCGCCGTGATTATCACCGCCGACCGCACCGACCAATGCCGCCGTGCGTTGCGCCGGCTGGATGCTCCGTTGCTGAACAAACCGGTCAAGCCCGGAAAGTTGCGCGCGGTACTCAGTCAATTGCTGGCCTAGAAGCTTGATACCTGTCAATACGTCGCAGCTGGCATTGCCCCACTCTTAAGGCCTGATCTAGAGGCCTGGAGTACGCCATGACCGCTGCACCTTTCAAATTGCCCCTGGGCCTGGTGATCGCCGTGCTGGCGATGGCCGGCGTGCTGCTGTTGCCGCTGCCCGCCGACCTGCCGGTGGCCGGGCAGCGCATGCTGGCGATCCTGGGGTTTGCCGTGGTGGTGTGGATCACCGAGGCGGTGTCCTATGAGGCCAGCGCGATCATGATCACTTCGCTCATGGCCTTTCTGCTCGGCACGGCACCCTCGCTGCAAGACCCCACGCATCTGATTGGTTCCAGCCCGGCAATCAGCATGGCGCTCACCGGCTTCGCCAACCCGGCGCTGGCGCTGGTGGCAGGGGCGCTGTTTATCGCGGCGGCCATGACCCATACCGGCCTGGATCGGCGCATCGCCCTGGTGACGCTAAGCCGTATCGGCACCAGCACTCGGCGCATCCTGCTGGGGGCGATCGCGGTGACGATCCTGCTCAGCCTGGTGGTGCCCAGCGCCACGGCGCGCAGTGCCTGTGTGGTGCCGATCATGATGGGGGTGATCGCCGCGTTCGGCGTGGACAAGCGCTCGAATATCGCCGCCGGGATCATGATCGTGGTTGCCCAAGGCACCAGCATCTGGAACGTCGGCATCCAGACCGCCGCGGCGCAGAACCTGCTGACCGTCGGTTTTATGGACAAGATGCTCGGCCAGCGCGTGTCATGGCTCGATTGGCTGATCGCCGGCGCGCCGTGGGCGCTGATCATGTCGGCGGTACTGCTGTTTCTGGTGCTCAAGCTGCTGCCGCCGGAAACCGACAGCATCCCCGGCGGCAAGGAAGCCGTGGCCCAGTCCCTGGTGGACATTGGCCCCATGACCGGCCCGCAGAAACGCTTGCTGGCGGTGTCGGTGCTGCTGCTGTTGGCGTGGGCCACAGAGGGGCGCCTGCATCCTTTCGACACCACCTCGACCACCTATGCCGGGTTGGTGTTCCTGTTGTTGCCGGGCATTGGTGTGATGACCTGGAAAGATGTGCAGTCGCGCATTCCGTGGGGCACGGTGATCGTGTTCGGCGTGGGCATCAGCCTGGGTACGGCGTTGCTGACCACCCAGGCCGGGCAGTGGCTGGGTGCTGCGGTGGTGGCCCACACCGGCTTGGACCAGGTCGGCCCGCTGGGCGTGTTCGCGATCCTTGGCGCGTTCCTGATCCTGATCCACCTGGGCTTTGCCAGCGCCACCGCATTGACCTCGGCGCTATTGCCGATCCTGATTGCGGTGCTGCAAACCTTGCCCGGCGAATTCAGCCGCTTGGGCATGACCCTGTTGCTGGGGTTTGTGATGAGTTACGGGTTTATCCTGCCGATCAACGCGCCGCAGAACATGGTGTGCCTGGGCACCGGCACATTTACCGCGCGCCAGTTTGCCAAGGTGGGGATTCTGGTGACGTTGATCGGGTATGGGCTGATGTTGGTGTTGGCGGCGACTTACTGGAGTTGGCTCGGTTGGATTTGATTTGGAGTCTGCCTCTGGATGCACCTGAGATCCAATGTGGGGGAGGGCTTGCCCCTCCCACTTTCTGACCCTACCCGCTTCAGACCCCCATTCCACCCCAAGATGGCAAGATGAACTCCGCTCAGGTTTACTGTTCTCTGAGTAGAGGTATTACCGACGCCCCCGTCGGGTCATCTAGGTCATTGAATGGACAAATACACCCCCCGCGCCTGGCAACCCCACGAACGCCCGAGCCTGCCCGGTTCGCCGTCGACGCCGTGGCACCCGACCTATAAGCGCTGGCTGTTCGCGATGGTCGGTGTGCTGGTGGCGATCACCGGCGGGCTGGGCAATTCTTTGGTGATCGCCAACCTGCAATACCTGCAAGGCGCGCTCGGTGCGACCACCGCCGAAATGGCCTGGCTGCCCGCCGCCTATGTAATGACCAACGTGTGCATGAACCTGCTGCTGGTGAAGTTTCGCCAGCAGTTCGGTTTGCGGGCCTTCACCGAAGTGTTTCTGGTGCTGTATGCGCTGGTGACGTTCGGCCACCTGTTCGTCAACGACCTCAACTCGGCCATCGCCGTGCGCGCGGCCCATGGCATGGTGGGTGCGGCCCTCAGTTCATTGGGCTTGTATTACATGATCCAGGCATTCCCGGCCAAATGGCGCTTGAAGGCGCTGGTGCTGGGGTTGGGCACCGCGCAATTGGCGCTGCCGCTGGCGCGCTTGTTCTCCGAGGATCTGCTGCAGATCGCCGAATGGCGCGGCCTGTACCTGTTCGAATTGGGCCTGGCGCTGATCTGCCTGGGTTGTGTGTTCCTGCTCAAGCTGCCGCCCGGTGACCGTTTCAAGACCTTTGAAAAACTCGATTTCCTCACCTTCGCCATTCTTTCCAGCGGTGTGGCGCTGCTGTGTGCGGTGCTGTCCCTGGGGCGTATCGACTGGTGGCTGGAAGCGCCGTGGATCGGCATTGCCTCGGCCTGCTCCCTGGTGCTGATCATGGCTGGCCTGGCCATCGAACATAACCGCGCCAACCCGTTGCTGATGACGCGCTGGCTGGGCAGCGGCGTGATGATTCGCCTGGCGCTGGCGGTGATCCTGATTCGTATGGTGCTGTCCGAGCAGTCCACCGGCGCGGTGGGTTTTATGCAGATGCTCAATATGAGCTACGAGCAGATGCACACGCTTTACGTGGTGATGCTGGCCGGGGCGATCAGCGGGCTGGCGATCAGTGCGTTGACCATCAACCCGGCGCACCTGTTGATGCCGCTGGTGATCTCCCTGGCGCTGATGGCCACCGGGTCGGTAATGGACAGCTTTTCCAGCAACCTGACCCGGCCGCAGAACCTGTATGTCAGCCAGTTCCTGCTAGGCTTCGGCGGTACGTTCTTTCTGGGGCCGACCATGGTACTGGGCACCAAAAACGTGCTGGCCAACCCGCGCAATCTGGTGAGTTTTTCGGTGATGTTCGGCATTTGCCAGAACCTCGGCGGGCTGATCGGCGCGGCGTTGCTCGGCACTTTCCAGGTGGTGCGCGAGAAGTTTCACTCCAGCATGATCGTCGAACACCTGACCCTGCTCGACCCCCGCGTGGCCGCGCGGGTGCAGAGCGGCGGTTCGGCCTACGGCGGGCTGGTGGCCGACCCAGAATTACGCAACCTCATGGGCATTCGCAGCCTGGCCACAGCGGCCACCCGTGAAGCGAATGTGATGGCCTACAACGATGTGTTTATGCTGATTGCGATCATCGCGATCCTGACCATGCTGTGGATTTTTACCCGCAGCCTATGGCTGATGACGACCACCCAAGCGGCTACTCCTCCCGTTCAACCCAGCGGCGTTACTTCATGACCGAACCTTCGACCACGACCACCACCGCCATTGCTTCAACCCCGGAGGGCAGCACGCCGCCGGGTGCCGTGCCCACCGAGCTGCGCCCATTGCGGGTGCGCATCCTGTCCTCCCTGGGCTTTGCCGCGATTGCCATCGTCGGCGTGTTGATCGTGCTGTATGCCTGGCAATTGCCGCCGTTCAGCAGCGCGGTGGAAACCACCGAAAATGCCCTGGTGCGCGGTCAGGTGACGATTATTGGCCCGCAGCTCAGCGGCTATGTGTTCGAGGTGCCGGTGCAGGACTTCCAGTACGTCAAGGCCGGCGACCTGCTGGTGCGCCTGGATGACCGCATCTACAAGCAGCGCCTCGACCAGGCGCTGGCGCAACTGGCGGTGCAGAAGGCCGCGCTGGCCAATGTGGTGCAGCAACGCAACAGCGCCGAAGCCACGATCAAACTGCGTCAGGCAGCCTTGGCGGACAGCCAGGCCCAGGCGCGCAAAAGCACCGCCGACCTGCGGCGTAACCAGGAACTGATCAGCGATGGCTCGGTGTCCAAGCGCGAGTTGGACGTGACCCGCGCGGCGAATGCCCAGACCCAGGCAGCGGTCGCTCAGGCCCAGGCCAGCCTGGAAATCGCCCGGCAGGATTTGCAGACGGTGATCGTCAATCGCGGCTCCCTGGAAGCCGCCGTGGCCAGTGCCGACGCGGCGGTGGAACTGGCGCGGATCGACCTGTCCAATACCCGCATCACCGCGCCCCGTGACGGCCAATTGGGCCAAATCGGCGTGCGCCTCGGCGCCTACGTCAACTCCGGCGCGCAACTGATGGCGCTGGTGCCGAAGCAGCTGTGGGTGATCGCCAATATGAAAGAAACCCAGATGGACAATGTGCAGGTCGGCCAGCCAGTGACCTTTACCGTGGATGCGCTGAACCATCGCAAGTTTCACGGCACGGTGCAGCATATTTCCCCGGCCACCGGTTCCGAGTTCAGCCTGTTGCAGGCCGACAATGCCACCGGCAATTTTGTGAAGATTGCCCAGCGCGTGCCGGTGCGGATTACGGTGGACCCGAATCAGGCCGAGAGCGAACGCTTAAGGCCAGGGTTGTCGGTTGTCGTGAGTATCGACACGGCAGGGCGGCTCAAAAACAGCCCGCCCTGAAGGGGTTTGACCAATTGTGGGAGGGGCGGTGCGACGATTCGACTTGCCCCCGATTGCAGGGGGTCAATCACAGCATCTATGTCACTGGCCTGCCGCCATCGGGGGCAAGCCCCCTCCCATAATGGGGACGTATTTCAGGATGAAATCGAGGTGGGCTGATTGGCCTTGTTCCAGCAGTTTCAGGCCCGGCTTGCCCGGCAGGTGATGGGCATTCACCGGATGGCTCACCGGCTCTATGCAAAAGAATCCCAGCCCCGGTGGGCAGTACAGCAGGAAGTAATCGGCCCCCCTGGCCTGGCCTTCCAATACATAGCCCAGCTCCGGCTGTTCGATCCGGCAAGCCCCGTCCCACTGGCAAAAACCGTTGTCCACCACACGCTCGGGCAGCTCATTGAGGAGCCGGAAATCCCAGTCCGCCGGTATCGATGCCAACCCCGTCGGCAGCTTGGACGCATCACTCAGCCACACCTGCGCGGCCCTGGCCTGCAACCGCGTGCCTGGTCGGCGCGGAAAATAGGGGTGTAAGCCCAAGCCGTGCCATGCCGGCTCCTCGGCCAAATGGGTGACGCGCAACGCAAGACTCAGCGTGCCCTCATGCAAGCGCACGCGCTGCTCGGCGCGATAAGCGAAGGGCGTGTCGCACTCCACCGCCAGCAGCACCTCATCCGTTGCCTGGCTCACCACCTGCCACGCCTGCTGCCACGCGGAGCCGTGGATCGGCAGCGGGTCGGTCAGGCTGTTGGGCTTGAGCGCCAGCCAACCCAGGGGATTGTCGAAGCCGCCGTGGGCAATGCGATTGGACCACGGCGCCAACGGATAGCAGCCCAGCTTGCCCGGCAGGCCGGTCGCAATGGCCTGTTCGTCGTTATGACGCAACAGCGGCTGGCCGGTGGCGCGCACGCGCCAATTGACGAGGCTGCCGCCCACCGCTGGATTCAAGCTGAGGTGGGTCAACGCATCTTCAAGCTCAAGCATCACAGCACCACGCTCGGCAGCCACAGCGACAGCGCCGGGATGTAGGTCACGGCCATCAGGATCAGAAACAGCACGGCATAGAAGGGCACCAGCGCTTTCACGGTTTTTTCGATGCTCACCTTGCCCACCGCTGCCCCGACGAACAGCACCGCGCCCACCGGCGGCGTAATCAGGCCAATGCCGAGGTTGACCAGCATAATCATGCCGAAGTGCACCGGGTCGACGCCGATGCCGAGCACCACCGGCAGCAGGATCGGTGTGAGGATCAGGATCAGCGGCGCCATGTCCATCACCGTGCCGAGCAACAGCAGCATGATGTTGATGCACATCAGGATCACATAGCGGTTGTCCGACAGGGTCAGGAACAGCGTGGTGATCTTCGCCGGGATCTGCATCAGGGTCATGATGTAGCCGAAGCTGGCGGCAAACGCGATCAGGATCATCACGATGGAAATGGTGCGCACCGTGCGGTGCATCAGCTTTGGCAGCTCGCTCCATTTGTAGTCGCGGTAGATGAACATGGTGACGAAGAATGCCCACAGCACCGCAATCGCGGCCGACTCGGTGGCGGTGAAGATGCCCGAGAGGATACCGCCCAGGATGATCACCATGGCCATCAGGCCCCAGAGCGCGTCGGCGGCGATTTTCAGCGCCTGCTTGAGGGGGATGACTTCGCCCTTGGGGTAGTCGCGCTTCTTGGCGAAGATCAGGCACAGCACCATCAGGCATGCGCTCATCAGCAGGCCGGGGACCACGCCGGCCATGAACAACGAGGCGATCGACACCGTGCCGCCGGCCGCCAGGGAGTAGAGCACCGAGTTGTGGCTGGGCGGGGTCAGCAGCGCCTGCACCGAGCCGCTGACGGTAACGGCGGTGGCGAACTCGCGGGGGTAGCCGCGACGTTCCATTTCGGGGATCAGCACCGAGCCCACCGAGGCGGTGTCGGCCACCGACGAACCGGAGATGGCGCCGAAGAAGGTCGAGGCCATGATGTTCACCAGCGACAGGCCGCCGCGCACGAAGCCCACCAGTACCCCGGCGAACGCCACCAGCCGCCGCGACATGCCGCCCTCGGCCATGATTGCCCCGGCGAGCACGAAGAAGGGGATCGCCATCAGCGAAAACTTGTTCACCCCGCCGGCCACCTGAATCATCAGGGCCTGGAACGGAATGTCGATCCACCACGCGCCGATCAACGCTGATAGCCCCAGGGCGTAGGCCACCGGCATGCCGATCAGGATCAAGGCGATAAAGCTGCCCAACAGAATCAATGCGTCCATATCAGGCAGCCCCTTCGCTTTCTTCCACCAGGTCGAAGCGCACCACGCGCCGGTTGCTTTGGTCACCGAGCAGGAGCTTCTCCACTACGAATATCAGCGTGAGCAGCCCGCCGATGGGGATCGGCATATAGGTGATCCCCACGCGCAGGGTGGGGATGGCGCTCATGAATTGGTTCCAGGTCGACACGCACAGCTTGGCGCCCCAGACCGTCATAAACAGGCAAATACTGCCCATCAGCAGTTGCGTAAAAATACCGACGAGGCGGCGTTGGGCGGGAGGCAGGCGGTCGGTGATCATCGCCACCGACATATGGGCGCCGGCGCGGTAGCTGGCGGCGGCGCCGATGAAGGTGAATACCAGCATCAGCAGAATGGCGGTGGGCTCCGGCCAGCTGGAGCCGGTGCCGAGGACGTAGCGGGCAAAGATGCCCCAGGGAATGATCAGCGCGACCCCGAGTACCGCGAGGCCGGCGACCCAGATGCAGGTCATGTAAATGCGGTCGTTGATGCGCAGCAGTAAATTCTTCATGGCGTTCACCGTAACCGGGCGCGTCGATGTCGACCGCGCCGGGCCTTGTCAGGGAAGGGGAGGGTTACTGAACGGCGTCGATGCGCTTGATGATGTCGGCGTAGGCCGCGCCGTATTTCGCGCGAATCGGCGCGGTGGCGTCATAGAAGGGTTTTTTGTCGACGGTGATGAATTCCACGCCGGCGGCCTTGAGCTTTTCCTCGCTGCTGGCGGACTTTTTGTCCCACAGCACACGCTCATCGGCCTGGGCGGCCTTGGCGGCGTTTTTCACCATCACCTGTTGCTCAGGGGTGAGCTTGTTCCAGGTGATTTTCGACATCACGATGGGCTCGGGCAGGATCAGGTGCTCGGTGAGGGTGTAGTACTTGGCGTTCTGGAAGTGGTTGTGTTCCAGCATTGTCGGCGGGTTGTTTTCCGCGCCGTCGATCACCCCGGTCTGCAGGGCACTGAAGATCTCGCCGGTGTCCATGGCGATGCCGTTGGCGCCCATGGCATTGAAGGCATCGATGAACAGCGGGTTGCCTTGCACGCGGATCTTCATGCCTTTGAGGTCTTCAAGCTTGCGTACCGGTTTTTTGGTGTAGAGGTTGCGCGTGCCGCCGTCCATCCAGGCCAGGGCCACCAGGCCGAACTCGGAGTTGGTGATTTTGGCGAGGATCTCATCGCCGATTTCGCCATCGATAACCTTGCGCATATGTGCCTGGTCGCGGAACACGAATGGCAGGTTGAACACGTTCACATCCGGCACCACCGGGCCGACGATGCCGAGGCTGACGCGGGTCATCTGCACGGCGCCGACCTGGGCCTGTTCGACCACTTCTTTTTCCGAACCCAGCACGCCGCCGGGGAAGTACTTGAAGGTCAGTTCGCCGTTGCTTTGCTGGGTCAGGGCCTTGCCCATGTTTTGTTCGGCGACCACGGTGGGGTAGCCGGCGGGGTGAACGTCGGCGAACTTGATTTCCAGCGCCTGGGCGGCGCTGCTGAGAAGAACGCTGAGGGGAAGTGCAGCGGCCAGCAAGGTGCGTTTGAAGTCCATGGGGGTCACTCCTGTCTTGTTATTGTTGTATTCAAGGCACAGCGATGCAGCTAGAGGGCGAAGGTGGGCTCCGGCAATCCGGTGACGCCGGGGTTGAGGGCGAACACGCCGCCGGCGAGCGACTGGGGGCCCTGGTCATCCCGGATCGAGGTGACGAACAAGGTCTCCAGGCGGCTGCCGCCAAAGGCGCACATGGTGGGTTTTTTCACCGGCACGCTCAGGGAGCGGTCCAGGCGACCTTCGGGGGTGAAACGGTGGATCAGACCGGCGTCGTTGGCGCAGATCCAGTAGCAGCCATCGGCATCCACCGCTGCGCCATCCGGACGGCCGAGGTGGTTGTGCATGTCCACAAATACTCGGCGGTTGGACGGCGTGCCGCTGTCGACGTCGTAGTCAAAGGCCCAGATCTGTTGCACCAATGGGTGCGAATCCGAGACGTACATCGTGCGCCCGTCCGGGCTGAACGCCAGGCCGTTAAGGGTGATGAAACCGTCCAGTTGGGCATGGGCCGCGCCGTCACCGGCGTAGCGGTAAAGAATGCCTGCGGCGGCGTTCGCACCCATGTCGAGCACCATGCTGCCGGCCCAGAAACGCCCTTGTCGATCGCAGCGGCCGTCGTTCATGCGCATGTGCGGGCGTGGGTGCTCTACGCCGGCCAGCAGTTGGGTATCTAGATGCCCACCGGCTCGGGGGGTGAGTTGGAAAAAACCGCTCTCCATACCCGCGACCCAGCCGCCGGTTTCGGTGCGCGCAATGCAGGCGAGCATGGTGTCGGCATTCCAGCGCTGTACTTCACCGCTCTGGGCGCTCCAGCGTTGCAGGCCGCCGTGGGGGATATCGACCCAGTACAGCGCGTTTTCCTCCGGCACCCATACCGGGCATTCGCCCACGGCATTGCGGGCGTCGACGATTAATTCAGCAGTCATGGCCACTCATTCCCTTGGATTGGTAAACGCTCAGTCGCCAAACGGCCCAGCCGCGCAGAATGCGCCGCCCTGGTAGACCTTGGCCGGGTCGTTGTCGGCCACCGGCGGCTGGGCTTCGACCTGGGCGCGGAACACTTCGGAGTTGTCTTTGGGCACGAAGCCCAAGTGCGCGGCGTAGCGGTTGTCCCACCAGGTGTCGAGGTTGTCCGACATACCGTAGACCACGGTGTGGCCGACGTTGGGCGTGTACAGGGCGCGTTCGAGCAGTTGGGTCAGGTCATCGAAGCTCAGCCAGGTGTGCATCATCCGGCGGTTCTGCGGCTCGGGGAACGAGGAGCCGATGCGGATGCTGACGGTTTCGATGCCGTAGCGATCAAAGTAAAAACTCGCCATATCTTCGCCGTAGGACTTGGACAGGCCGTAGTAGCTGTCCGGGCGGCGCGGGGAGTGGGCATCGATTTTTTCGTCTTGCTTGTAGAAGCCGATCACATGGTTGGAGCTGGCGAAGATCACCCGTTTGACGCCATGGCGACGGGCGGCTTCGTAGATATGAAAAACCCCGCAGATATTCGCGCCGAGGACCTCCTCGAACGGACGCTCCACTGACACGCCGCCAAAATGCAGAATCGCGTCGACGCCTTCAACCAGGTGATGCACGGCCTGTTTGTCGGAAAGGTCGCAGGGCTGCACTTCTTCTTGGGCGTTGGCGGCGGGGGCCATTTCGGCGATGTCCGACAGGCGCAGCACCTGAGCGTAGGGGCGAAGGCGTTCGCGCAGGACTTTGCCCAGGCCGCCGGCGGCACCGGTAAGCAGCAGGCGATGGAAGGGAGCTGGGGTGGTGGTGGTCATGGGCATTCCAGATTTTTGTTGTAGGTTGTCGTATGACTATGTCGAAGTATTGTTAGGGAGTCCCTGGTTGTCAACGTCGATTCGGCTCGCCCCGATAGCGGTGGGTCAGCAAAGGCAGTATCGGCTGACCCGCGTCATCGGGGGCAAGCCCCCTCCCACATGGGGTGGGCGTTAGTGTTCAGGTTCGGCAAGCTTTAGAGCAACGAGATCGGGTAGCTGATGAATATCCGGTTCTCATCGAACTCGTTAGTGCTGAAGTCCCGACGCATCGTGGAGTTGCGCCATTTCACGTTGAGGTTCTTCAGTGCGCCGCTTTGCACGGTGTAGGCCAGTTCCGATTCGCGACCCCATTCCTTGCCGTCGGTGATCGTTCCGGTGTGCACGTTGCTGCCGCTGATATAGCGGTTCATCAAGGTCAGGCCGGGTACGCCGAGCACCGCGAAGTTGAAGTCGTGACGCAGTTGCCAGGATTTTTCCTTGGCGTTGTCATAGCTGGAGTTGTAGCTGTCGTTGGCCAAGGTGCCGCCGCTGGTGCCGTTGACGCGCATCCACACGCTGTCGCCGCTGAGTTTCTGCAGGCCCACGTAGAACGTGTTGCCGCCGTACTTGGCCGAGAGCAGGGCAAACGCGGTTTTGTTATCCAGGTCGCCGGCCAGGGCGCTGCCGTCCTCCTTGCCGTTGAAAAAACCGAGGTTGGCGCCCAGGGTCCAGTCGCCCAGCGGTTGGCTGTGGATGAGGTTGACGTATTGCTGTTGGTAGATATCGCTCAGTTCGGCGTACCACAGGCCGACCTGGGTGCGTTTGTCGTTAAAGGTGTATTCGCCGCCGCCGAAGTTAAAGCGGTCCGACTTGAACGCGGTTTTGCCGTTCATGAACATGTCTTCCATGCTCGCGTCGTTGCGTGGGCTGTTGCCGCGAAATTGCCCGCCGTAGAGGGTCAGGCCGGCGATTTCATTGGAGGTGATCTGGCCACCGCGGAAGGTTTGCGGCAGTGAGCGACCATCGTCGGAGCGTAGGATCGGCAGCACCGGCATCCATTCGCCGACTTTCAGTTCGGTCTTCGACAGTTTGGTTTTCAGCGCTACGCCCAAGCGCCCGAAGTTGTCGGCGGGGCGACCGTCGTCGTGGATCGGCAGCAACTGGGTGCCGCCGGTGCCTTTGCCGCCGTCGAGCTTCTGCGAATACAGGCCCAGTACGTCAATTCCGAAGCCGAGAGTGCCTTGGGTGTAACCGGACTTGGCGTCGAGAATGAAGCTCTGCGTCCACTCTTCAGCCTTGCCCTGGGCGTTGCCCGGGTTGGTGAAGTTACGGTTGAAATAGGCGTTGCGCAGGTTGAGCGTGGCCTTGGCGTCGTCGACAAAGCCGTCGGCGTGCGCGGCGAAGGGTAGGGTGATGCTCAGGCTGCCGAGGCCGACAAGGCCCAGACGTACGCAGGAATTGCGGGCGAATTGACTCACAGTGACGCTCCCTTTCTTTTGTTGTTTTTATTATTTGTCATACGTCGTCGTACAACATTGGAGCGAATATTTGCGGGGTTTTCCTGGAGTGTCAAGCAGAAGTTATACGATGACCAAGGTGCGCAAGGTCAATGTGGAAGGGGGCGGCACGGGTATCAGTGAAAACATCCCTTGAGACTGTTGTGGTGAGCGGGTTTGTTGTGGTGAGCGAGCTTGCTGTGGTGAGCCTGCTCAGCACAGAGTTATGTGTCAGCCTCTAAGACCTGTGTAGAAACCTATGGCTATCGCAGGCAAGTCGAATCGTCGCACCGCCGCTCCCGCATTTCAGCCAGCCAGGACCATCGGCGGCAAGGTGCCCAGCACCGAAACGGCCGCTACGGCACAAACACCGAGCAGCCACTCCAGCATCACGCTGCCTTTCAAACCGGCCAACTGCTGTTCGCCGCTATCCAGACGCAGCCGGTTCAGCAGTGCCAAGCACAACATACCCAGCACCAGCATCACCTTGATCAATAGAATCAGCGCAAACCCACTGAACAATGGCGTTGGCCACAGTTGCCCGGTGAGCACACGCACGTTGATCAACCCGCTCACCAGCAAACCGGCGACCAGCCCATAGCCGACGCCGCTGAAACGCCTGAGGATCGGCTCCAGCCGGTGACGCTGCGCTTGCCTGAGGATCAGCACCAGCAACAGCAACCCACCCAGCCAGGCGCCGACGCACAACAGATGCACCACTTGGTTGAGGATCAGCAGGCGCCCGTTCAGGCCGTCCAGCATGGCGCCATGGCCTACCGGGGCCAGGGTGGCCAGCAACAGCGCGAGCAGCGGCAAGCGTAGCGCCGGCCAGGGCTTGATCAGGGCGATCACCAGTAGCAGGTTCAGCAGCAGATGCCAGACCCACACCTGGCCGAAGAACGTCTTGCCCAGCACCAGGCCCACGGTACCGGGCTGCAGTGCGGCGTCCCAACTGCCGGCCATGCTTGCGGTAATCAGCAGCAACCAAGCCACGCCGGATACCAGCGCCGTCCAGGCCAGCCCACGGGTGAGGCGCAGCAACGTGCGTTCCAAGGCCGGCTGCGTGTCTTTGCCCAGCAGCCAGGGCCTGAAGGCACAAGCGCCGAACATCAGCAACACCACCATAAAATGCACGAACCGGCACAGCACCAGCAGGGTGGCCATGGGTTATTGGCCGACCTTGAAGCGATAAGTGCCTTCGCTTTTGTGGGTGTCGACGGAGACCGCATGCCACTCGACGGTGTAAGTGCCGGCCGCCAGCGGCGCGGCCGGTGTGACCACCAGGATTTTTTTATTGGCGTCCGGGGTTTCCAAGCCTTTGATGGCGACTTCAGTACCGTCCTTGCTCAGCGAAACCTTGCTGAACGTGGCCTCGACGCCTTCGCTGAACGTCAGCCGCAGGTCTTTGGGGGCGGTGACGGTGCTGTCCTCTGCTGGGCTGGCGCTTTTCAGGTGGGCGTGGGCAAATGCTGCCGAAGCCCCCAGCAGGGAAGCGAGCAGGGCGACAGCAGTCAGGGCTTTCTTGATCAACATGGTGCAATACCCAATCCAAGAGAGAAGCGCGCAGTGTACGAAGTTTCGAATGCGCCTGTCGCCGCGATCTAGAGCCGATGGTAGTCTTTAGGCCATGTTGTTGTCAGGGAGCCCTTATGGGCAATCACAAGAGTGGCATTCGCCGGGCAAACGTCGAAAAGATCCTGCTGGCGGCGGAGAAAATCTTCGCCGAGAAAGGCTATGGCAGCACCGCCATGGCCGACATCGCCGAAGAAGCGCAACTGCCGCGCTCCAACCTGCATTACTACTTCACCACTAAAAGCGAGCTGTACAGCGCTGTGCTGTTCGACCTGCTGGACGTGTGGAAACAGGACGCCCTTAGCTTTGAAACCTTTGACGACCCACGGGTGGTGCTAAGCAGCTACATCCGCGCCAAGATGCAGCGCTCGCGTACACGGCCGTACGGCTCGAAAGTCTGGGCCAACGAGATCATCCACGGCGCGCCGACCCTGGGTGAGGCGTTGGACGAAAGCCTGTACGACTGGGCCAAGATGAAAGAAGCGAAAATTCGCCAGTGGGTGGAAGACAAACGCATTTTGCCGGTGGAACCATCGAGCCTGTTGTACATGATCTGGGCTTCGACCCAGCACTACGCCGACTTCGATCACCAAGTGACGATTCTGAATGATCACCAGCCGTTGTCGGACAGGCAATTCGAGAAGGCGATTCAGACAGTGACCAGTGTGATTCTGAGGGGGATTGGGTTGGAGCCTTGAGTATCGTGGTGGGGCTTGGGGCCTCATCGGGGGCAAGCCCCCTCCCACACTTGATCGCATTCATTCAGACAAACTCGGTCGAATGTGGGAGGGGGCTTGCCCCCGATGAGGCCAGAAGGGCTACACCGCCTCCCTGTACGGATTCCTCGGATCCTGCGTCCAATTCAAAAATGGCTTGCCCGTGTCGATGGGCACCATCTCAATGCAATCGGCCACCGGGCAGGTGATCTGGCACAGGTTGCAGCCCACGCACTCATCGTCGATCACCTCGTAAGTGTGGGTGCCGTCGGCCTGCTTGAGGCTGGCGATGGCCTGGTGCGAGGTGTCTTCGCAAGCGATGTGGCAGCGCCCGCAGCCAATACACGCCGCTTGATCGATCTTGGCGATGACTTGGTAGTTGATGTCCAGGTACTTCCAGTCCGTGGTATTGCCCACCGCGCGCCCGGAAAAATCCTGCAGGCTTGTGTAGCCTTGGCTATCCATCCAGCGCGACAACCCGTCCTTCATCTCTTCGACGATGCGAAACCCATGCAGCATCGCCGCCGTGCACACCTGCACCGCGCCGCAGCCCAGGGCCACGAACTCGGCGGCGTCGCGCCAGGTGCCGATGCCGCCGATGCCGCAGATCGGCAAGCCTTGGGTCTGCGGATCGCGGGCGATTTCTGCGACCATGTTCAGGGCGATCGGCTTGACCGCCGAGCCGCAGTACCCGCCGTGGGTACTCTGGGTGCCGACGGTCGGCAGGGCAACCATGTGCTCCAGGTCGACGCTGGTGATGGAGTTGATGGTGTTGATCAGCGACACCGCATCTGCCCCGCCGCGATACGCCGCCCGTGCCGCCACGCGGATGTCGGTGATGTTGGGCGTGAGCTTGACGATCACCGGCAACGAGCAATAGGTCTTGCACCAGCGTGTCACCTGTTCCACATATTCCGGCACCTGGCCCACCGCCGCGCCCATGCCGCGCTCGGGCATGCCATGGGGGCAACCGAAATTCAGCTCGATACCGTCGCAGCCGGTAGCTTCCACCAACGGCAGGATGTTTTTCCACGACGCTTCCACGCAAGGCACCATCAACGACACGATCAGCGCGCGGTCGGGCCAATCCTTTTTCACCTGGGTGATTTCCCGCAGGTTGATTTCCAGCGAGCGGTCGGTGATCAGCTCGATATTGTTGATGCCCAGCACTTCGCGGTTGGCGCCAAAATGGGCTGAGTAGCGGGACGACACGTTGACCGCCGCCGGGTCCTCGCCCAGGGTTTTCCATACCACACCGCCCCAGCCCGCTTCGAACGCGCGGACCACGTTGTAGGCTTTGTCGGTGGGCGGCGCGGAGGCCAGCCAGAATGGGTTGGGGGCTTTGATACCGGCGAACACAATCGAGAGATCGGCCATTACGCAGCCTCCACATTCAGCATGAGTTGAGCGTGCATGGCCTCGGCGGCCAGCTTGCCATGTTGCACCGCCTGCACGGTGAGGTCCTGACCAAGGCTGACGCAGTCGCCGCCGGCATACACCCCGGGAATACTGGTACGCAGGTGCTCGTCGACGAAGATTCGCTCGCCCACCCGGTGCAGTTGTTGAGCCAACGGATCGTGTAGCGCGTCGCCGTCGAAGCCTTGGCCGATGGCTTTGAAGATTGCATCGGCGGCCAGCTCGAACGTCTCGCCGGTAGGTTGCAAGCGGCCGTCGTGCATCTGGGTGCGGGCAAAGCGCATCCCCCGCACACGGCCTTGGTCGTCCAGCAACACTTCTTCGGGCATGGCCCAGGTCAACAGGCGCACCTGATTGGCCTTGGCGATGTCCTGCTCGTGGCCGGTGGCGCCCATGTCCGCCAGGCCACGGCGGTATACCAGGTTGACGTCGCGGGCGCCGAGGCGGGCCATTTGCACGGCCATGTCGATAGCGGTGTTGCCGGCGCCGAGCACGATGCAGCGGTCGGCCACGGGCAGTTGGGTGAGGTCTTGGGCCTGGCGCAATTCGCGGATGTAATCGGTGGCGGCGAGCAGGCCGGGGGCGTCCTCGTGGGGCAGGCCCAGTTGCTTGCTGGCGGCCAGGCCGAGGCCGAGGAATACCGCGTCGAACTGCTGGTGCAGTTCGCTCAGGGTCAGGTTGGCCCCCAGGCGCTGGCCATGGCGGATCTCGATGCCGCCGATTTGCAGGAGAAAATCCAGTTCCTTCTGGGCGAAGTCGTCCACCAGTTTGTACTTGGCGATCCCATATTCATTCAGGCCGCCGGCCTTTTCCCGCGCTTCGAAAATCACCACATCGTGCCCGTGCATGGCGCTGCGATGAGCACAGGCCAAACCGGCCGGCCCGGCGCCGACCACGGCGATACGTTTACCGCTGGGCGCGGCGCGCTGGAAGGGGTGTTCGCTGAAGTGGGCGTTGTCCAGCGCATAGCGCTGCAACAGGCCGATCAGCACCGGTGCGCACTCTTCGGCGTTGTTACGGACACAGGCTTGCTGGCACAGGATCTCGGTGGGGCAGACCCGCGCGCAGCTACCGCCGAGGATGTTGGCCGAAAGGATCTTCTGCGCGGCGCCCTGCACATTATCGGTGTGGATATTACGGATGAACGACGGAATATCGATCTCGCTGGGGCACGCGTTCACGCACGGCGCGTCGTAGCAATACAGGCAGCGCGAGGCTTCCAGGTGGGCCTGGCGCGCATTGAGCGGCGGCGCCAGGTCGGTGAAATGGCTGGCGAGGGTCGCGCCATCCTCAACGGGATGGGGGAGATGGGTCAGGGTCTGGATCACGGTGGTGGCCTCACGGTTTTTTTTTGGATTGCCTCTAAGTGGGCATTTTTTGTTGCTTGTACTGGCCTTATCGGGGGCAAGCCCCCTCCCACATTTTGATTGTGAATACATTCAAGTGTGGGAGGGGGCTTGCCCCCGATGACGGTTTCAGCGCTTCACAGCAATTGGCCTGGAATGCTCAGCCCGCTTGCTCAACTGCTCGAACACCGCCGGATACGCCGGCCGCTCCACATAGCGCCCGGCACCGCGCTCGGCGCGCAGGTCGCCATCGGCCCAGACCAACTTGCCCTGGCTGATGGTGTGGCTCGGCACACCGCGCACGGTCTTGCCTTCGAAGATGTTGAAGTCGACCTGTTGGTGGTGAGTCTTGGCGGAAATGGTGCGCGTGCCCTGTGGGTCCCACAGCACCAGATCGGCGTCGGCGCCCACGCGGATCGCGCCTTTGCGGGGGTAGAGGTTGAAGATCTTCGCGGTGTTGGTGGAGGTCAGCGCAACAAACTCCTGCATGGACAGGCGGCCGGTGTTGACCCCTTCATCCCACAGCAGCGCCATGCGGTCTTCGATCCCGGCGGTGCCGTTGGGGATTTTGCTGAAGTCGTCGCGCCCGGCGGCTTTTTGCTCGGCGCAGAAGCAGCAGTGGTCGGTGGCGGTGGTGTGCAGGTTGCCGGATTGCAGACCGTGCCAAAGCGCCTCTTGATGCCCGCGTGGACGGAACGGCGGGCTCATCACGTAGCCGGCGGCGGTATGCCAGTCGGGGTGCTGGTAGACGCTGTCGTCCAGTAACAGATGGCCGGCAAGGACTTCGCCATAGACCGGCTGGCCCTTGCCACGGGCGTAGGTGATCTCATCCAGGGCTTCCCGGGTGGACACATGCACCAGGTACAACGGCGTGCCGATGGTTTCGGCGATACGGATCGCCCGGCTGGCCGCTTCGCCTTCCACCTGGGACGGCCTAGACAGCGGGTGCGCTTCCGGCCCGGTGATGCCCTGGGCCATCAGTTTGCGTTGCAGGTGATACACCAGCTCGCCGTTCTCCGCATGCACGGTGGGGACCGCGCCCAGTTCCAGGCAGCGTTCGAAGCTGGCGACCAGGGTGTCGTCGGCCGCCATGATCGCGTTCTTGTAGGCCATGAAGTGCTTGAAGCTGTTGATGCCGTGGTGGCTGACCAGCTCGGCCATTTCCTCGCGCACCTGTTCGCTCCACCAGGTGATCGCGACATGGAAGCCGTAGTCGGCCGCCGATTTTTCCGCCCAGCCACGCCACTGGTGGAAGGCCTCCAGCAACGACTGCTGCGGGTTGGGAATCACGAAGTCGATGATCGACGTGGTGCCACCGGCCAAACCCGCCGCCGTGCCGCTGAAAAAATCTTCGCTGGCTACAGTGCCCATGAAGGGCAGTTGCATATGGGTGTGGGGGTCGATACCGCCGGGCATCAAGTATTGGCCGCTGCCGTCGAGCACTTCGGTGCCGGCGGGGACGTCCAAGTTAGAGCCAATGGCGCGAATTAGACCGCCTGCGCATAAAACATCGGCGCGGTAACTTTCATCATGGGTAATAACGGTGGCGCCACGGATCAACAGCGACATGTCGAGTTCCTCACAGGCTTGACCGGCTTGTGCCAGTTCTAAGTGTTGTAATGCTACGTGCCGAGGTCAGGTGTTATTCCTGACAGCGGTGACAGGAATAGAAACTAGCCCGAGTTTTTCGATTGGGCAAGGATATTTTTTATAAGCTTATTCTGTTAATAAGATATTGATATTTAAGTAAAAAATATTGAAATCACCAAAATGTAGCGGGCGTTCACCATTTTGACGCACTTGACAGGTTTGCAAACTGAGCAACATTTCTTATTGCAAATCAGGCGCTTGAGATATGCCGCTTGACGGGAATGAAAAATGAAAATAATTGTGTTGCACCAGATTGAGTCCGGTTGGTTCGGGCAACTTGCGTAATGCCTGAATAAATTCAGCAGCAAGTAACCGGGGCTCAATCGGAAAGTTGATAAACATCAGCACGTTATATAAGCGGTGAGGGCGCAGCGGCGGTCAACGGCACGAATATTGAGTGCAGTGGCGGCTGGCCGGGCCTGTGATGTCATATTGTTTACGAGGTACTCCGGCCATCTCCTGCGTTGCAGGGGGTGAGCAACAATAATTCGAAAAAACCGTGGAGCGGCCATGCAACAGAACAGATCGCAAGTCATTGAGCGCAACGGCCTGTACGAACTCGACGCCGGCCCCGACGTCCTCGACAGCCCTCGCTACAACCACGACATGGCACCGACCAAGGTGCATGAACGAACCTGGAACAAATGGCATATCACCGCGCTGTGGGTCGGCATGTCGATCTGCGTGCCGACGTACACCCTGGGTGGGGTGCTGACGGCGTATTTCGGGTTGTCGGTGGGCGAGGCGCTGATTGCGATCCTGCTGGCCAATATCGTGGTGTTGTTGCCGCTGACCCTCAACGCGTTTCCCGGCACTAAGTACGGCATTCCGTTTCCGGTGCTGCTGCGTTCCTCGTTCGGCATCCTCGGTTCCAACGTGCCGTGCCTGATTCGCGCGCTGGTGGCGTGCGGCTGGTTCGGCATCCAGACCATGTTCGGCGGCCTGGCGATTCACCTGTTCCTGGGCTCGATTTTCGAGGGCTGGAAGGCCCTGGGCGGCACCGGTGAAGTGATCGGGTTCATGATGTTCTGGACCTTGAATCTGTGGGTGGTGCTGCGCGGCGCCGAGTCGATCAAGCGCCTGGAAACCTTGTCGGCGCCGCTGCTGGTGGCGGTGGGCATTGGCTTGTTGGTGTGGGCGATGCCGAATGTGTCCATCAGCGAATTGATGGCGATCCCGCCCAAACGCCCCGAAGGCGCGAGCCTGACCGGTTATTTTATGGCTGGCCTGACTGCGATGGTGGGCTTTTGGGCCACCTTATCGCTGAACATTCCCGACTTCAGCCGCTATGCCAAAAGCCAGAAGGACCAGATCCTCGGGCAGATTTTCGGCCTGCCGCTGACCATGTTCTTGTTCGCCGCCCTCGGCGTAATCATGACTGCCGCTTCGGTAAAACTGGTGGGGGTGAGTGTGTCTGATCCTGTCACGCTGATCGGCCATATCCAGAGCCCGGTGTGGGTGGCCATTGCCATGGCGCTGATCATCATCGCCACGCTGTCCACCAACACCGCGGCCAACATTGTTTCGCCCACCAACGACTTCCAGAACATCGCGCCCAAACTGATCAACCGCACCACCGCAGTGATCCTCACCGGCCTGGTGGGGCTGGCGCTGATGGCCCATGAGCTGCTCAAGAAGCTCGGTTTGATCGTTTCGGATGTGAGCCTGGAGACCGTGTATTCCAACTGGCTGCTGGGCTATTCGAGCCTGCTGGGACCGATCGCCGGGATCATGGTGGTGGACTATTTCATCACCCGCAAACAACAACTGGACCTGGCCGGCCTGTACCGCGATGACGTGTATCCGGCGTGGAACTGGAGCGGGTTTATCGCCTTTGGTGTGCCGGTGGTGCTGACCTTGCTGGCCTTGGGCAGCGATGCGTTCAGCTGGTTCTACAGCTATGGCTGGTTCACCGGCTCGGCGTTGGGCGGGCTGTTGTATTACGGCCTGAATGCCAAGCGCGGGGCCAGCCCGGTGGTCATCAAAGTCAATTCATAAGAAATACAGCCTGAGGAGATCCCCATGAACGCTGCCCTCGACGTTCTGCAATCGGCCCACCCGCATATCAACCGTGACCGCCTGTGGCAGTCGCTGATGGACCTGGCCAAACTGGGCGCCACGCCCAAGGGCGGCGTGTGTCGCCTGGCCCTTACCGACCTTGATCGCAAGGCCCGCGACCTGTTCGTGCAGTGGTGCGAAGAGGCCGGCTGTACGGTCAGCGTCGACGGCATCGGCAATATTTTTGCCCGTCGCCCAGGGCGCAACCCGGACCTGCCACCGGTGATGACCGGCAGCCATATCGACACCCAGCCTACCGGCGGCAAGTTCGATGGCTGCTTTGGTGTACTGGCCGGCGTGGAAGTGCTGCGTACTCTCAACGACCTCAAGATCGAAACCGAGGCGCCTCTGGAAGTGGTGGTGTGGACTAACGAGGAAGGCTCGCGCTTTCCGCCGTGCATGATGGGCTCCGGGGTGTTCGCCGAGAAATTCACCCTGGCCGATACCCTGGCCAAGGTTGACGCGGAGGGCGTCAGTGTGGGGGAGGCGTTGAACGCGATTGGCTACGCGGGAACTCGTCCCGAGAGCGGGCATAAAGTCGGCGCGTATTTCGAGGCGCATATCGAACAAGGGCCGATTCTGGAGGATGAGAAAAAAACCATCGGCGTGGTACTCGGCGCCCTCGGGCAAAAGTGGTTTGACCTGAAACTGCGCGGCGTCGAAGCCCATGCCGGGCCGACACCGATGCACCTGCGCAAGGACGCCCTGGTCGGCGCCGCAGCGGTGGTGGCGGCGGTGAATGCGGCAGCGCTGGGGCATCAACCCCACGCCTGCGGCACCGTAGGTTGCCTGCAGGCTTATCCGGGGTCACGCAACGTCATCCCCGGTGAAGTGCGCATGACCCTGGACTTCCGGCACCTGGAACCGGCGCGTTTGGACTCGATGATTGCCCAGGTGCGCCAGGTGATCGAAGACACCTGCGCCAAACACGGGTTGAGTTTCGAGATGGAACCCACGGCTGACTTTCCGCCGTTGTACTTCGACAAAGGTTGCGTCGAGGCGGTGCGTAACGCGGCGAACGGCCTGGGCCTGTCGAATATGGACATCGTCAGCGGAGCAGGGCACGACGCAATTTTCGTCGCCGAACTGGGCCCGGCGGGGATGATCTTCGTCCCGTGCGAAGGCGGCATCAGCCATAACGAAATCGAGAACGCCGCGCCGGATGATTTGGCGGCGGGGTGTGCGGTGTTGTTGCGTGCCATGCTGGCCGCTTCAGCCGCCATCGCCAGCGGCAAACTCGCCGCTTGAAATGCGGGTAAAAAATGTGGGAGGGAGCAAGCCCCCTGCCACATTTGGACTGTGCATGACGTTAAACCCAGATCGCATCCCACAGTGGGTAGTCGCCAATCCGCTCGACCAGACCCGCTCGCAATGGATTAGCCACCACATACCGGGCCATTTTTACCAAGTCATCGTCCTTGCGAAGGGCCCGATCATGAAAGCTCTCTTGCCAGAGCCGGCCCTTGCGACCACTCAGGCCATTGACGGTCCTGGTGCTTTTTGACTTCACCTGGCACATCAAGTCCGCCAGCGAGCCTTTTTTCAGTTCAAGCAACCAATGGAAATGGTCCGGCATGATCACCCATGCCAGAGAGTTGGCCAGCCCTTGGTACTGGGCTAAGCGAAATTGCCAGACCACCAGGCGACCGAGGTGGAAATGGCTGAATATCGGTACGCGTTCGTGGGTATTGGTGGTAATGAGGTAGATGCGGCCCGGCTCGCTGAAGCGGCCTATGCGCAGGCGGTGTGAAGCGGGTAGATCTGCCATTCCCTGGCCCCTCTTTAGATGTGCTTTGAGAGGCTAGATTGGTAAGCAGGAGGCTGAGGGGCAGGCTTTTGGCAGGATGTGTCTGGAAGGCCGCCATCGGGGGCAAGCCCCCTCCCACATTGGTTCGGCGGCGCTTATACATTATGTGTCTGACACAGGATCAGTGTGGAGGGCGGCTTGAATCCGGTATTTCAGTAGCTGATTCACCGCCATCGGGGGCAAGCCCCCTCCCACATTGGTTCGGCGGCGCTTATACATTATGTGTCTGACACTGGATCAGTGTGGAGGGCGGCTTGAACCCGATATTTCAGTAGCTGATTCACCACCATCGGGGGCAAGCCCCCTCCCACATTGGTTCGGTGGCGCTTATACATTATGTGTCTGACACAGGATCAGTGTGGAGGGCGGCTTGAGCCCGGTATTTCAGTAGCTGATTCACCACCATCGGGGGCAAGCCCCCTCCCACATTGGTTCGGTGGCGCTTATACATTATGTGTCTGACACAGGATCAGTGTGGAGGGCGGCTTGAGCCCGGTATTTCAGTAGCTGATTCACCACCATCGGGGGCAAGCCCCCTCCCACATTGGTTCGGCGGCGCTTATACATTATGTGTCTGACACTGGATTAGTGTGGAGGGCGGCTTGAATCCGATATTTTATTAGCTGATTCACCGCCATCAGGGGCAAGCCCTCTCCCACATGCGGTTCTGCGGAGTTCATGCATTGTGTGGCTGGCGCGGGACCCATGTGGGAGGGGGCTTGCCCCCGATGGCTTTATTTCATTCACAGCATCATTAACTGACATCACCGAGCTGTGCTTGCCCCCGGTCAAGCTCCAGGCTGCCAACCGCCGCCCAGGGCGGTGATCAAGCCGACGCTCGCCTGCAACTGGCGTGTCTGCACTGCCTGCAATGTCCGCTGCGCCTGCAACGCCTCAGTTTGCGCGGTGACCACATCCAGGTAACTCACGGCGCCTGCCTGATAGCTGTTCATCGCCAATGATTGCGTATGCTGCGCCGCGTCCGCCGCCGCCTGTTCATCCTGCGCTTGCTGCTGCAAGTCCCGCAGTTGCGCCAAGTTGTCTTCCACCTCGCGTACGGCCTTCAACACCTGGCTGCGATACTGCGCCGATGCCTCTTCGAACTCGGCCTTGGCCTGGCGTTCGTTGGCGCTCAAGCGCCCACCGTCAAGGATCGGCAGGTTCACCAACGGCCCCAACGCCCAATACCGATTGCCGGCCGAGAGCAGATTGCCAACGCCTTGGGTCTGCCCGCCGATCAAGCCGGTCAAGCTGAAATCCGGATACCACGCCGCCTTGGCCACGCCGATGTTGGCGTTGGCGGCAAACACCCGGCGCTCTGCTGCGGCGATATCTGGGCGGCGTTGCAACAGCTGGCTGGGCAGTTGCGAGGGAATTGCCGGCAGGGCAATCAGTTGCGCAGTGGGCGCTAGGGTGAAGTCACTGGCCGCTACACCGATCAATTCTGCGAGCGCATGTTCGATGAGGTTGCGTTGCCCGCGTACGTCATCAAGTTGAGCGCGGGCTTCGGACAGTTGGTTCTGGGCGCGGGTCAGGTCCAACTCCGAGGCGATCTGACCTTCGTAGCGGCTGCGGGTCAGTTGCAAGGCTTGGCTGAAATCCTCCAGGGAGCTGTTGAGGATGCGCGCCTGGGCATCCAACCCATTGAGCTGTACGTACAAGGTTGCCAACTGGCGTTGCAGGCTCAGGCGCGCCACTGCTAGATCGTCGCCGGACGCCTGGGCCTGGGCGTCACCGGCGGCGACCTGGTTGCGGATTCTGCCCCAGAGATCCAGGTCGTAACTCAACGAAAAACCCGCCGTATTGCTGTTGTACACCGACGGTTGTGTAGTCCCCCGCAACGGCCGCGAATCCGACTGCCGCTGGCGCAACGGTTGCGCGCTGGCGTTGATCTGTGGGAACAGCCCCGCGTGCAGTTGGCTGGCATATGCCTGGGCCGCATCGAAGTGCGCGAGCGCCGCCGCCAGGTCCGGGTTGGCCTGGAGCAGTTGCTGTTGCAGGTGATCCAGCGTCGCGTCGTGGTAGAGCGTCCACCACTGCGCTGCCAGTTGGTCGTTGGGTTGTGCGCTATGCCACGGGCCTGTGCTGGTCTGTTCGCGGTAATGGGCCGGCAACTCCAGCGCCGGCGTGGTATAGCCGGGCGCCATGGAGCAGCCTTGCAAGCCCAGCAGCACCAGCGCGGCGAGCGGTTTAAGCCTTGGGCGCATGTGCACCTCCGGCGGCGGCCAGTTGTACCGGGTCGCCTTCCCGCAGGGCGTCGGGCGGGTTGTCCACTACACGGTCGGCAGCGTTGAGGCCCTGGTCGATCACCAGCCGATCGCCCAGGTCCAGGCCGATATGGATGCTTTGCAGGTGCACATGATTGTGCCCGTCCAGCATCGCCACCTGGGTGCCTTGGGCGCGGAAGATCAGGGCGCTGGCGGGGATGCTCACGCCATGGGTGTCCGCCGGGATCGGCAGGGTGGCTTCGGCATAGTCGCCGGGCAGCAGTTCGCCGTTGGGGTTGTCCGCGACAAATTGCGCGAGCAGCGTACCGGAACGCTGATCGATGGCGGTGGAGTCGCCGATCAACCGCGCCTTGAAGTGCATGCCGGGGTGCTCGGGCACGCTCAACTCGGCTTCCAGGCCCGGATGGATCACTGCGGCGTAGTTCTGCGGCACCGGTACATACAGGCGCAACTGGTGGGTGTCGGCAATGTTGAACAGCTCCGGATCGCTGTCGGTATCGGCCTTGATCAGCTGGCCGATATCGGTATTGCGTGCGGTGATGGTGCCGGCGAACGGCGCGCGCAGGGTCTTGTAGCTTTGCAGTGCCGACAACCGCGCAACGTCTGCAGCGGCGGCCTGGACGTTGGCCTTGGCCGCCGCCGCGTTGGAGGTTTTCTCATCGGCTTCCTGACGCGATACCGAATGGCTGGCCAAGAGGTTTTGCCAGCGCGTCGCGGTGGTCGCTGCAAGGTGCGCGTTCGCCTGTTCCTGAACCAATCGCGCATGGGCCTGGACCAGTTGTTGATCGAGGTCGGGGCTGTCGATTTCGGCCAGCACTTGCCCGGCCTTTACCTGGCTGCCGATGTCGACCTTCCAGTCCTTCAGGTAACCGCTGACTCGTGCATGAATCGGTGCGGTGCTCCAGGCTTCCAGGTGCGCGGGCAGGCGCAGAGTGTCGCCGGCGGCATTGTGTTGCGGTTGGAATACGCTGACATGGGGAATGGCAGCGGCCTGGGTCCAGGCGCTGACCGACTGTGCGTGCAGCGTACGGGCATGCAAGCCGTTGGCGACCAACAGGGCGGCCAGGGTCAGGCCGCCGACACCCAGGAGCATCAGGCGCTTGCGCGAGGGTTTTTGATCAGACGACATGGGGCGTTTCTCCAGCAGTGGCGCGAGTAGGGTGACGACCGTGGACCAGGCTGAAGACCACGGGTACAAACAACAGGGTGGCGGTGGTGGCGAGAATCAGGCCGCCGATCACGGCGCGGCCCAGGGGCGCGTTCTGCTCCTCGGACAGGGCCAGGGGCAGCATGCCGATGATCATCGCCAAGGCGGTCATGCACACCGGCCGGAAACGCGTGTAGCCAGCCTCCAGTGCGGCTTTCAAGGCATCGCCGTGTTCGGCCAGGCGTTCCCGGCAGAAACTCACCACCAGGATCGAGTTGGCGGTGGCCACGCCCATGCACAGGATCGCGCCGGTCAAGGCCGGCACCGACAATGAGGTGCCGCTGAGAAACAGCATCCACACGATCCCCGCCAAGGCCGCCGGCAGGGCGGTGATGATCACGAACGGGTCGACCCACGACTGGAAGTTGACCACGGTCAGCAGATAGATCAGCACCACCGCGCCGAGCAGGCCAAAACTCAGCCCACTGAAAGCTTCATGCAGCGCATCGATCTGCCCATGCAGGCTGATCGTTGCGCCTTTGGGGCGCATGGACGCGGTGTCGTCCAGCACCTTTTGCACGTCACGCGCCACGCCGCCGAGGTCGCGACCTTGCACATTGGCGTATAGGTCCAGGGTTGGTTCGATGTTGTAGTGGGTCACCACCGCCGGGCTTTGCACGCGGGAGATGCTTGCCACGCCGCCGAGGATCTGCGACTGGCCGCTCGCGCCGGTCACTGGCAAGGCTTCCAGCGACGGCAGGCTGTCCAGCCGATATTGCGGGGTGGCGGCGACGATGGAATAGGACACACCGTTGGCCGGGTTGAGCCAGAACGTCGGCGCAATCTGCGAACTGCCGGCCAGTGATGCGACCATGCTGTTGGTTACGTCGCGCTCGGTAATGCCCAGGCCGTTGGCGCGCAGGCGGTCGACATTCACCTGTAACGACGGGTAGCCGGTGGACTGTTGGATGCGCAGATCGGCGATGCCCGGAACGTGTTGCAGGCGGCGTTCCAGCTCCAGCGCGTAGGCGCGGTTTTCAGCGTCGTTGCGCCCGGAAATTTTTACGTCCAGGGGCGCCGGCGCGCCGAAGTTAAGGATCTGGCTGCTGATGTCCGCCGGCAGGAATGCGAAGTGGCTGCCGGGAAAGCTTTGCGGCAAGGCTTCACGCAGTTTTTTCACATAGTCGGCGGTGGGCGCGTGGTGTTTTTTCAGGGTGACTTGGATATCGCCATCCTGCGGCCCGATGGTGCCGCTGCTGCTATAGGCCATATCGATGCCGCTCAGCGGAATGCCGATATTGTCGACGACGGTGTCCAGTTCTTCGGCGGGAATGATTTCGCGAATCCGCGCTTCGATGCGGTCGAAGGCGGCGGCGCTTTCTTCGATGCGCGTACCCAGCGGCAGGCGCACGTGCAGGGCCAGCGCACCGGCATCGGTTGCCGGGAAAAAGTCCTGGCCCAGGCTGGGCAACAGCAGGAACGAGGCGAGTACACAGGCGAGAAAACCCACGATAAAGCGCTTGCGGTTGCTCAGGGCCAGTGTCAGCAAACCATGGTAGGTGTCGCGGATATTCGAGAAGTGGCGCTCGAAACCTTGTTGGAAATTCAGCACGGCCTGCAGCGCGACATTGCGTGGCTTCTGGTGCTGCTCGCCCTCATGGTGGTTGATGAATTCATCTTCGGGATGGTGCCCTGCGCCCTGTTCCGGTGTGTGCGGTTTGAGCAGAAACATCGCCAGCGTCGGCACCAGGGTGCGCGACAGAATGAACGAACTGGCCATGGCAAAAATCACCGCCAGCGCCATCGGCCGGAACAGATAACCGGCGATGCCTTGCAGCAGAAACATCGGCACGAACACGATGCAGATGCACAGCAGCGAGACGAACGCCGGGCCGACGATTTGCGCGGCGCCATCAAGAATCGCAGCCTTCACCG
Organism: Pseudomonas sp. efr-133-TYG-23; assembly: GCF_030209215.1. Lineage (NCBI taxonomy): Bacteria > Pseudomonadati > Pseudomonadota > Gammaproteobacteria > Pseudomonadales > Pseudomonadaceae > Pseudomonas > Pseudomonas sp. efr-133-TYG-23. Next base: position 5,329 of record NZ_JARVSL010000007.1, on the reverse strand, counting down.
CCTTGCCTTGTTCCAGGTGCCAATTGATGTTTTCGATGGTCACCGTGGCGTCGTCCACCAGGATCCCCACCGCCAACGCCAGCCCGCCTAAGGTCATGACGTTGAGGGTTTGCCCGGTAACCGCCAGCAGCGCAATGGCTGACAGCACGGCCAGGGGAATCGATACCGCAATGATCAGCGTGGAGCGCCAACTGCCGAGGAACAGCAGGATCATCGCGCTGGTCAGCAGTGCAGCAATGATGCCTTCCTGGGCGACGCTGCCCACCGATTGCTTGACGAACACCGAGGCGTCGCCCAGCAGCGAAGTCTTGAGTGACGGTGGCAGGGTTTCATCGATGCGCGGCAACATCTGGCGGATGCCGTCGATGATCGACAGGGTGGAGATACTGCCGTTTTTCAGCGCCGGCATCAGCACCGCACGATGGCCGTCGACGCGCACGATATTGGTCTGCGGCGGCGAACCGTCGCGCACATGGGCGACCTGGCCGATGGTAATCAGCGCACCGTCGACGGTCTTGATCGGCAGGTTGTTCAGCTCATCGATGGCCTTGGGGCTGTTATTGAGCAGGATTGTGTATTCGTCGGTGCCGAGTTTGGCGGTGCCTACCGGAATGATTTGATTCTGCAAGGCCAGCGCCGTGCCCACGTCCTGGGCCGACAAGCTCTTGGCAGCCAGCGCCTGCGGGTCGAGGTCGAGGGTGATCTGGCGTTGCTTGCCGCCCATCGGGGTCGGCATCGCCAGGCCGGGCAGGGCGCTGAGGGGCAGGCGGATATTGTTCTGCACCAGGTCGCGGATCTTGGCTTCCGACAGTGTCGGGCTGGAAAACGCCATTTGCAGGATGGGCACGGTGGAGGCGCTGTAGTTGAGGATCAGCGGCGGCGTGATGCCGGGCGGCATCTGCTTGAGCACGGTTTGTGATACCGCCGTGACCTGGGCGTTGGCGGTGCGGATATCCACGCCAGGCTGGAAGAAAATCTTGACGATGCCCATGCCGGGCAGCGATTGAGACTCGATGTGTTCGATGTCGTTGACGGTGGTGCTCAGGGAGCGTTCGTAGGTGTAGATCACCCGACCGGCCATAGCATCCGGCGACAGACCGTTGTATTGCCAGACCACAGCCACTACGGGAATGCCGATATCCGGAAAAACATCGGTGGGTGTGCGCAGGGCCGCCATCGGCCCGATGATGCAAATGAATATGGCCAGCACGATAAACGTGTACGGCTTGTGCAGTGCGGTCTTTACCAGCCCGAGCATGCGTGGATCTCCAACAGAGCAAGGATTGCAAACCCCGGCAGTCTTGCCCGACCCACCTAACACGCACCTTTCAGCCAGGTGAAGGAACATTTAGGTAAGCGCTGAAGATCGTTTCATAGGCTTTCATTTGTTCCAGGCGTAGCGGCTGCTCAAGCTTGTAGCCCATCGAATGTACGATCCAAGGAGCGCTGCCATGTCACTTAAACCGTTTTTATTGATCCCCGCCCTGAGCGCCGTATTGCTGTTATCGGCCTGTGCCGGGCCGATGCCCAAGGCGGACCCGAGCGAGGCCTGGATCGGCCTTAAAGAGGAAGCGCCCAATGACCTGCTGGCCGAACGTGTAGACGGCAAGCGCGTGGACGACGGACGCTTCTTCGAGGTGACACCGGGGGACCATCGCTTGGACGTGACGCTGTTCGAGGACGAACCCGGTGACGACAATCAGCAAGACTGCCAGGGTCGTGTCCATTACAAGCATTTCAAGGCGGGCGAGCACTACACCTTGGTGGAGTCCAGCCTGGGGATGACCGTACGCGCCACCCTAAAGGATGCACAAGGTCACGAAGTGGCGACGACACAGGACTTCAATTGCATGCCTGGTTAAGCGTGACGCACCACCGCTTTGTGAGGCTTAGCGGGTTTGACGTGGGGGTGATGGTGCCGGCGGGTAATGCGCAACACCCCCCACAACATGGCGCCGGCTACCGCCAGCCAACCGCAGATCAACAGGAAAATCGTTGTTGCAAGGCTCATTTGGGCCTCCTTCGCCCCGCAGGGGGCACACACAGTCTTCTCAATGGACAGTCTAGCTACCTGGCGGTTGCCTGCTATTGACCAATGGTCGTGTCTGTCCAACGAGTTCGCTATATCCAGGCCCGACAGAAACGTGATTGGGCTATGATCAGCGCCCTCACCGACGTCTGATCAAGAGAGTAGAAAAGTGCGGTTACGGTCGAATCTCCCAACGTCCCTGCTGCTGGCCTTCACCTTGGGGCTCACCGCGTGTGCCGGGCACCCCTCAAAACTAGCGGGCCTGCCTGAGCGGGTCGAACTCAATGGCGTGCCGACCTTTCGCAGCGAGGTCTATCAAAGCGGCCCTGCTGCATTAGCCAGCATGCTGTCGCAACAAGGCATTGTGATGACACCGGGGCTGCTGGATAAACCGCTGCATTTGCCTGGCGGCGAGGCAAACCTGGAGCGCACGATGCCGCAATTGGCGCGCGAATATGGGCTGATGGTGTACCCGTTGGAGGCCAAGTTGACTGCCGTGCTGGCGCAGGTGGCCGCAGGTTATCCGGTGATGGCACGCCTCGGCGGCGGGCTCTGGTCCGATGCGCGGTATGTCGTGGTGGTGGGCTTCAATCAGCAAAAGAGCACGGTGTTACTGCGCTCGGGCATGGACCGGCGGCTATTGATGAGCTTCAGCGATTTTGAATCGAAATGGGCCAGTGCCGGACATTGGGCGATCCTCACCCAGCGCCCGAGCCAGTTGCCGGCCAATGTGGATGCGCAGCGCTGGCGCGAGGCGGCCGATGCCACGGCCCAGGCCGGGCAGGAGCGGGCGGCGGCGCAGGCGCTTAAAGTCTTGGCGGATCACCGATAACAATGGGGGCAGGGCGCAGAGCCCCTCCCATCGGTTCTTCGGTGTTATTCAGCGCCGGACCTCGGCGGCATTCGCGCGGTTTTTCAGGTTTTTGTCGGCTTTGTAGCGCAACGCGACATCCGGCACCGCGCCGCCCTTGCCGGTCTCGACCCAACTGCGGATACGGCTGGCGTCGGCGAAGTGGGTGTACTTGCCGAAAGCATCGAGGATCACCAGCGACACCGGTCGGTTGCCCATGCTGGTCACCAGCACCAGGCAATGGCCGGCTTGGTTGGTGAAGCCGGTCTTGGTCAGCTTGATATCCCAGTTGGCGCGGTTGATCAGATGGTCAGTGTTGGAGAAACCCAGGGTGTAGTTGGGCTTGCGGAAGGCTACGGTCTTTTCCTTGGTGGTGCTCAACTGGCTCAGCATCGGGTACTTGCGCGCAGCGGCCAACAGCTTGCTCAAGTCGCGAGCGGTGGATACGTTGTGGATCGACAGGCCAGTGGGTTCGACATAGTGGGTGCTGGTCATGCCGAGGGCCTTGGCCTTGGCGTTCATTGCCGCGATAAACGCCGAATAGCCGCCCGGATAGTGGTGGGCCAGGCTGGCGGCGGCACGGTTTTCCGAGGACATCAGGGCGATCAGCAGCATTTCTTTGCGCGGCATTTCGCTGCCGATCTTCACGCGGGAGAACACACCTTTCATTTCTGGCGTATCGGTGATGTTGATATCGATGTACTCGTCCATGTTTTGCTTGGCTTCGAGGACGATCAGACCGGTCATCAGCTTGCTTACAGACGCAATGGGCACCACCACGTCGGGGTTGCTGGCATAGATGACTTTGTTGGTTTGCAAGTCGACCAGCATGGCGCTGCCGGAAGCGATTTGCAGTTTGGAAGGATCGCGGGGCGCCAGGGCGGTTTCGGCGGCGTGCGCGATAGTGCCTGTGAATGCGAAAAATAGGCTGATGATGGAAAGACGAATTTTCACGCGGATGAACTCGCTAAAAAGTAAGAAATACCGTTAGGAAAACGGGTTTTTGATAAATGGCGTTACATTTTAGGAGTATGGATCAGAAACTGTCGAATGTTCTTACAGAACCAGACGAAAGTGCTTAAAAACAAAGAAAAAACAGGTTTTATTCCGGCTAATAAAAAGCCCCGCGATAAGGCGGGGCTTCTTCAGTACATGCGGTTATTAATCGTGCAGGGTTTCCGCGGCGTACAGGGTATTTTCCAGCAGGCAGGCGCGAGTCATCGGGCCGACGCCGCCTGGCACCGGCGTGATCCAGCCGGCGCGGGGCAGTGCGGTGTCGTAGACTACGTCGCCCACCAGCTTGCCGTCTTCCTGGCGATTGATGCCGACGTCGATAACGATTGCACCCTCTTTGATCCACTCACCTTTGACCAGGCCCGGCTTGCCGGCGGCAACCACCACCAGGTCGGCGCGTCCGACGTGGCCGGCGAGGTCCTTGGTGAAACGATGGGTCACGGTCACGGTGCAGCCGGCCAGCAACAGCTCCATGGCCATCGGGCGACCGACGATGTTCGACGCGCCCACCACCACGGCATCGAGACCGTACAGGTCGACACCGGTGCTTTCCAGCAGGGTCATGATGCCTTTGGGGGTGCAGGGGCGCAGCAGCGGGATGCGCTGTGCCAGGCGCCCGACGTTATAAGGATGGAAACCGTCGACGTCCTTGTCCGGGCGAATGCGCTCAAGCAATTTGGACGCGTCCAGGTGATCCGGCAGGGGCAGTTGCAGTAGCACACCGTCTATCGTCGGGTCCTCGTTGAGGCTGTCGATCAGGTCGGTCAGGGCCTGCTGGGTGGTCTGCGCGGGCAGGTCGTAGGCCTTGGAAATAAAGCCGACCTCTTCACAGTCTTTACGCTTGTGCGAGACATAAACCTGAGACGCAGGATCGCTGCCGACCAGGATCACCGCGAGTCCCGGTGTGCGCAGGCCTTGCTGGCTGCGCTCTGCGACCCGTTTGGCGATCTGCTGGCGCAGGCTGGCGGCGATTGATTTGCCGTCGATAAGTTGTGCAGTCATTACGCGTGATTAACCATCGAGAGGGGGAAGAAAAGTGCGCGCATTCTCGCACGCCAAGACGTGAGGGCAAAGGCGCTTGGTCTGCAAATTGCCCTAACTCCTTAAATAAAATGAATTTTTTTCAAAAAAGATTTGACGGGTTTCAGAGCGCTCTATACTATTCGTCGCACTTGTCGGGCACAGCCTAGCACTGGTTAAGAAGGTCAAGCAGAATCACTGTTCTGTAAGGCTGGAAGCATTTAGTTTGTAATCCTCCAAGAGTACAGATTAATAAGGCGCCCGTAGCTCAGCTGGATAGAGCATCCGCCTTCTAAGCGGATGGTCGCAGGTTCGAGTCCTGCCGGGTGCGCCATTAGGCAGCTTTGGCACAAGTAGCGCTATATGGTGGGCGTAGCTCAGTTGGTAGAGCACGGGATTGTGACTCCCGTTGTCGA